>QCKW01000006.1 GCA_003215055.1 Pelagibacteraceae bacterium AG-410-N23 | reverse complement strand
AGCAGGATCTAAAGTAACAGATGGTGAGATTTTGAGTTCATCAAGTGCAAGAATCATTAGAGATGGAAAAATAATTTATACTGGAAAAATTGCGTCAATATTTAGAGAAAAAAATCAAGTAAAACAGGTAAATAATGGTCAGGAGTGTGGTATTACTCTAAAGGATTACGTAGATTTCCAAAAAAACGATACAATTGAAGCATTTAATGTTACATCAAAGGAAAGATCAATATAATGACTGATAGAATAGGAAAACCAATTTCACAAAGACAATTGAGAGTGGGTGAAATGATCAAACAATCTTTGAGCATGATTTTTTTAAGAAATGAAGCTAAAATACCTGATTTAGAGACAAAAACTATAACTGTAACTGAAGTAAGAATGAGTCAAGATTTAAAAATAGCAAAAGCTTATGTTTTGCCGCTAGGTGGCAAAAACACAGAAGAGTCGATACAAAAATTGAAAGAATACTCCTATATAATAAGAAAAATTTTATCGCAGAAAGTTATTATGAAATTCTTACCTAAAATTCTTTTTAGAAAAGATGAGTCTTTTGAATATGCAGAAAAAATAGAAAATTTAATTAAACAATCTAATAAATAGGAAAAACACATGAACAAAAATATAAAAGAATTAGCAATGCATGATAAAGATACAGGGTCATCTGAAATACAGATAGCGTTGCTAACAGAGAAGATCGAGTCTCTCTCTAAACATATAAAACAATTCAAAAAAGATAAACATTCATCAGTTGGATTGTTGAAAGCAGTTAATAGAAGAAAAAAATTGTTAGATTATCTTAAAAGAAACAAGATGGACTCTTACAAAAATGTACTGTCGAAATTGAATTTAAGAAAATAAAAATCAAGATAGATAGAACGAAATGGAACGAAAAGAACGAAAAGAAATGGAAATGAAATGTTTAAAGAATACAAGAAGGAAATTGAAGTAGAAGGAAAAAAGATAAGTTTAGAAACAGGTAAAGTGGCGAGACAAGCAGACGGTGCAATTATTGCAACATGTGGAGAAACAGTTGTTTTAGCAACAGTAGTGGGAGCAAAAAAAGTAAATCCTGATGTGGATTATTTTCCATTATCTGTAAATTACCAGGAAAAATATTATGCAGCTGGAAAAATCCCAGGTGGATATTTCAAAAGAGAAGCAAGACCAACTGAGAGTGAAACATTGATCTCTAGATTAATTGATAGACCAATTAGACCTTTGTTTCCTGATGAATTTAAAAATGAAGTTCAGTTATTACCAACAGTTATTTCTTATGATAAAGAAAATGAAGCAGATATTTTATCAATTATAGCCTCATCTGCAGCATTGGCTATTTCAGGAATGCCATTTATGGGTCCAGTCGGCGCTTCTAGAGTTGGATTCATTGATGGAAAATATATTTTAAATCCTTCTAAGGCAGATTTAGAAAAATCAAAATTAGATTTAGTTGTAGCTGGTACAAAAGATGCTGTTCTTATGGTTGAGTCTGAAGCAAATGGTTTAACCGAGGAAGAAATGTTAAATGCAGTTAAATTTGGTCACGAAGGCTTTGTACCTGTAATCAAAATGATTGAGGAACTTGCAAAAGAATGTAGAAAACCTGAGTGGACTGTTGAAAAAAAGGATCTATCTGAAGTAAAGAAAAAACTTGAGAAAACTTTTACAGAAGATCTTAAAAAAGCTTTTGCAACAAGAGATAAACAGGATAGATCAAATCAAATTTCAGAGATTACTGATAAAGCTAAAAAACTTTATGAAGAAGATGAAAATTATACAGATCTAGATGTAAATTCTGAACTTAAAAAGATCGAAAAATCAATTGTGAGAACTGATATATTAAAAAATAAAAATAGAATTGATGGCAGAGGCTTATCTGATGTGAGACCTATCTCTTGTGAGGTTGGTATTCTACCTAGAACTCATGGTTCCGCATTATTTACTCGAGGAGAAACACAAGCAATTGTAACAGCTACCCTAGGTACATCTGATGATGAGCAAAGAATTGAAAGTTTAGATGGTTTGCAAAGAGAAAGATTCATGCTTCATTATAATTTTCCTCCTTTTTCAGTAGGTGAAACAGGAAGAATAGGAACTGGTAGACGAGAAATAGGACATGGTAAATTAGCTTGGAGAGCTATTCATTCTTCATTGCCATCAAAAGAGGCTTTTCCTTATACTTTTAGGGTAGTTTCAGAGATTACAGAGTCTAACGGTTCATCTTCAATGGCTACTGTTTGTGGAACATCATTAGCATTAATGGATGCTGGTGTGCCAATTAAAGAACCAGTTGCAGGGATTGCAATGGGACTAATTAAAGAAGGCAATGATTTTAGTGTCTTATCAGATATTTTAGGAGATGAGGACCATTTAGGTGATATGGACTTTAAAGTAGCTGGAACTAAGGATGGAATTACTTCACTTCAAATGGATATTAAAATTACTGGTATTACATTTGAAATCATGGAGCAAGCTTTAAGTCAAGCTAAAGAGGGAAGAATTCATATTTTAGATGAAATGAATAAAGCACTATCAGCTTCAAGAGCAGACGTTGGAAAACATACTCCAAAAATGGAAAAAATAAATGTAGATAAAAAAGACATTGCTGCTGTGATTGGAAAAGGTGGAGCAACTATTAGAGAAATTGTTGAAAAATCAGGTGCAAAAGTAGATGTAAATGATGAAGGGGTTGTAACGGTCGCTGCACCTGATGAAGATTCTAGAAATATTGCTATGCAAATGATTAAAGATATTACTGCAAAAGCTGAATTAAATAAAATTTATTCAGGTAAAGTAATGAAAATAATGGAGTTTGGTGCATTTGTGAATTTCTTAGGAAAACAAGATGGGCTAGTTCATATATCAGAACTTGCAGATAAAAGAGTAGCAAAAGTTACTGATGTTGTTAAAGAAGGCGATGAAGTAAAAGTTAAAGTAATTGGTTTTGATAGAGGTAAAGTTAAACTTTCTATGAAACAAGCTGCTGAATAATAATTAAAACCCGCCTCGCCAATTATTTTTATCGTCAAATTGGTCTTTTTCTTTTTTAGAGGTGGGTCTAAATAAATAATAAATTACAAATACTATACAAATTAAAAATATTAATATTTCCATAAATTTAATTATTTGCTAATATTTTTTGGATCTGGCATTCCAACTTTATTGTAACCAGCATCTACATAGTGAATTTCACCTGTGACACCATTAGCAAGGTCACTAAGTAAATATAATGCTGAATTTCCGACATCATGAATATCGACGTTTCTTTTTAAAAAAGAATGATCTTCATTCCATTTATATAAGAATTTTGCATCACCTATTGCCGAAGCAGCTAATGTTTTAATAGGTCCAGCACTAATAGCATTAACTCTCATACCTTTAGCACCTAAATCCCTAGCCAAGTATTTAACACTAGCTTCTAAAGCTGATTTACAAACACCCATAACATTATAATTTGGAATAGCTTTAGAGGACTCATAAGTTAATGTAAGTAAGCTTCCGCCTTGCCTCATTATTTTTGAACTTTCTTTTGCTATTTCTGTAAATGAAAAACATGAGATCAACATACTTCTTAAAAAATTTTCTCGAGTTGTATTTAAATATTCACCAGATAATTCTGATTTATCAGAAAAAGCAACGGCATGAACTATAAAATCGATTTCTCCCCACTGAGTCTTAATATCTTCAAATAATTTTATAACTTCGCCTTTTTTTTCTACGTCGCAACTAAAAGTTACTTTTGAATTTAATTTTTCAGCTAAAGGTATAACCCTTTTTTTTAGAGCATCACCTAAATATGTAAACGCTAATTCAGCTCCCGCATCAGCAAGTTTTTGAGATATACCCCAGGCGATAGATCTTTCATTAGCAACACCCATGATTAGTCCTTTTTTTCCTTTCATTAAACTCATAATTAAACCTTTTCAAAAATTAAAGCTGCATTAGTACCCCCAAAACCAAAACTATTTGACATAACTGTATTTAAAGTAGCTCCAGTCTCTGTTTTAGAAACTATTGGAAATTTTTTAGCCTCTTCATCCATTTCACTAATATTTGCTGAACCTGCGATAAAACTATTTTTCATCATTATTAAACAATAAATTGCTTCATGCACAGAAGCAGCACCCAATGGATGGCCAGATAAAGATTTTGTTGAACTAATTTTTGGAATATTAACTCCAAAAGTTTCTTTGACGGCATTTAGTTCTGTAATGTCTCCAACTGGTGTAGACGTTCCGTGAGTATTGATATAATCAATTTTATTTTTAGCTGAAGACATTGCCATTTTCATACATCTCACAGCACCTTCGCCTGACGGTGCTACCATATCGTAACCATCTGAAGTTGCTCCATAACCGGTTAATTCTGCATATATTTTAGCACCTCTAGCCTTAGCGTGTTCGTATTCTTCAAGCACCAAAACACCACCACCGCCTGCAATTACAAATCCATCTCTAGTTTTATCATAAGCTCTTGATGCTGTCTCTGGTGTATCATTATATTTTGATGACAAAGCAGTCATAGCATCAAACATTGCGGTCATTGCCCAATGAATTTCTTCACTACCACCAGCAAACACAACATCTTGTTTACCCATTTGTATCAATTCCATTGAATTTCCAATACAGTGTCCACTAGTTGCACATGCAGAACTCATTGTATAGTTAGTTCCTTTTATTTTAAAAGGTACGGCAAGTGTTGCAGAAGCTGTACTTGCCATTGTTCTTGGCACAATAAATGGTCCCATTAACTTTGGTGTTTTAGCTCTAGTTTTATCTGCAGCTAAAATTACATTTTCGATTGATGGACCACCAGAGCCCATTACAATTCCAGTCTTAAAATTACTTACTTCTTTTTCTTCTAAGCCAGAGTCCTTGATAGCTTCTTTCATTGCAATATAGTTATAAGCTGACCCTGAGCCCATGAATCTTATTGTTTTTCTATCGACATGATCCTCAAGTTTAATATTAGGTTTTCCATGAACATGGCTTTTGAGATTGTGTTCTTTGTATTCTTCAGAAAAAGTAATTCCTGATTTTGAGTTTAAAAGAGATTGGTGAACCTCTTCTTGATTATTCCCAAGACAAGATACAATTCCCAAGCCTGTAATTACAACTCTTCTCATTATTTAAATAATCCCACTTTTAAATTTTCTGCTGAATATATTTTTTTACCATCAGCTAAAACAACTCCATTAGCTAGACCAACAGTTGTTCCACCAGGAGACATAATTTTTTTCATATCAATTTCATATGTTACTAATTTAACATTTTGTAACACTTCACCTGTAAATTTTACAGTCCCAACTCCCAAAGCTCTTCCTTTTCCAGGGTTTCCAATCCAACCCAAATAAAATCCAACTAGTTGCCACATAGCATCAAGTCCAAGGCAACCTGGCATCACAGGGTCCTCTTTAAAATGACAATCAAAAAACCAAAGGTTTTTTTTAATGTCTAATTCTGCTTTTAATGACCCTTTTTTAAAAATACCATTATTATCATTAATTTCAGTAATTCTATCAAACATAAGCATTGGAGGAAGGGGTAATTTGGCATTTCCAGGTCCAAAGAGCCCTCCATTTCCACAGTTTATAAGCTCATCATAAGAATAGGAGTTTTTTTTCATAAATTGATCACCTTATTACTTGATTTTAGATAATTATAATATAGATATAGTTTAGAATAATTATAAAATATAATGTCAAAAAACCTCAAATTTACTGATAAATTGAGATCCTCGGGTTTAAGACCTACAAAGCAGAGGCTTAAAATTTGCGAGGTTTTGTTTGATAGAGATAAGACTTTTCATTTTACAATTAACGACCTTGCAAAAGATATATCAGAACAACTTAATGAGAGAATATCTTTAGCAACAGTTTATAATACAGTTCATGCATTTAAAAATAAAGGTTATTTAAAAGAGATTACCATTAATAGTGATAAAAGCTATTTTGATACAAACACTACTAACCATCATCATTTTTTTGACCTAGACACAAATGAGTTAATTGATTGTACTGATGAAGTTGTTGAAACACCAAAAATCAAAAAAAATATTTTAGGAAAAAAAATTAATTCAGTTGAAGTTTTAATAAAAGTTGCAACTGATAATCAAAATCAAAAATAATATAATAATATCAACAGTTTAAATCATAAATTATAATTATTCTAAACTATTGACATCCCCATTATTAAAATTATATATTAAAGAACATTAAATAAGGAGATCAAAATGTCATTAAAAGGAACTAAGACAGAAGAAAACTTAAAAGCAGCATTTGCAGGTGAAAGCCAAGCAAATAGAAGATATTTATATTTTGCTCAAAAAGCTGATATTGAAGGTTACAATGATGTAGCTACAGTTTTTAGATCAACTGCTGAAGGTGAAACAGGACACGCCCATGGACATCTAGAGTATTTAGAACAAGTTGGTGATCCAGCAACTGGTAAGCCAATTGGTGAAACTAAAGCTAATTTAGAGTCAGCAGTAGCTGGTGAAACACATGAATACACAGACATGTACCCAGGTATGGCAAAAACTGCAAGAGAGGAAGGATTTGAAGAAATTGCTGATTGGTTTGAAACATTAGCAAAAGCTGAAAAATCTCACGCTGGTAAATTCCAAAAAACTTTAGAATCTATTAGCTAATATATTAAATTAGTGGGCGTTTATCGCCCACTAAAAAACTTTTTTAAATTTACTAAAACAAATGATAGATCAAGTTGCACAGAAAATTGAGAATTGGTGTAATGAACCTGTAATTATGGTTTCATTGTTTAAATTTTAATAATGAATTTAGTGATATGAGCAAGGAAGGAAGTACAGAAGCCCCTATAAGACATCCAATAAATTTTGAAAGTCGAGATTTTTTGAATCCGGAAAAATTAGACTCTGAGATGAGAAGAGTGTTTGATATTTGCCATGGTTGCAGAAGATGCTTTAATCTTTGTGACTCATTTCCAAAACTCTTTGACATGATTGATGAGTCAAAAAACGAGGATGTAGAAAGCTTATCGAGCAATCAATTTGCTCCAGTTGTGGACGCATGTACATTATGTGATATGTGTTTTATGACCAAATGTCCCTACGTGCCTCCACATGATTTTGATCTAGATTTCCCCCATTTAATGCTGAGATATAGAGTGGCACAAAAGAAAAAAGGTAAATTACCTGCTGTTCCTAGACAATTAGCCGAAATAGATAGAAATTCTAAAATTGGCGTAATGTTTTCAGGTTTAATTAATTGGCTGTCTAGTATCAAAAATAAATTCTTCAGAAAAGTATTAGAAATAATTGCAGGTATAGATATCAGAGTTCAACTTCCAAAATATAATTCAGAAACTTTTTCTAATTTTTTTAAAAAAAATATTAATAAAATAAATTTCGAAAGTAAGAAAAGTGACAGAAAAGTTGTGATTTATTCAACTTGCTTTGTAAATTTTAATAAAAAAAATACAGGTGTTGCAGCATTAAAAGTATTGAAGAAAAATGGAGTTGAGGTTCAAGAGGCATATCCTGGATGTTGTGGAATGCCGTTTTTAGAACAAGCAGATTTACCAAAAGTAGTTGAACAAGCCAAAAAAGTTTCAAAAGATTTAATAGAATGGATAGACAAAGGTTATAAAGTGGTCACTCTAACAGCTAGTTGCGGTTTAATGTTAAAATTTGAATGGCCGCTTTTGCTTCCTAATGATGAAAACATAAAGAAATTATCAGCTAATGTAATGGATATTGATGAATACGTAGTTGATATTTCTAATAATGAAGGATTAGCTGATGGTTTACAAGAAATAGATGGTGGAGTTACTGTTCACCATGCGTGCCACGCAAGAGCACAAAATATGGGAATAAAAGCTAGAGACATGCTTAAACTAATACCAAACGTAAAAATTGATGTTGTTGAAAGATGTGCCGGACATGGTGGAACATTTGGTGTAATGAAGGAGACACATGACCTAGCTATCAAAGTTGGAAGACCTACGGCTAGACAGATAAAAACTAAGAATAATAAATATATGGCTTCAGACTGTCCGTTAGCAGGCAAACACTTAAAACAATTAGAGATTGATACAAACATCTCAAATAATGAGGCACTACATCCTATCGAGTTGGTGGCTAAAAGTTATAGGTTATGATAATGCCAAAAAATAAAAGAGTAATTGAAAAAGAAGATATAATGCCTTTTGATATCTATTCAAGTCAACGAAAAGAGCTAAGAAAAAAGATTGTTGACTTTAAAAAAGACAGAAGAATACCACTTGGACCTTATGCAACATTTTATTTTGAGAGTTTTGAAACAATGTTGGCTCAGGTTCAAGAGATGCTCTACATTGAAAAAGGTGGAGATGAACAATTAAAAGATGAGCTTACTGCTTATAATCCATTGGTACCGAATGGAAAAGAATTGACAGCTACTCTCATGTTTGAAATAGATAATCCAGTATCGAGAGCAACTTTTTTAGGTAAAGTAGGAGGAATAGAGGAAAAAGTTTTTATGAAGATAGATGGAGATTTAATAAAAGCAGTACCAGAAGAAGATGTTGATAGAACATCTGCAGAAGGCAAAGCATCATCAGTTCAATTTATTCACTTTAAGTTTAGTGATGAACAAATAAAAAATTTTAAATCAAAAATGTCTAAAGTTGAAATTGGAATAGATCATAAGGATTATTCACATTCCACAAGGTTGAATGAGTCTAATAAAAAATCATTATCTGCTGATTTTAATTAATAGATCCCCAAATATTATCTGTTTTAATCCAACCTTTATATTTACCAGATTTCACTTTACACCATTTATCATCACATTTTTGAACAATCAAAAGCCTCCCTTCTTCTATTTTTGCGATTGGATTAGAAAAATAGGATGGTTTTTTAAATAAGATCTTATCTGTCATTGGTATAATAGAATTTGTTTTTTTTAATTGGGAAACATGTATCCAACCACTGTTATTCTTATAATCAATTATTCTCCTAAAATTTTCTTTTTTATCAATTTGTTTGATAGGTAAATTAATTTTTTTATAAACATATTTAATCGGAGACTCGAAGCTTGGACCATATCTAACATTTACTTTACCTTTTTTTAATGAAAGAAAAGTTTCTTCAGAAATAGCATAAAATGGAAAAAAAAAACAAATTAAGATTAAAAGGAAAGTTTTTCTCATAGTTTAATTTAATTTTTTTTTTTTTTAAAATTAACTTTTCTAAAGCTAAGATTTAAAAGATCTATAATCAATATTTGATTTTTTAAGTTTTGACCAATTTCCATTATCATTTTTAAAGCTTCGTTTGCTTGGGTTGTGCCTACTATTGATGCAGTCGTACCAAGAACTCCTTCAAATTCACAATTCAAAGTATGGTCAGAAATTTCATTTTCTTGATAAAAATTTTTTAAAGATGCTGTTTTTTTATCTTTAAAATCGAACACAAATATATGACCATCAAACTTACTTATAGCTCCTGTAATCAATTTTTTTTTGTATTTAATACAATAATCATTGATTAAGAATTTAGTTTTAAAATTATCAGAGCCATCAATAATAATTTCGTAATTCCTTATTATATCTTTAATATTATTCTTGTTTAATCTTAATTTATAAGTTTTAATTTTTGTATGTGGGTTAATTTCTTTTAGCTTTTTTGCTGCTACACTAACTTTTGACTTTTTAATATCTTTAGAACTAAATAAGCTTTGTCTATGAATATTTGAAAGATTTACAATATCATCATCTATCAATCCAATAGTTCCAACACCTGCTCTTGTTAGACTTTCTGCCGCTGGACAACCTAAACCACCAACACCAATAATTAAAATTTTTGAAGATAAAATTTTTTTTTGCCCTTTGGCACCTATATTTTTAAGAACTAACTGTCTTGAAAATCGTTCTATTTGAGATTTATTTAAACTATTTTTCATTTACCAGTTGATCCAAAACCTCCCTCACCTCTTGTAGTCTCTGGAAGTTCTTTTGTTTCCTCTAATTCCATTTTTATAATTGGAGTAAATACCATTTGAGCAACTCTATCTTTGTTATTAATTTTAAAATTTTTACTACCATGATTAAATAAAATAATTTTAATTTCTCCTCTATAATCACTGTCAATAGTTCCTGGTGTATTTAAAACACTAATATTATTTTTTGCTGCTAAGCCAGATCTTGGTCTAATTTGAATTTCATATCCTCCGGGGAATGCAACAGATAAGCCGGTTGGAACAAGACAAGATTTGCCTGGTTCCAAATTAATTGGCTTTTCTATAAAAGCCATTAAATCCATACCAGATGCACCATTTGTTTCATAAGTAGGTAATTGAACAGCGGGACTTAATTTTTTGATTAAAACTTTAACCATTAATTTAAATGATTAATAATTTTTTCTACTACTTCATCTGAAATTTCAGATTTAGGTTTATATTTAAGTTTTTCAAAATTTTTATTTTTATAAAAAATTGATACTTCATTAAAATCTGAATCAAAACCAATTTTTTCATTAGATACATCATTTGCAATTATCCAATCACAATTTTTTTCATTTAGCTTTTCCTTAGCGTTTTTCTCTAAATTATTTGTTTCTGCAGCAAATCCAATTACGAGCTTAGGTCTTAAAGAATTATGATTAGAAATATAATTTAGAATATCTACATTTTTCTCTAATTTTAAATTGAGATTATCTTTTTTTTTAATTTTTTCTTTAGAAGCATTTTTTACTTTATAATCCCCAACTGCTGCAGAAAATATTGCAACGTCCGCAGGCAAGCTATTGAGAGTTGATTGAAACATTTCTTCAGCAGTTTCAACCTTAATTAAATTAATATCGTCATTTATTTTCAAATTTGTTGGTCCAGAAATTAAGGTTGTATCAAAACCTTTGTTTGATAATGATTTTGCTATCTCATATCCTTGTTTTCCGCTTGATTTATTAGTGATAAATCTTATTGGATCAATATATTCATTAGTTGGTCCTGCAGTTACTATTGCTTTTAACTTACTGTTTTTTTTTAAACTTTTAAAATAGTTTTCTATTTCATCTACTATTTTTACTGGTTCGGACATTTTTCCTTCACCGTATTCACCACATGCCATATCTCCAATTTCAGGACCAATTAATCTATAGTTATAAGATTTAAGTTTAGATATATTTTGTTTTGTAGATGCATGTTCCCACATTCTCACGTTCATTGCTGGAGCAATAAAAATTTTTTTGTTTGAGGCAAGTGCAACAGTGGATGCTAAATCATCTGAATTTCCATTAGCAAGTTTAGATATTGTATTGGCTGTAGCAGGAGCAATTAAAATCAAATCTGCCCATCTTGAAAGGCTAATATGATCCATTTTTGCCTCATTTTCTATACTAAAAAGATCTTGATAAACTTTTGATTGAGATAACGAAGTAATTGAAAGAGGAGTTACAAATTCAGCACCACTTTTGGTAAGAATTGTTTTTATAATTACGTTAACTTTTTTTAGAAGTCTTATTATCTCAAGACTTTTATAAGCAGCTATTCCACCACAAATTATTAGCAAAATTTTTTTATTATTTAAATTATTCATCGTGTGAATTAAAATACCAATAGACCAAAAATTACAAGGACTAATAAACCAATAATAGATTGGTTTCTAAAAGAAATCATTTCCATTTTTTTTGTATTTAAAGCCGTATAAGAATTTGAATTTTGTGGAATCTGACCACTTGCTAAATATGTAAGCGCTTGATTTGCTTTATCCATTATTTCAGGAAACTCAGGTAGTCTTTTTATTACTTCAGATGTTGTCTGTATTGTTTCATTTATTGTAGTCATGGGATCTTTTGTTTCTCTTAGCCAATCTTCAAGAACTGGTTTTGAAGTAATCCATATATTAGTGTTAGGATTTAACTTTCTAGCTACACCTTCAACTACAACCATTGTTTTTTGTAACATAAGCAGTTGTGGTTGTGTTTGCATATTAAACTTTTCTGTAACATCAAATAATTGTTTTAATAATTTTCCACCAGAAATATCCTTTACTGCTTGGCCAAATATTGGTTCTCCAATAGATCTCAAGGCTTGAGCAAGATCATCGATAGGTACTTCTTTAGGAACAAGGCCTGCAATTAAATGTACCTCCGCAACTTTACGATAATCTCTTTGAATAAAGCCGAATAATATTTCAGCTAGAAATCGTTTACTCATTTTGTCTAGTCTGCCCATTATTCCAAAGTCAATTGGAACAATATGACCATTATTATCTATAAATATATTTCCTTGATGCATATCCGCATGAAAAAAACCATCTCTTACAGCATGTCTTAAAAAGTTTTGTATTATGTCCTCTGCGATTTTCTCAGTATTAAAATTCTTTTTTTTTAATTGCTCAGTTTCTCTTATTGATACTCCATCTACCCAATCTAATGTCATTACATTTTCACTGGTAAAATTCCAATATATATGAGGAACTCTAAAACCAACATCGTTTTTGGTGTTCTCAGAATATTCATTTGCCGCTGCTGCCTCAAATCTCAAATCCATTTCTAGATTTGTAATTTCTTTTAAAAGAAAAACTACTTCAACTAGTTTTAGCCTTTTCGTTTTTTTAACAAATGATTCAATTAAAAAAGCAAATAACATCATTGCATCAATTTCATCATTGAATATTTTTTTAATATTTGGTCTTAGTATTTTAATAGCTACATCTTTTATTGTGCCGTTATCATTAATTTGTGCCTTGTGAACCTGAGCAATTGACGCCGCAGCAACAGGCTCACTTAAATTTATTATTGAATTGAAAGTATCTTCTCCTAAATCATTTTTTATTATCTCTTTTGCTTCAACCAATGAGAATGGAGGTAATTTGTCTTGAAGGTTTTCGAGTTTTCTGGAGAGTTCTTCTCCTATGATATCCGGTCTTGTAGCCAAAAATTGTCCAAGTTTGATAAATGTTGTCCCCATTGACTCAAGAGAACTTGACAATCTTTCACCGACATCTTTAGTCATTTCCAAAGGTTTTTTTGTTTGAAAGGAGAAAGACAAAATTTTAAATAATATTTTAATAGTTAAAGGAGGCTCTTGAAATTTTGAAGTAATTTCAAGTATATCTGATTTTGCAACTTTTCTTCCAAGCTTAAATAGAGTTATTAATTTTGTTATCATTAAATTTTCCATCCACTATGTATTGAAACTATTCCACCAGATAAGTTTCTATAATTGCATTCTTTAAAATTTTTCTTTTTCATTAAATCAATTAATTCATCTTGATTTACGAAATTTTCAATACTTTTTACTAAATATTCATAAGGTTCTTTTTTCCCAACAACAAATTTTCCAATTTCTGGAATTAATTTTGAATAATTATTATACATAGTATTTAAAATATCATTTTTAATTTTTGAAAACTCAAGGCACAAAAACCGTCCCCCTGGTTTTAAAACTCTATAAGCCTCAGAGATAGCTTTTTCTATATTTTTTGTATTTCTTAAACCAAAACTTATTGTATAAAAATCAAATTTATTATCTTCTATTTTTAAATTTTCTGCTGGTGATATTATCCATTTTAAATTTTTAAAATCTTTTAACTTTTCTCTCCCTTTGTTAATCATACCTTGATTTGGATCAACACAAGTTATTTCCGCTTCGGCACTTACTTTACGTAAATAAATTTGAGCAATATCTCCTGTTCCACAAGCAACATCAATTAATTTACTCTTCGCTGATGGATTCATTTGATTAAGAAGACTTTTTTTCCAAAATCTGTGAACACCAAGCGACATTAAATCGTTCATTAAGTCATAACGATCATAAACTTGATCAAATACTTTTTTAACTAGCCCTTTTTTATTTTGAAGATATTGTTGCATAAAATTAATTATACAAACAATATAGTATTAAATGCCAGAATTACCAGAAGTAGAAATAGTAAAACAGTCACTTAATAAAAAGATTAAACATAAAAAAATAAAAAAAGTTATAATTAGAAATAGAAACTTAAGGTCAAAAATACCTATAAATTTCTCAAACTATTTAAAGAATCAAAAAGTAATCAAAGTTGATAGATTTTCTAAATATTTGATATTAACTTTATCCAACAAAAAAATTTGTCTAATTCATTTAGGTATGTCTGGAACTATCCATTATATAAACAAAAATAAAGCAAGCCCAGTTTCAAATCTTAGTTTTTATAGCTCCATAAGATTACCAATTAAACATAATCATATTGAAATAGAATTTGATGACTCTAAAATAATTTATAATGATCCGAGAAGATTTGGTTTTTTTGAAATCGTAAAAAATAAAAAGTTATTGAAAAAAAGATTAAGTCATTTAGGACCTGAGCCAATGAGTGAGGAGTTTAATATAAAATATGTTTTTCAATATTTTAAGAATAAAAAAAAAAATATAAAAAATTTTTTATTGGATCAAGGTTTTGTTTCTGGGATTGGTAATATTTATGCATCTGAAATCTTATTTTTATGTGAAATTAAACCAGATCAAATAGTTTCTAAACTTGATGAAAGTAAATGTAAAAGTATTATTGACTACTCAAAAAAAGTTTTATCGGAAGCAATTAAAAAAGGAGGCTCAAGTATAAGAGATTTTAAAAATATTTCAGGAAAAGAAGGAAATTTTCAAAAAATTTTTAAAGTTTATGATAGAGAGGGATTAAAGTGTAAAAAAATTAAATGCAAAGGTGTGATTCAAAAAAAAATGATTTCAAATAGATCAACTTTTTTTTGCAATTCATGTCAAAAATGACAAATTATTTGATTGACCGATAGAATTTCTCAAGCTATACCCCTCGCATTATGGCTAATACAAAATCAGCAATTAAAAGAGTAAGAAGAATATCCAAACAAACAAAAGTCAATAAAGCTAGAAAAAGCAGATATAAAAACGCTCTAAAAAAAATGAACTTTTTAATTGAAAAAAAAGATAAATCCCAAGCTATTAAATTCTTACCCAAGTTGAATTCTGAGTTAATGAAAATTGCAAAAACTGGTGTAATAAAAAAACAAAATGCTTCTAGAAATGTTTCTAGAATTACAAAAAAGATTTCAGCTCTTTGAAATTGATTACTAGAGGTTGTTATTTTAATGCAACCTGAAGATCTACAAAATCTATAAATAAAAATTTTCTTTGTACAACATTTAGATTTAGTAAATATTTTAAACTCACATTTTCAATTATAAATTTTATTAATAAAAAATTGATCTAAAAAGTTTTTTTTAATACTAGAGCTGATTGCACAATCTTAGATTTTATTTTTTTTTTAAATTTTAAAATTATTTGTTGCAATAATATTATTATACATCTAACTAAGTTTTCTTCCAAATTAAATTAGTTTAAAAAAATTTATATGAACAAATCTTACAAAAATAATAACCTTCAATCTTATAACTCTAAAGAATTTAATTGGAACCTTATACAAGTTGAGATGAAAAATAAACTTGGTTTGGATGTATTTGAAAGTTGGTTAAAAAAAATTGAATTCATTGAGGAATTCAATAATTATATCTTAATATCTGTGCCCACACGATTTATTCGGGACTGGATAACATCAAGGTATTTAGATCAAATATTAAAGATAATTAAAAACTATAAAAAGAATATAATTAGAGTTGAATTTAAAATTATTGAACAAAAGAACATTGATAAAAAAAATTTTGATGTTCACAAAAATGAAAATTTAGTTAACGACAATATATCGTTTATAAAAGACACTTACTTGCAGTATAATCGTATTGATCCAAACAAAAGATTTGAAAATTTTATTACTGGCTTAAGTAACAAACTTGCTTATCAAGCATCATTAAAAGTTGTCGAAAATAGTTCTCTTTACAATCCACTTTATATTTATGGCGGTGTTGGAATGGGAAAAACTCATCTTCTAAACTCAATCGGCTTTGAACTTAAAAAAAATAAAAAAGTAATGTTTATTTCAGCGGAAAGATTTATGTATCAATTTGTTAAATCAATCAAGGCAAATGAAATGGTCAAATTTAAAGAATATTTTAGAAATACAGATACTCTATTAATCGATGATATTCAGTTTATGAACGGAAAAGAGGCCATGCAAGAAGAGTTTTTTCACACTTTTAATGCTTTATTAGATAAAGGCTCTCAAATAATAGTTTCAGCTGATAGACCACCAAACAAGTTATCGAGAATACAAGAACGAATCAAATCTAGATTTGCGGGTGGTTTAGTCGTTGATATACAAAAACCTGATTACGAATTAAGAAAAAAAATTATCGAAAAGAAAACTCAAGAATTTAACGATTTGTACTCAGATCAAATTAAGATATCTAAAGAGATACAAGATTATATAAGCACAGAAATATCTGGAAGTATAAGGGAACTTGTTGGTGCATTAAATAGAATAGCTTCCTTCTCAAGAATTTATAATAAATCACCTAATTTATCAGAAATAAAGATTGTCCTTAAAGATTTGCTAAATTTATCAGAAAATAAAGTAACGATTGATTTAATTCAAACTTTAGTTTGTAAGTATTTTAAAATTAGTAAAAATGAAATGCTTTCTTCTAGAAGATCTAGATACTTAGTAAGACCGAGACAAACTGCTATATATTTGACTAAAGTCCTCACCTCAAAATCACTTCCAGAGATAGGACGTGAGTTTTCAAATAGAGATCATACAACTATAATTCATTCAGTGAAAACTATTGAAAAATTAAAAGAGAAAGATCCTGAAATGGTTGATAATATAAATAAATTAAAAAACCAAATACTGTACAATAATAATAATGAAATTTAGTGTAAATCAGCAAGACTTACAGCAAGCTTTAAATTTTTGTCAGGGGGTTATTGAAAAAAGAAGCACTTTAGCAATTTTGTCAAACATTTTATTAGAGGCAAAAAATTCTAAACTAGTGCTAAAAGCTACAGATTTAGATCTAATCTTTATCCATCAGATCAATAATATAGAAGTTTTAGAAGAGGGAACGACAACTAGCACCTCCTCTGTTATGTATGACATTGTTAGAAAATTTACGTCTGGAAATAAAATTAATCTTACGTTAAATGATAAAAATAAGCTGCATTTGGAATCTGAAAAATCAATATTCAACTTAAATTGTTTAGATGCATCTGAATTTCCAATAACAGAAGAAGATTTCAATCATAGTAGTTTTTCAATTAAATCAAAACAACTTTTAAAATTATTAAATAAATGTAAGTTTTCGGTTTCAAACGATGAAACAAGACATTATTTAAGCGGTATATATTTTCATCAAACCGAGGTCGAGGATAAATATTATTTGACTGCGGCTGCTACTGATAGTCATAGAATGTCAATTTCAAAAATTAGATTAAACAACAAAATAGACTTTGAATCGATAATTTTGCCAAAAAAAACAATTTTTCAATTATGTTCATTATTAGAGAATTATGATGGTGAAGTTAAGATCTCTAACATGAAATCAAAAATAAAGTTTGAGTTACAAAATAGCACTTTAATCTCTAAATTAATTGATGGTAAATTTCCAAATTATATTCAAGTGATTCCAAAAAATAATCAAAAGAAATTAGAAATTGAATTAAAAATTTTTTTAAATTCAGTAGACAGAGTAGCATCTGTATCATTTGATAAAAAAGATGGTGTAAAGTTTAATCTTTCAAAAGATACGCTTGATCTATCTGTAAATAATACAAATAGTGGCGATGGTAAGGAAACAATAAATGTCAAATTTGAGCATGATTTAGAGATAAGTTTTAATAGTAAATATTTAATTGATGTTGCTTCACAGATAGATGGCGACAAAATAGAGTTATATTTTAATGATACAGGATCACCAGTTTTGATTAAAGACCCAGGAGATTTTGACAGTATTTTTGTTGTTATGCCAATGAAAGGCTAATCAATTTATCATATCAAGTTCTGTGTAAATGTTTTTTTCTAAAGTTGTTAAAAACAGTTCTTTTGATAGTCCTGGTTCAATTGGTTTTAGAATAGATATAGTAATCTCTTTATTTGGAACCTTACTTCCTTTTTTAGGCCATACAAAACCTGAATTTATAGCAATTGGCTGACAAAAAACTTTTAATTCTTCGTAAATTCGGCTTGCACCCTTTTTAAATGGAGGTCTTTCTGTTGGTAAAACTCTTGTTGCCTGGGGAAATATAATAATTGGTCTGTCAGAATTATTTATAGTTTCGGAAACTTTTTTATTGAAATCTAAATTTTCTTTAGAAAACCTATTTCTTTGGATAGATATAGATCCTATTTTTTTTAGATACCATCCAAATATTGGAATAAATAATAATTCTTTTTTTAAAATAAATACTGGGGAATTAAAGATGGTTTGTAAAAAAAAAGTCTCAAACATTGATTGATGTGAAGCAGCAATAAAAAACTTTTCTTCTTTAATAATATTTTCCTCTCCTTTTAAAGTAATTTTTGTTGAAAGAAAAATTTTGAGACATATACCAGCCCAATGTCCCATTAACTTACCACCAAATAAAACAATTTTTTGTGGCATTATTAAGCTTGGGAGAAATATTAATGATATAAATATTATTCCTAAAAAGAAAAATATTGAAAATAAAATATTTCTAATCATTTATATTTTCAATTAAACGATATCTCTCAAAGTTTGTCGTTTGTTAATAATTTTAACTTTTGATCCATTAATAAGAATTTCAGCAGGTTTTAGTCTTAAATTATAGTTTGAACTTAAAGACATACCGTATGCACCAACATCACAAATAACTATTAAATCTTTTTTTTTTAGTTTTTGGAATTTTTTAACAGTAGAAAATTTATCAGTGCTTTCACATATAGGTCCAACAAATTCATAAGGTTTTTGAGATTTTTGATTATTTTTTTTAGCTGGAATGACTCGATGGTAAGCATTGTATAAGGCGGGTCTCATCAAGTCGTTCATAGCAGCATCAACTATAACAAAATTTTTTTTTTCACCTTCTTTTATATAAATTACTTCTGAAACTAAATGACCAGCGTTTGCTATTATTGATCTTCCAGGTTCAAAAATAATTTTACAATTATTTTTTTTTAAAAATTTTTCTATATTAGTAGCATATTTTCTTAAATTAAGATTTTTATTATTTTTTTCATAATCAATACCCATCCCACCACCTAAATCAACATATTCAAAATTAAATTTTGATTTATTGATAACTTTTTGTATAACGTTTAACATTCTCTCATACGGTCTATGATCAAGTATTTGACTTCCTATATGAACACTTAAACATTTGAGATTTAAAAATTTAGATCTTTTAACTAATTCTATTAACTCTAAGAAAATTTTTTCAGATACACCAAATTTGTTCTCTTTTTTCCCAGTTGATATTTGTTTTAAAGTTTTTGCATCAGTATTTGGGTTTAGCCTTATACCAATATTAACCAATTTTTTTTTATTTTTTGCAATTTTTTCTATTTCAAGTATTTCACCTTTTGACTCTGTATTTATAAGTAAAATTTTTTTATCTATTGCAAAGCTTATCTCTTTAGCAGTTTTTCCGACCCCTGAAAAAACTATTTTATTGGATTTAAATCCTGACTTTAATGCTTTCATCAATTCTCCAATTGATACCACATCTGCTCCAAAACCTAATTTTTTGATTTCATTTAGTAATTTTGTATTTGAGTTTGCCTTAATTGAAAAACAATAAATTGGATTTATTCTTTTAAAATGTTGCTTAAAATTTTTAATATTTTCTTTTATTTTTTTGAGTGAATAACAATAAAGAGGAGTAGCAAATTTTTTTGCTAAACTCTCAAATTTTAAGCCATCAATAAATAAGTCTTTGCTTTTATATCTCATACGATTATTTTTAATTCTGTATGGTCAACTTTTTTTGTCTTTTCCTTAAAAATAGGATCATTTTTCTTCCCACACGAAACAACTAGTAAAGTTAAAAAAATAATTAAACAAATTTTTTTTATCATAATTTTTTTCTGTATTTTAGTATCATCTTTTTAATATTATCAAAAGATGTTCCTCCATAAGAACTTTTAGAATTTACAGAATTTTTAAGGTTAAATATCTTCATCACTTCATTTGTTAACTTTGGTTCGATTTTTTTTAATTCTAAAATATTAAGTTCTTCTAATTTTTTTCCTTTTTTTTCAGCTAAATTCACGATTTCAGCAGTTTTTTTATAAGCATTTCTAAAAGTCATAGAATGGTTTTTAACAAGATAATCTGCTAAGTCTGTAGCGGTAACGTAACCTGATCTTGCGAGCTCTAACATTTTTTTTTTATTTGGGCTTAAATTTTTTAAGACCTCATCTAAAATTTTTAGACAATTGTTAAGTGTGTCAAATGTATTAAAAACAACTAGCTTATCATCTTGAAGATCCTTGAAGTATGAAAGCGGCAAACCTTTTAAGATTGTAAACATTGAAAATAAATTACCATACACAATTCCCGTTTTGCCTCTTAAGTATTCTAACAAATCTGGATTTTTTTTTTGTGGCATTATAGAAGATCCAGTCACGACTTTGTCAGATAAAGTTATTAAATTATATCCATCAGAATTCCATAAAATTAATTCTTCAGCAATTCTTGATATATGCATTGAACAAATTGAGGCAGAAAAAATAAAATCCAAAACAAAATCTCTATCTGACACTGTATCTATAGAATTATTTGTAGGATTTTTAAAACCTAATTTTTTTGTTGTGTAATTTCTATCTATATTGAATGAAGTTCCGGTTAGTGCTGAGACACCCAAAGGATTTTCATTAAGATTTTCTAAGTTGTTTTCGAATCTTTTTTTATCTCTAGAGAACATTTCTACATAAGCCATTAAATAATGTCCAAACGAGACTGCCTGAGCATTTTTAAGATGTGTAAACCCTGGCATTAAAGTTTCAATATTTTTATCAGCAAGTTTTAAAATTGATTTTAAAAGTTTATCCATATTCTTATTTAAATCTTTTGTTGAGGATTTTATCCAAATTTTTAAGTCAGTTATTACTTGGTCATTTCTAGATCTTGCAGTATGAAGATATCCTGCTTCTTCTCCAATAATTTCAAATAATCTTTTTTCGATGTTCATATGAATATCTTCATATTTTTTGTTAAATTCAAATTTGTTCTTAGAAATTTCTTTTTCAATTTTATTTAACCCATAAACAATCTTATTCTTAATTTTAAATGAAATAATTCTTTGTTTAAAAAGCATTTCAACATGTGCAATTGAGCCTAAAATATCCTCTTTATAAAGTCTTTTATCTATATCTATAGAATTTCCAATTTTTTGAAAAAGATTAGAGGTTTTATTCTTTATTCTAGTATTCCAAATTGTCTGGTTGTTTTTATTTTTTGTCATGATAATTAATTATACCTTTTAACATGAGAATTTTAATAATATTAATTTTTTTGGTGTCTAATTCATATGCCAATGAAGCCAAAGAGATTAAAAATCTAATTATTAACAAAGAACTCAAAAAATATGACTCAGTCACACTAATAGACGATAAAGGAAAGCTTATAAATATAAGTGAATATAAAGGAAATTTGATATTATTAAATTTTTGGGCAACTTGGTGTGCTCCTTGTAAAGAAGAAATGCCTTCTTTAGACAAATTACAAATTCATAAAAAAATGAATAATTTAAGAATATTTCCAGTCAATGTTGGTAGAGATAATCTTGAGAAATCTTTAAATTTTTATAATGAGCTAAGAATAAAGAATTTAAAAGTATTTTTCGATACAGATATTACATTAGCAAAAAAATTTGGATTAAGAGGAATTCCTACATCAATATTATTAAATAAAGATGGATTAGAATTTGCGAGAATAATTGGATCTATTGATTATGAGGATATTAAATTTATAGATTGGTTAAGTAATTATAATTAGTTTTTAAAAAAATACGCAAATCCTACCAAAGCAATTATAGCTATAAATTGTAACAAAACTCTTAACTGCATTAATTTATTTGAGTATTTTTTACTTGTCTCTCCTCCTTTAAATAATGTTCCAATACCTAGGATCAAAACAAGACCAACTGCAATCAATAAAATAATAGATAATATTTTAACTAATATTCCTGTAATCATAATTTTATTGTAGGGTGTTTTAAAAATAAAAAAACATAAATAATAAAGTATGACATTTTGTCTAGATTCAACCATTATAAAACCAGACAATAACAAAGAAATAAAAAATTCAGTTATCTTATTGCATGGCTATGGTGGGGATGGAAAAGATATAAGTATGTTATCGTTGAATTGGAAAAGACATTTACCTAATACGATTTTTATATGTCCAAACGGGCATGAAAAATGTCCAATAAACCCGTCAGGTTTTCAGTGGTTTGATTTAACTCAAGATGATCCAAAATATATTTTAGAACAATCTATTAAAGCTGAGAACAAATTAAGAAAATTTATTGATGAAATCAAAAAAGAATTTAAATTATCAAATGAAAAAATTTGTTTATCTGGATTTAGTCAAGGATGCATGATGTCATTAAATTTGGGTTTAACTTTTGAGGAAGAGTTTAGTTGTATTGTGGGTTTTTCAGGAAAAATTATTAATCAAGAGTATTTAAAATCTAGAAAAAAAAATTCAACAAACGTATTATTAATCCATGGAGAAACTGATCAAGTTGTCTCACCTAATTATATGTTAGAAGCTAAAGATTTTTTTATACGAAATAATGTTGTAATTGAGACACATTTTATAAAAAATTGTGATCATCATATTCCCATTGAGGCTTCCAGTATAGCACTTAATTATATCTTAAAAAAATTTAATAACTCCTAAATATTGAAATAATTTTTTATTTGGGCTAAAATTGTATTATGAATAACTTTATTGAAAAAGATGTATCACTAGAAAAATGTCCAGCACTAGTTTTAAATGCTGATTATAGACCACTAAGTTATTATCCTTTATCGTTATGGTCGTGGCAAGATACTGTTAAGTCAGTTTTTTTAGATAGAGTTATAATTGTTAACAGCTATGACAGAATAGTGAGGAGCCCCTCTTTTGAAATGCAATTACCAAGTGTCATTGCATTAAAAGATTACATCGTGCCACAATCAAAACCAAGTTTTACAAGATTTAATGTTTTTCTTAGAGATAAATTTTCTTGTCAATACTGTGGAAGTAGTGAGGAATTAACATTTGATCATTTATTACCAAGATCAAAAGGTGGAGAAACACATTGGGATAATGTTGTGACTGCATGCTCTGCTTGCAATGTTAAAAAAGGTGGAAAACTTTTAAAATCCTCTGGAATGAAACTGAACCAACATCCTTATCAGCCAACTACTGAAGATTTGCACCGAAATGGCAAAAATTTCCCTCCAAATTATTTACACAAAAGTTGGATGGATTATTTATATTGGGATGTAGAGCTAGAAGCTTAAAATTTAAACTTTTTCAGAAATACTAATTGCTACTTTTGAACCAGTTTTAATAATTTTATCCATGATTGAGTAAAAACCTTTTTTTGTAGCGCCTTCATCATAAGCTATATCTTTATGATGTAACTCATCCTCTCTGAATTTTATAATTTTTTTTTTTAAAACTTTTTCATCTGAACCTAATTGATTTATTTGATTTTGATAATGTTCATCAATAACTTCTTCTACAGAAGCAGTACATAACATTGCAGCTTTTTTTCCTAAAAGAGTTGAACCAAAACCCAATCCTACACCTAATAAATCCCACAAAGGTAAAAATTTTGTTGGTTTAATTTTTCTTTTTTTTATCTCTATTTCAAAGAATTCACAGTGTTCTTTTTCATGGATTTTCATTTCTTCAATGGTTTTTTTTAAACTCTCATTTTTAACCAGAGTATTGAGCGCTAATAATTGTCCCTCATAAATTTTCACCGCACCTCTCTCCCCCGCATGATCAACTCTAATAAATTCTTCTACTTTATTTTTTGAACTTTTCATAATTTTTTAAAATTTTTGTTAATATTATTAATAAAAATAAACTGATAATCATATTAAACGTAGTGAGGGAAAATCCAAAAATTTTAAATGTCACATCTTTACAGCTTATAGTTTTAACCTGTAATTGTTTTAGTAATTCTTCTTTAGAAATAATACCAGATGAATTTTCAAGTTTACAAACAGCTGATTCTTCGAAAAAACCTCTCTCAATACCGAAGTGATAAAATGATAATATTAGAGAAAAAGAAAATATTAAGATTAACAATATAATATAAAACTTTTCATTCTTTTTAAAAAAATAATTTAAAGAAATTAAAATTATACTTAATATGTAAGGAATTCTCTGCATTAAGCATAAATTGCAAGGCTGGTGTCCAAGAACGTATTCGATAAAAAAAGCCGAGAAGATTGATGTTAGACTAATAAAAAAAATTATTTTTAAGTAGAAATTTATTTTAAAGTTTAGCATATAATTTGATAAATGAATAAATAACTGCTCCAACTATTACAATTAAAATTCCAATAATAGTAAACCATTTAGACCCATGGCTATTCATAAATTCAGTAAAGCGATCCCCAAACTTATACGAAAGATATGATACAATAAAAAATCTTAATCCTCTTGAAACTAAACTAATAAAAATAAAGATTAAGATATTAAATCCAATTAAACCACTAGCTATAGTAAAAACTTTATAAGGAAGAGGTGTAAAGCCAGCTAAAAAAAGTATTCCAAGCCAAGCGTAAAAGCCCTCAGTATTTATTAAACTATTCTTCAGATCAAATAACTTATTTTCATAATTATAAAAATTCATTATTTGCATTCCAATATCAAAAAAAAATGCCCCAATAAAATAACCTAATACACCGCCTAAAACAGAAAATATTGTTGCTATAAAAAATATTTTTATGAAATCATTTTTTTTTGAGATTACCATGGGTATTACCATTACGTCTGGTGGAATCGGAAAAAAAGAACTTTCAATAAAAGAGACTACCGCCAAATAGTATTTAGAACTTTTATGTGAAGCTAAATTTAAACATTTTTTGTATAGAGTATTAAGCATTTTTTGGTTTTAATATAATTTTAGTTCTTATACTATTTAATTAATAATTAAACAATTAAGGGCGAATGGCGGAACTGGTAGACGCGCACGACTCAAAATCGTGTTTCGCAAGAAGTGAGAGTTCGATTCTCTCTTCGCCCACCAAATTATGGAATTAAAAAAGATTAACAGTCTAGTAGAACTTTTTTTCAAAAAATATGAGGAAAAAAATTCAGAACAAAACCAACCATTTTTGAAATGGCTAAAAGATGAAAAAAAAAATGTTTTAACTTGGAAGCAAGCACAAAATAATATTTTTATTTTGTCTAAATATCTCAGAAAAATTTTATCTGAAGGTGACAGGTGTGTTTTGTTATCAGAAAATAGACCAGAGTGGTTCATTGCTGATATAGCAATTATGAATGCAGGAGGAGTAACAGTTCCATTATTTACCACTTACTCAGAAAAAGATTATGAATATATTCTAAACGATTGTAAGCCAAAAATATGTATAGTTTCAACTAATATTCAGCTAAAAAAAATTAAAAGACTAATTTCAAAAGATACATTTATTTTATCATTTGAAAATTTTGATGAAGAAATTACAAATTTACAAAGTATTTTTGAAAATGACAGCAAGGAAACTATTTCTATTTCAGATAAATATAATAAAGAAATTAAAAGAAAAAATCTTGCTTGTATTATTTACACATCAGGAACAACAGGAAATCCCAAGGGTGTAATGCTAAGCCATGGAGGAATTCTTTCTAATTGCGAGGGAGCACAAGAAATATTAGATTCAATTGTAAAAAATGATAATCCTGTTTTTTTGACTTGGCTTCCATTATCTCATTCATATGAACATACTGTGCAATATGTACAAATTTCACTTGGAGCTACAATTTTTTATGCAGAGAGTTTAGAAAAATTATTACCTAATATGTTAATTGCAAAGCCTACAATCATGACAGCTGTACCAAGATTTTATCAAAATTTATATAACAAAATTTTTGTTAATTTCTCTAAACAAAAAGGTTTCAAAAAAAGATTAATTGAAAATACTATTAAATTAGGAAGAAAAAAACTTTATAAAGAAAGATTTAATTTTAAAGAAAGAATAATCAATTTTTTTTGTGAACTATTAGTCAGAAAAAAAATTAAAAACCAATTTGGTGGAAAATTAAAGGCCTTCGTTTCAGGGGGAGGTGCATTAGATCAAAAAATAGGTGAATTTTTAAATTCTATAGGTTTGCCAACTTTACAAGGGTATGGATTAACAGAAACTTCTCCAGTTGTTAGCTGCAATATTCCAGGAAAAATCAAGATTGAAACAGTAGGTCCACCTTTTAAAACTAATGAAGTGAAGATAGCAAAGGATGGAGAAATATTAGTAAAGGGTGAAAATGTAATGCTTGGTTATTGGAATATGGAAAAAGAGACAAGTGATATTATTAAAGATGGTTGGTTGCATACAGGAGATATAGGAGAAATTACTAAAGATGGAAATTTAAAAATAACTGACAGAAAAAAAGAAATTATAGTTAATCTTGGTGGAGACAATATTTCACCGTCTAAGATTGAAAATTTATTGTGTTTAAATGAAAAAATTAAACAAAGTTTCGTTTATGGAGATAAAAAAACTTATTTAGTTGCCCTAATTGTAAGTGAGGAAGAACAAAATAAAAAAGAAATTGAAAATTATTTAGAAAATCTGAATAAAACTTTATCTTTAGTCGAAAAAGTAAAGAAATTTAAATTAATTAAAGAAGAATTTACAATTGAAAATGGAATGTTAACACCAACTTTAAAACTAAAAAGAAAAAAAATTTTAGAAAAATACAAATTTGATTTAGAAAAACTTTATTAAATAAGTAAAATTAATTGATTATTATTCGCATAAACATTAACTTTTTTACATATTAAAACAAAAAAAAATTATTTTTTTTAATTTAGTTTTTTAAAAAAAGTTAACTTTAATTAAAGAATTGACATAACGCGTATAAAAAAATAAAAATAAGTAATTACGAATCAATTTTGATTCGTTTAACTAAAAAGGGAGCTAAAGATGGCTAAAAGAAGAAAAAAAGCAAAGAAGGCTAAGAAAAAAGCTAAGAAAAAAGCTAAAAAAAGAAGAAGAAGATAGTAACTTAGTATTCTTTATTAAAAACGCTTCTCATAACGATTACGTGTGAGAGGCGTTTTTTTTATTCATCTATTGGTACTTCCTCAGTATCAGAAATATTTTCGTCAGCAGTCAAATCGGGCTCCACACTTTTAGTACTAGTTGAAGCAGGCTTAGGTTGCTCACCTAAATTCCTTTTAAGTGCTTTATCTAATTTTTTCTTTGTATCATCTAGAGACAAATTCAAAATAATCTGAAATTCGGCCAATATTCTCTCATATGCTTTTTCAAAAAGTTGTCTTTCACTATATGACTGATCAACCATAAGATCATCACCTTTATTAAGATCCCTCACAACTTCAGCTAATTCATAAATTTTTCCAGATGAAATTTTTGCTTCATATTCTTGGGCTCTTCTACTCCACATAGATCTTTTTATCTTTGGTTTACTTTTTAATATAGAAATACATTTGTTTACTTGATTTATAGTAGCTAGAGGTCGTAAGTGAACTTGTTTATTGACAGGCACCATTCCATTCGCCTTATCTTTTTCAAATTTAATAACATAGGTTTCCACATCTATTCCGCCAATATTGATTTTTTTAAATTCTAAAATTTGACCAACTCCATGTTTGGGATATACGACATAATCTTTAATTTTATATTCTCTCTTTTCAGTCTCTTGTTTTTTTACTTTCTTAATTTCAGGTTTTATTTCATTTGATTTTGAAATCCTTAAGTTATCAGTTTTATTTTCTGATGTTTTTTCATCTTTCTTGAAAGTTTTTTTAACAGAGACTTTTTTTATCTTATTTGGTTTTAGAGTTTTTTTGTTTTTTTTAGCTTTCTTTTTTATTATTTTTTTTGATTTTTTTTTCGATATTTTTTTTGGTTTTTTCTTAAATGTTTTCTTTAAAATACTTTTCAAATTTATTTTTTTCATCTTTAAATTTTTCATGATCCGCTGGTGGATCTTTTTTTTGGTTAATGTTTGGCCAGATCTCTGAATAATTTTTATTCAATTCTAACCACTTTTCGTTGCCAGGTTCGGTATCAGCAACTATAGCGTCTACAGGACACTCAGGCTCACAAACGCCACAATCTATACACTCATCAGGTTTAATTACAAGCATATTTTTACCCTCATAAAAGCAATCTACTGGACACACCTCGACGCAATCCATTAGCTTGCATTTAATACAATTTTCATTAACTAGATAAGTCATTATAAAATATTTTTAATTTTTTCTTTAATATCCCCTAAAGTTTTATTGTCAATATACAACAATCCACCAAGTCTTCGCATGAGATTTGTTTCATACATATCAGCCTCTTTATTTGAATAAATTATCTTCCATAGTGTCTCTATAATTCTTACTTTTTTTTCATTTTCTAAACTTTTAACCTCCTTTGTAAAATCTAATATTTGATTTGAATTTTCTTCAATTTTTTTTGCTTCTTTCATAATAAATTCTAGGTCGTCTTCTTTTGCACCGAAATCAATAATAGTTTGCTCAATTATCTTTTTTTCCAGATTTGTGTAATCTTGGTCTATTTTAGCTGCATGAATTAACAAAGCTGCAATTTTGATAAAATTATCATTACTATTTTTATTTTTTTCGAGAAAAAACATTTTAATTCAAATTTAAATTTTTTAATATTTTGAAGGGATTTTCTTTTTGTTCTTTTTTAATTGAATTTCTTTTTTTATCTTTTTTAGGAAAGTACCTAAAAAATATATCATTATCTTTTTCAATAATCTTATAATTCATATTTGACAATAACTTTTTAAATTTTTCTTTATTACAGCCTAAAAGATTTAACATTTCAGGTACCATTTTTATTTCTTTATTTTTATCAGTTTCAGACTTTATTATTTGTAAAAATAATCTTTCAAGAATATCGATTCTAACATAGTAGTTATTAAATTTTTCAAATCCACAAAGCAGCATAAAGCTTCTGTTAAGATTTTTATTATCTAAAAAATTTAAACCAAATGTAGGTGGTTTTAAGTTAAAATATTTTTGATGATAATTTTTCCAGAGCAATGTTCTTAGAAAAACAGGCTCAGGTTTTATTAATTTATGTAAAAAAACATGGTACCTTCCAAATTTAACACCTAAATCTCTTAAAATTTTTCTTTGATTTTGTTCAAGATTTTTTAAATAATCAGAAACCTGATCCCGTTTCAAAACTCCATTATTTTCATAAAGCTGATATGCTAATGCCTTTATTGAAGAATTTTTTTCTTTTAAATTCTGTAAACTTACTAAACTTTCTAAAATTGTTTCAATTTTATTCTTAAGCCATTTTTCTATAAAAATTGTCAATTTTTTTTTTTGATTTTGCTCTAAAATGTCATCTACAATTAAATCAAAATTGGGATTTAGATAATCTTTGCCCACACTTAATTTTCCTATTGCAGAATTATTCCAATAAAGTTTAAAATCTTCTTTTAATTCAATTATGCCTGTATCAATTATTATTTGAATTCTTCTTTCTAGTTCTGGCCCAACTGATTGTCTTGCTGCTTTTTTTAAAGATTTAATATCAGTTTCTAATGCACCTTTTTTTAAATCTAGCTCCAACTTTAAACCATTTATTTTACCAATAAATTGATCATCAATCAAAACATCATTATTGTCTAAAATTTTTGTTTTAAAATCCATATCTTGCTTTAAACCTCTTGCAAGAACACTTGCCCTCTTGTCAATAAAAGTTTTTGTAAGTTCATCATGAAGCCTATCTGAAAGTTTATCCTCTAATATTTTTGTCTTTTCTATCCAATAATTTTGGTTTTGTACCCAATTATTTTTGTTAGAAACATATGACCATGTTCTTACATTTGCAATTCTATTTGACAAGGAATCAACATTTCCATCTAATTTATCTAGCTTCATCAACTGAAATCTCATAAAATCTTCAGTAATTTTTCCTTTTTCACTATTAAGAAACTTAAAAACGTTACTTATAACTTCATAGTGGTTCCCATAAGTTTTTTTCACAAAATCTGGTATTTGACAACATTCCCATAACAAACTTAATCTATCATTATTAAATTTAGTTGATTGTAAATCTTTTTCCCTCAAAAAAAATTTTAGTGCTTTTTCATCCTCACATTCATGAATTTTTTTTAACCAATATTCATTTGGTTTTTCTTCCAAAGATTTTAAAAGCATATTTGGATTATTGAAATTTAAATTAGAATTTCTCCAATATATTGATGAAATCTCTTCAAATTTATGATTTTCCAATAAATCTACGTCTTCAGCATTTATTTGTTTGCATTGACCAGTAATACCAAAACTACCATTATTTAAATATCGCCCGGCTCTTCCAGCAATCTGACCAATCTCGGATAAACTTAATCTTCGTGATTTCTTTCCATCAAACTTTTTTAAGCTAGAAAAAAAAACATAATCAAGATCCATATTAATTCCCATTCCAATTGCATCAGTAGCTACTAGGAAATCAACATCTCCTGATTGATATAATTCAACTTGTGCATTTCTTGTTTTTGGACTTAATGAGCCCATTACTATTGCGGCACCTCCTTTTTGTCTTCTTATGAGCTCTGCAATTCCATAAACATCTTCAGCAGAAAAAGCTATTATTGCTGTTTTTCTATCTATCCTTGAAATTTTTTTGTGACCTAAATAAGTAAGTTTAGATAGTCTATTTCTATTAATAAATTCTATATCATCATCTAAATTATTAATTATACTTTTAATTGTATTTGATCCCATGAACATGGTTAATTTATTTCCTCTCATATTTAATAGTCTGTCGGTAAATATATGACCACGCTCATGATCTGCACACATTTGTATTTCATCTATTGCAACAAAATCTAAATACTTTTCAATTGGCATAGACTCTACTGTGCATAAAAAATATTTCGCATTCGTAGGAATTATTTTTTCTTCACCAGTTATTAATGCAGCTTGTTCTGAACCAACTTTTTTAATAACTTTGTCATAAACTTCTCGTGCTAATAATCTTAGAGGAAAACCCATCATACCACTGTCAAAAGACAACATTGTTTCAATAGCCAAGTGAGTTTTTCCTGTATTCGTAGGTCCCAATACTGCTGTGATTTTATTTTTTTTCATTTCTATCTTTGGTATGTTCTTTTTTTTGACTACCAGATGTTGTTGGTCTTAAAGAACAAAAATAGACTAAAACATGACCGAATCGAGTGGTAAAAAGTTCTCATTTTATAAATAAGATTTTAGCCACCAGGACCTAAATCTGATGGTTTTATTTTTAAAATTTTCCAAATACCGGTGGCAGATGTTATAATTTTATTATTACATTTTAATTCACAAAATAAAAAAACTAGGGTTTTGGTTTTTTTTAAAATTTTGACACGCCCCAAAATCTCATCTCCTTCTTTTGACGATCCTATAAATTTTAATTCTAGTGAAATTGTCACACACGGTGCATTATGCGCCGCTCGATGTGCGGCAGTCCCGGCACCAGCATCTATTAAAGATGACAAATACCCACCATGGGTAATTCCTGCAGCATTTAAGTGATTTTTATTAATAATAGATTTGAATTCATAATCAGTTTCAGAAACATTTCTAAATAAAACACCTCCATTATGTTTCATAAAACCAGCTTTCAAACTAATTTGTTCAAATTTTGTAGTCATATTTTTTAAATTATAAAAGTTAAAATTAATAGAATTACAAATATTATCATAAAAAAGTATATTACTGACATTTTTAATGATAATTTAAATAGCCAATTTATCATAATTTTCCATATGGTGCGCCTGCTAGGAGTCGAACCCAGAACCTCCTGGTCCGTAGCCAAGCGCTCTATCCAGTTGAGCTACAGGCGCATTTTTAATTTTTTTATTATAGTATATTAATTTTTAAGGTATTTTAATAATAAGACAAATAGAAATTTTATGAGCAATAAATCAAGAGAAGTTGTTATTGTTAGTGCAATTAGAACACCAATAGGTTCTTACAAAGGTTCATTAAAAGATATGAGAACTGATCAACTTGGATCAATAGTTATAGAAGAAATTTTAAAAAAATCTAAATTTAATAAAAATGACATAGATGAAGTGATTATGGGTCAGGTTTTAACAGCTGGTGCAGGACAAAATCCAGCAAGACAAGCAGCAATAAATGGTGGTGTACCAAATTCAAAACCAGCACATTTAATTAATCAAGTGTGTGGTTCTGGATTAAGAGCTGTAGTATCAGGATATCAATCAATAAAATTAGGTGAGGCAAAAGTAATAATTTCTGGAGGGCAAGAAAATATGTCAATTGCTCCACATTCAATATTTTATCGTGATAAAAAAAGAATTTCAGAGGATAAATTGCTAGATACCATGATTAATGATGGATTGATTGATGCATTTCATAATTATCATATGGGAGTTACAGCAGAAAATATTGCAAAAAAATTTAATATCTCAAGAAAAGAACAAGATGAATTTGCTTTATATTCCCAAAAAAAAGCACAGGAAGCTTCAATAAAAAATAGATTTGATGACGAAATAATTGCAATAAATCAAAATGGCAATATTTTTGATAAAGATGAGCATCCAAGAAAAGATTTAAAAATTTCAGATCTAGAAAAATTAAAAAGTGTTTTTCAAGAAGATGGAACTGTCACTGCAGGAAACTCTTCAGGTATAAATGATGGTGCAGCAGCTTTACTATTAACTTCTATAGATGAAGCACAAAAAAAATCAATTAAACCATTAGTAAAAATTGTATCTTGGGCAACTGTTGGTGTACAACCTTCTTTAATGGGTCTTGGTCCAATAGAGGCCGTTCGTTTAGCTGCAAAAAAAGCAAATTGGAATTTAGATGATATTGATTTATTTGAGATCAACGAGGCTTTTGCAGCTCAAAGTATAGCTGTAATTAATGAGTTAAGAATTGATAAAAATAAAGTCAATGTGAATGGTGGTGCCATAGCTCTTGGTCATCCTATTGGCGCTTCTGGTGCAAGGATATTAGTCACATTGGTTCACGAATTGAAAAAACAAAAAAAAGATAAAGGTTGTGCAACTCTCTGTATAGGTGGAGGAATGGGTATAGCTTTATGTGTAGAGACTATTTAAGAATTAATCTTACCGTATTTTTCCTCTAGTAAAATTTTTTGTATCCATGTTCTAGCATCTATATAAGTGCTAACTTTTGGTTGAATAAGTGCATTTAATAAGTTTTTAATCATAATTGAAGCATACTCTTAAAGAATGTCAAAAAATTGGACAGAATGTGGTAGAATTGGCAAAAGTAGATTTTAATAGTGTATAAAACTTTGAATAAATGAAAGAAAAATTATTAGTTCCTGACATTGGCGATTTTGAAAATGTTGAGGTAATCGAAATACTTGTGAAAGAAGGTCAAGAAATTATAAAAGATGATCCTGTTGTTACAATAGAAAGTGATAAATCTAGTGTTGAAATACCATCAATTTTTTCAGGTAAAATTGAAACTATAAATGTAAAAGTTGGTGATAAAGTTTCAAAGGGTGATTTAATTTTAAATATAATAGGTGTTGATCAAAAACTTTCCTCTCCTCAAGATGTTCCAAAAAACACTGAGAATTTAATTCAAGAAGCGGAAAGCTCCTTAAAAAAAACTCAAGAACAAAAAAAACCAATTCAAAAAACTGAAAAAGAAAAACCTGAAATGATACAGATCATAAAAGAAGGGGATATTGATCCATTAGAGACAAGTGAGTGGCTAGAATCTCTTTCAGATGTTATAGAAAAGGATGGAAATCAGAGAGCTCATTATTTAATTAAGGAATTAATTAATAAAGCATATATGGAAGGAGCTAATATTCCATATACACAAAACACTCCTTATATTAATACGATCCCTGTAAGTGAAGAAAAAAAATCAAGTGGTGATCAAAATATAGAGAGAAGAATTAGATCTCTAATAAGATGGAATGCTGCTGCGATGGTAGTTAGAGCAAACAAAAAGTTTCCTGAACTTGGAGGTCATATAGGAACTTTTGCTTCTGCAGCTACTTTGTATGATGTGGGGATGAATCATTTTTGGAGAGCTAAAAATAATAAATTTGGAGGAGATTTAGTTTATTTTCAAGGACACAGTGCGCCTGGCATGTATGCGAGAGCATTTCTTGAAGGAAGACTGAATGAAAAACAATTAGATAGTTTTAGACAAGAGGTCAATCCAGGTGGTTTGTCTTCATACCCCCATCCATGGTTAATGCCAAACTTTTGGCAATTTCCAACTGTTTCAATGGGCTTGGGACCAATGCTAGCTATTTATCAGGCTAGATATATGAAATATTTAATTAATAGAGGTCTAATAAAAGATGAAGGCAGAAAGGTCTGGGCATTTTTAGGTGATGGAGAAATGGATGAGCCAGAGTCTCTTGGAGCAATAGGTTTAGCTGCGAGGGAAAAATTAGATAATCTTATTTTTGTTATAAATTGTAATCTTCAGAGATTGGATGGACCTGTAAGAGGAAATGGAAAAATCATACAAGAATTAGAGGGAATTTTTAGGGGCGCAGGATGGAATGTCATCAAGGTGATATGGGGCTCTTATTGGGATCAATTATTAGCAAATGACAAAACAGGTCATTTAGTGAAAACAATGAATGAAACAGTTGATGGTGAATATCAAGCAATGAAAGCAAGAGATGGAGCTTATGTTAGAGAAAAATTTTTTGGAAAATATCTAGAAACAAAAGAATTAGTTTCTAGCCTTTCAGATAAAGATATCTGGAGATTAAATCGAGGTGGCCATGACCCGCATAAGGTTTTTGCAGCATACAATAAAGCATCTAAAAATATTGGAAGCCCAACCGTTGTAATTGCTAAGACCATCAAAGGTTATGGTATGGGTAAAAGTGGAGAAAGTGTAAATACTACACACCAAACTAAAAAATTAGATGTTGATGATTTACTGTATTACAGAGATAGATTTGATGTTCCTTTAACTGATCAACAAGTCAAAAATATTGAGTATTATAAACCTGATCAAAATTCACCAGAAATCAAATATATAAAGGAAAGAAGACTTCAGCTTGGTGGCTTCATACCGGAGAGAACTTCTTATGCAAAACCTATTAAAGCACCTCCTAAAAATATTTTTGATAACATGAAAGAATCCACTGGTAAAAAAGAAATGTCCACTACGATGGCACTTGTAAGAATGCTAACAAATCTCCTGAGAGATAAAAATGTTGCACCTCGATTGGTCCCTATTATTCCTGATGAAGCTAGAACATTTGGTATGGAAGGTTTTTTTCAAAAAGTTGGGATATATGCTCATGAAGGACAAAAATATGAACCTGAAGACTCTGCTCAATTGAGCTCATATAGAGAGGAAAAAAGTGGACAAGTTTTAGAGGAAGGAATTACAGAAGCTGGAGCAATGTCCTCTTGGATTGCAGCAGGAACCTCATATACCAACCACGATATTGAGATGATACCTATTTATCTTTTTTACTCAATGTTTGGATTTCAAAGAATAGGTGACCTTGCATGGGCAGGGGCAGATAGTCAGTCTAGAGGATTTTTAATTGGAGCTACAGCTGGAAGAACAACTTTAGCAGGAGAAGGTCTGCAGCATCAAGATGGTCATAGTCATCTAATGGCGTCAACAATTCCTAACTGTGTATCATATGATCCAACCTTTCATTATGAATTAGCAGTTATTTTCAGAGACGGACTAAGAAGGATGCATGAAAAAAAAGAGAATATTTTCTACTACATTACAACTATGAATGAAAACTACCCTCATCCAGCTATACCCAAAGATAAATCTTGTGAAGAAGGAATTTTAAAGGGAATGTATAAGATTAAAGAATTTAATAAATATAAAAAAACAAAAATTCAATTTTTGGGATCTGGTACAATTTTAAGAGAAATGATTGTAGGTGCTGAAATATTACAAAGAGAATATCAAATAGATAGTGAGATTTGGAGCGTAACAAGTTTTAATGAGTTAAGAAGAGATGGTCTAGAAGTAGAAAGATATAATCTTTTGAATCCAGATAAAGAACAAAAAAAATCCTATGTTGAAAAATGCCTAGGTAAAACAGAAGGACCTATTTTGGCAGCATCAGATTATATGAGAATGAATTCAGATCAAATTAGACCTTATATTAATAAAAGTTTTTATTCACTAGGAACAGATGGCTTTGGACGGAGTGATACTAGAAAAAATTTAAGAAATTTTTTTGAAGTTGATAAGGAGCATATTGTTACTTATGGATTAAGTGTATTAGCAAAAGAACAGCTTATAGCATCTAAACACGCTAAAGATGCAATCAAAAAATATAAAATAGATATTAATAAACCAATGCCAACAAAATTATAATGTCAGAAATTGAAATAAAAGTACCCAATATTGGAGATTTCAAAAATGTAGAAGTGATTGAAGTTTTAGTTTCTGAAGGTCAAACTTTAAAAAAAAATGATCCTTTAATAACAATAGAGAGTGACAAATCTAGCGTAGAAATTCCATCAAATTTTGATGGAAAAATTAAAACTTTAAAAATAAAGGTAGGAGATAAAGTTTCAGAGGGAGATTTAATCTTAATTTTAAAAAATATTGATGAAGTACAGGAAAGAGTTGAAAAAAAACCAGCAATTGAAAATGAGATTAATAAAACTCAGGAAATAAAACAAGGGACTCAAAAAATATCAACTGATCAAAATAAAGTTTTTAAAATATCATCTGCAAGTCCAAAGGTTCGAAAATTTGCAAGAGAGCTTGGGGTAGATATTAATCAAGTTGCAGGCAGTGAACGGAAAGGTAGAGTTATTGAGAGTGACGTAAAATTATTTGTAGCTTCGAAATCTAATAACTTTATTAAAAATGAGAATAAAAGTAATGAAAAGATAAAACAAGAATACTCTCACTCAGAATTTGGAGAAGTAGAAATAAAAGATATACCAAGAGTTAAAAAATTATCTGCAAAATACTTGATGAATTCTTGGACAAATGTTCCCCACGTAACCAATCATGATGAAGCAGATATCACAGAATTAGAGGAATTTAGATCATCGCTAACCGATATATATACTGGTGAGAAAAAAAAAATTACACCTTTAGCTTTTATCGTAAAAGCTTTGACCGCTTCATTGAAAAAATTTCCCAATTTTAATAGCTCTATTGATGATATGGACGGTGGAAAAATGACTGTCAAAAAATATTATCATATTGGAATAGCAGTGGATACCCCGCATGGTTTAATGGTTCCTAAACTAAGAAATGCAGACAATAAAAATATTAATCTAATAAGTTCTGAACTTAAAAATCTTAGTGATCAATGCAGAAATCTTAAAATTGATAAAAAAGAATTATTTGGTGGATCTATGACAATAACAAGTTTAGGTGGAATTGGAGGATCGTTTTTCACACCTATTATAAATTTTCCTGAAGTTGCAATATTAGGGATTGGAAGAACTGAAAAAAAACAAGTTTTTTTAGATGGAAAATTCGTTACTAGAATTATGTTGCCTTTATCATTGTCTTACGATCATAGAATTATTGATGGAGCAGAAGCCGCTCGTTTTAACAATGAGTTAAAAGAAAATTTAGGAAAAAATTTTGCTTATAAATTAGCAGTCTAAAAAAAATTATGTCAAAAACAGTCTCATTATTAAGTGCATTATTGTGCACATTTATTTGGGGAACCACTTTTATAGCCCAGGATACAGGTATGGACAATATAGGTCCTTTCACTTTCAATGCTGTAAGATTTTTTGTAGGATTTTTGGCAATTGTTCCCCTTGCATTTTTATTTGAGGTCAAAAAATTAAAATCAGAGTTCAAATTAGACTTTAAGACATTCGCTTTACTCTCTTTTTTAATTGGATTATCTCTTTTTTTAGGTTCAGCATTACAACAAGTTGCTCTTCTGTATACAGATGTAGCTAACGCAGCATTTTTCACTATTTTTTATGTCCCTATGGTACCAATGATAATTTTTTTATTTAGAAAAAAATCAATACATTGGAGTGTGTGGCCTTCTGTAGTTCTATGTTTAATTGGTGGCTACCTACTTACGAATTTTCACGATGCAACAGTAAGACTTGGTGATACTCTTGTAGTATTAGGAGCTTTGTTTTGGAGTACCCATATTATTTTTACTGGAATAATAGTTACAAAATATAATTTACCCTTGACTTTAGGAGCTATTCAAACTTTGTTAGTAGCTTTATTTTCTTTTGTGATTGGATTTGTCTATGAAGAATTTATAATCGAAAATATTTTAAATGAAATAGATTCAATTTTGTATGCAGGAATCCTCTCAGGAGGATTTGCTTTTGTTTTACAGATTTATGCACAAAAAAATATTACACCTGCTCCAGCAGCAATAATTTTTTCATTAGAGGGAGTTTTTGCAACAATTGCAGCTTGGTTTTTGTTAAATCAGATATTAGGAGTAAATAATTTATTAGGATGTTTCTTTATATTATGTGGTGTTTTATTATCTCAATTATTACCTCTAATAAAACGACCAATTTAAAAATAAATTATCAACAATAAAATTAATGCAATTATTAATCTATAAATTACAAAAATATTTAACGAAAATTTATTCAAATAACTTAGAAAAAATTTTACTGTTATATAAGAAAACAGAAAAGAAAAAACTATAGCAATAACAACTAATAAATTAATTTCTAAAGTTTCATTCTGTATATTTTTTAACTCAAGAAAACTTGCTCCTGCTAATGCAGGGATAGACAGCAAAAATGAAATTTTACCTGAGTCGACTCTATTAAAATTTAAAAATCTTGCAGCTGTCATTGTAATGCCTGCTCTACTAACTCCAGGTACTAAAGCAAGTATTTGAAATAAACCAATAAATATAATCGACTTAATGTTTAAATCTTTAGGAATGTTTTGATTAATTTTTCTTTGATCAGCAAAATACAAAATAATACCAAAAAATAATGTTGTCCATGCTATAACTTCAATATTTCTTAAAAAATGTATTAATTCTGTTGAATGTAATATGTATCCAACAATAATAAGTGGTATCGAACCTATAATAATTAATTTTAGTAATTTGTGATTATGTTTAAGGTTAAATAGATCTTTTCTAAAAAAAAATATTATTGCCAACAAAGAACCTAAATGCAAACTTATATCTATTAATAAGGAGCTTGTTTTAAGATCATATAAGCTAGATACTATAATCAAATGAGCTGATGAACTAATTGGTAAAAATTCAGATATACCTTGAATAACTGAGAGAATAAGGATTTCTATAAAATCTTGAAACATATAGTTGTCGTAACTTAAAAAATATCCTTTTAAAACAATTCGATTTAATCATAATAGATATGCAAAAATTAAATTTTTATTATTTTGCGCCTATTTTAATTGAATATAGGTCATGTTTATTGACCTAAATAATTCTTTTACTAATAAAAACAATGTATATTTTACCAAGATTCAAAAAAAATATGACTGATAAAATGCTTAAATTTGTAAAAATAGGTCAACAGACTCCACCTAAAAGAGAGGTTAAGAATAGAAAAGAGGATTTTAATGAAATTTACGACGATTTTATAAATCAAAAAGCCCAGGAGCAATCAAGCAGATGTTCTCAATGTGGAGTTCCTTTTTGTCAGGTCCATTGTCCACTTAGCAATAATATTCCAGACTGGTTAAAATTAACAGCAGAGGGAAGATTAAAAGAAGCTTACGAATTATCTCAAAGCACAAACAATATGCCTGAAGTTTGTGGAAGAATATGTCCGCAGGACCGTCTCTGCGAGGGCAATTGCGTTATTGAGCAGTCAGGTCATGGGACAGTAACTATAGGATCAGTAGAAAAATATTTAACAGATAATGCTTGGGAACAAGGCTGGGTAAAACCAATTGAAGTGGAATATGAAAAAAACCAAAGTGTTGGTATTATTGGTGCAGGACCAGCTGGTTTAGCAGCAGCTGAACAGTTAAGAAAGAATGGTTACAAAATTACTGTTTATGATCGTTATGATCGTGCAGGAGGTTTATTAATTTACGGTATCCCAAATTTTAAATTAGAGAAACATGTTGTAGAAAGACGAACTAAGCTTCTTAAAGATGGTGGTATAGAATTTAAACACAATTTTGAGGTTGGTAAAGATGCTACTTTAGAACATTTAAGAAAAAAGCATGATGCAATTTTAATTGCAACGGGGGTATATAAGCCAAGAGAAATAAACCTACCTGGTAATGACTTAGAAAATATTTTTCCAGCTATGGAATTTCTTACAGCTTCAAATAAAAAAGGCTTAGGGGATAAAGTTGAATTATTTGATAAAGGAATTTTGAATGCGGAAGGAAAAGATATTGTTGTTATTGGTGGTGGTGACACTGCTATGGACTGTGTAAGAACCTCCGTAAGACAAAGGGCAAAGTCAGTCAAGTGTCTTTATAGAAGGGACAAAGAAAATATGCCAGGGTCTGCAAGAGAAGTTTCTAATGCTGAAGAAGAAGGAGTTGAATTTGTTTGGTTATCAAGCCCCAAAGAATTTAAAGGCACAAACAAAATAGAAAAATTAATTATTAATAAAATTCAATTAGGTGAGCCTGATGACTCAGGGAGAAGAAAACCAGAAATTAAAGAAGGTTCAGAATTTGAAATCAAAGCTGATATGGTTATTAAAGCTCTTGGATTTGATCCAGAAGACTTGCCTTATTTATTTGATTCAAAAGAATTACAAGTAACAAAATGGGGAACTTTGAAAACAAACTTTGACACTATGGAAACAAATTTAGAAGGGGTGTTTGCAGCGGGTGATATAGTTAGAGGTGCATCACTTGTTGTTTGGGCTATCAAAGATGGCAGAGATGCAGCAATAGCTATGAAAAATTATTTGGAAAGCAAAGAATTAAGGAAAATAAAAGTAGCATGATGGATAATTATAAAAAAAATTTAAAACTCTTAACTGAAAATCATATTTATTCAAAAGAGATGGAGCATGATGCTTGTGGAGTTGGTGTAATTGCTTCAACTGAAGGAAAAAAATCTAGAGAAATTGTTGAGTACGGAATTGAGGCTTTAAAAGCTGTATGGCACAGAGGAGCAGTTGATGCTGATGGAAAGACAGGTGATGGCGCTGGTATACATGTCGAAATTCCAAAAGATTTTTTCATAGAAAAAATCGAAGTAACCGGACATGATTATGATAACTCAGAAATTTGTGTTGGTATGATTTTTCTTCCTAGAAACGATTATTCTTCCCAAGAGAGCTGTAAAACTATTGTAGAGAGTGAATTAACAAAAAATAATTTTAGCATTTATGGTTGGAGGCAAGTTCCAGTAAATCCTAAAATTCTTGGTGAAAAAGCTTTTCAAACTATGCCAGAAATAATTCAAGTATTATTTAAATCGAATGACTCAAACTTGATAGATAAAGACTTAGAGAGAAAAATTTATGAAACTAGAAAAAAAATAGAGAACAAAGCATTTGAACTGTCATTAAACAACTTTTATATCTGTTCAATTAGTTCAAAATCAATTATTTACAAAGGGCTGTATTTAGCTCAGGCAATATCAGACTTTTATTTAGATTTAAAAGATAAAAGATTTATTTCAAGATATGCAATATTTCACCAAAGATTCTCAACAAACACTGCTCCTAGCTGGAGTTTAGCTCAACCTTTCAGGGCAATCGCTCATAATGGTGAAATAAATACTTATAAAGGAAATAAAAATTGGATGAAAGTTCATGAACAGGAAATGAGCAGTCCTCTTTTTGATAATATAGAAAATTTAAAACCAGTTATTCAGAAAGGTGTTTCAGATTCAGCAGCATTAGACAATGTTTTTGAATTATTAAATAAATCAGGTCAATCTGCACCTTTAGCTAAATTAATGTTAGTACCAGATGCTTGGTCAAAAAAAAATAAAACACTTCCAAAAAGTCATCAACAATTATTTAATTTTTTAAATAGCACAATGGAACCATGGGATGGACCCGCAGCGATAGCAGCCACAGATAATGAATGGGTTATTGCAGCAAATGATAGAAACGGACTTAGACCTCTTAGATATGCAATTACAAAAGATAAAATGCTTTTTGCAGGTTCAGAAACTGGAATGATAGAATTAAACGAGAAAAAAATTTTATCTAAGGGCAGGTTGGGTCCAGGGGAAATAATTGGAGTAAGAATTGAAAAAGGTAAAATTTTTTCTAACGATCAAATAAAAGATTATCTTGCCAAAGAGTTCAAGCATTTTAATTCACAAATTATTGATTTAGATGAAAAATTAATAATTCAAAACGAAAAAAATACTTTTGAGGGAGAAAATTTACGAAGAAGACAATACACTTTTGGAATAAGTTTGGAAGATTTAGAACTTATTTTACATCCCATGGCTGAAGATGCAAAAGAAGCAACTGGCTCTATGGGGGATGACACTCCTTTAGCAGTCCTATCTGACAGATATAGACCACTCTATCATTTTTTTAGACAAAATTTTAGTCAAGTAACCAACCCTCCAATTGACTCTTTGAGGGAAAATAAAGTAATGAGTTTAAAAACAAGATTTGGAAATTTGGGAAATATTTTAGATTTTGATACTTTAACAAAAGAAAACATTTATGTTTTAAATAGTCCAATTTTATCTAATTCACAATTTAATAAATTTATAAATTTTTTTGGTAAAAATTCTATAAATATTGATTGTACATTCCTACAAGATGAAAATTTGGTAAATGCTATTACAAGAATTCAAAAAGAAGCAGAAATTGCAGTTAGACAAGGTGTTACACAGCTTGTTCTTAGTGATAAAGATCTTTCTTCAAAAAAACTACCAATACCAATGTTGCTATGCGTAGGAGCTATAAATACTTTTTTGATTGGAAAAAAATTGAGAGGATACGTTTCCATTAATGTACAGTCTGGAGAGGCATTAGATACCCATTCATTTGCAACATTAATAGGAGTGGGTGCAACAACAGTTAATCCATATTTAGCTTTTGATAGTTTATATCAAAGACATTCAAAAAAACTTTTTGGTCAGTTTAGCTTCGATGAATGTATTCAAAGATATATAAAATCAGTAAATGCAGGTCTTCTAAAAATCATGTCTAAAATGGGAATTTCTGTTTTGAGTTCTTACAGGGGAGGATGTAATTTTGAAACTGTTGGGCTCAGTAGAACTGTAGTTGATGATTACTTCCCTGGTATAACATCAAAAATATCAGGTATCGGTTTAAATGGTATTGAAAAAAAAATACGATTAATTCACAAAGAAGCATTTGAAAGCACAGAGACCGTTCTACCAATTGGTGGTATTTATAGATATAGAAAAAATGGAGAAACTCATCAATACCAAGGTAGGCTTATACACTTACTACAGAGCGCTGTAAGTTCAAATTCTTATGATGCTTATAAAAAATATGCCGAGGGTATATATAATTTGCCACCTATAAATTTGAGAGATTTAGTAAATTTTAGGAAGAAGAAATTAGGCCCATCAATAGAATTATCTGAAGTTGAACCAATAGAAAAAATTTTAAAAAGATTTGGCAGTGGAAGCATGTCTCATGGAGCATTATCTAAGGAGGCACATGAAACTCTAGCAATTGGCATGAACAGAATAAAAGGAGCTTCTTGTAGTGGTGAGGGTGGCGAAGATGAAAAAAGATTTAAAGTTATGGATGATGGAGATAGTGCAAATTCTAGGGTAAAACAGATTGCATCAGCAAGGTTTGGAGTTACAGTAAATTATTTAAATAATTGTAATGAAATTGAAATAAAGATCGCCCAGGGAGCAAAACCTGGAGAAGGTGGTCAATTGCCTGGCTTTAAGGTTACAGATGAAATAGCTAGGTTGAGACACTCTACCCCTGGAGTTACGTTAATTTCTCCACCTCCCCATCATGACATCTATTCAATAGAAGATTTAGCCCAATTGATATACGACCTAAAGCAAATAAATCCAAAGGCTAGAATTGGTGTGAAGTTAGTTGCTTCATCAGGAGTTGGAACTATTGCTGCAGGAGTGGCAAAAGCAAAGGCAGATATAATTTTAATTTCTGGGCATAATGGTGGAACAGGAGCAACGCCGCAAACAAGTGTAAAATATGTAGGTATACCATGGGAAATGGGACTTACGGAGGCCAATCAAGTTCTTACTCTAAATAATTTAAGACACAAGGTCACTTTAAGAACAGATGGTGGTATCAAAACTGGCAGAGATGTAGTGATTGCTGCCATGATGGGAGCAGAAGAATATGGTGTTGCAACTACTGCCTTAGTTGCAATGGGATGTATTATGGTGAGACAATGTCATTCAAATACTTGCCCAGTAGGTGTATGCACACAAGACGAAAAATTGAGAGAGAAATTTACTGGCACCCCAGATAAAGTAGTAAATTTGTTTACCTTTATTGCTTTGGAGGTTAGAGAAATTTTAGCAGAATTGGGTTTTAAATCCTTGAATGATATAATTGGAAGAACAGATTTATTAATGCAAGTTAATAAAGCTTCTCCTAATTTAGACGATTTAGACTTAAATCCTCTATTTGTTCAAGCAGATCCAGGAAATAATAAAAGATATTGTGAGACTCAAATTATAAATGAAGTTCCTAAAACATTAGATCAAGAAATTTGGCCTGAAATAGAAAAATCATTAGATAATTCAGAAAAGATTGATAAAGAATTTATAATTAAAAATACAAATAGAGCGGTTGGTACCAGAATTTCTCATCATCTTTACAAAAAATATGGATACGAGAAATTAGAAGATAATTTTCTTACTTTAAATTTTAAAGGTTCAGCAGGCCAATCTTTTGGAGCCTTTTCAGCAAAAGGTTTAAAGTTAAACCTTAAAGGAGATGCAAATGATTATGTTGGAAAAGGGTTATCAGGTGCAACGATATCGATAAAACTTTCAGATGAAAGTAATTTGATCTCAAATGAAAATACAATTATTGGGAATACAGTTTTATATGGAGCTACATCAGGCAAATTATTTGCTGCAGGGCAAGCTGGAGATAGGTTTGCAGTTAGAAATTCTGGTGCCACAACTGTTATAGAAGGGTGTGACTCGAATGGGTGTGAATATATGACTGGGGGAACAGTTGTTGTTCTTGGTGATGTTGGAGATAATTTTGCTGCTGGTATGACAGGTGGAATGGCTTTTATTTATGATAAATCTCGAGAACTTGAAAAAAAAATAAATCCAGAATCTGTAGTATGGCAAAGTGTTGAAACTGATTATTGGATTAATTTTTTGATGAAATTATTAAAAGAACATTTTGAAGAAACAGAGTCTAAAATATCAAAAAAAATGATTAATAATTTCAATGAAGAGGTTAAAAATTTTATACAAGTTTGTCCGAAAGAGATGCTGAATAAACTTAAAAACCCTATTAGTTTTAAGTCAAAAATAAAACAAGTTAGTTAATAATTAATTTTAACTCTTTCTTTAAAAGCCTTAACCATTTAGGTGAAGATAAGCTATGATCTCCATTTTTTACAATCACCAATTTTCTTTTTGAATTTTTAAATATATTCAATACTTTTTTTGAATAATAGACCGGAACAGATTTATCTTTGCTTCCATGAACCATTGTTACTTTGATTTTCTGATAAATTTTTTTATGTAATACTTTATTTTTTCTACCATCCTTAATTAACTGATAAGTAATAGGATATTCATAATCTCCATGTTTTAAATTAATTATTCCATTTTTTTTAATCTCTTTTTTTTCTTTTATTTTGAATTTTTTCCACATAAGTCTTTCTAGAAATTCTGGAGCAGATCCTATTCCCAAAAAACCTTTAATTTGTTTTTTGAAATATTGAAATT
>QCKW01000005.1 GCA_003215055.1 Pelagibacteraceae bacterium AG-410-N23 | reverse complement strand
GAATCAATCGGTTTATCAGATGGGATGTCAAAGAAAGTTGTTGAATTAGCATTAAAAAATAAAAAAAATGTTATAACACCAAATAAAGCTTTAATTGCTAAACACGGAGATCAATTATCTAAGTTAGCAGAAAAAAATGCTGTAAATTTAGAGTTTGAGGCAGCTGTAGCTGGAGGAATTCCAATACTTAGAACAATTAAAGAAGGATTAGCAACTAACAAAATAACGAAAGTTTATGGAATTTTAAATGGAACAACGAATTATATTTTATCTGAAATGGAGAATAGTAATCAAACTTTTGAAAAAGTTTTAAAGAAAGCACAAAAACTAGGTTATGCAGAACCAGGAAATCCTAAATTAGATTTAAATGGATTTGATGCATTTGCTAAGATAAAGATTTTATCAGCATTATCATTTAATACTAAAATTTCAAAAAATAATTGTATTATGGAAGGGATTGAAAATATTAAATTGGAAGATATAAAAATTGCTAGCAAATTAGGTCTAAGAGTAAAATTACTTGGGATTTCTGAAATAATAGATGGAAAATTGTTTGAAACAGTTCACCCATGTTTGGTTAGTAAAAATACATATATAGGCAATGTAAATGGAGTGATGAATGCAGTTATCACCGAAGGTAAGCCTGTAGGTGAAACTGTTTTGCAGGGAGAAGGGGCTGGTCCAGGACCTACTTCTTCATCTTTATTATCAGACTTATTATCTGTAATAAAAACAAAAGTAAAATATCCATTTGGAATTCCATCTATAAAAAGAAAGACTATTAAGGCATTTAATGCTGATAATTACAAAAATTCTTTATATCTTAGATTTGAAGTAAAAGATAAACAGGGCGTTCTCTCGTTGATAACAAATAGATTAGCTAAATATAAAATTTCAGTCAAAAGAATAATACAAACACCAGATAAAAAGAATAAAAAAGCAACTATTGTTATTATTACTCATAAGACATCAGAAATTAATGCAAAAAATTGTTTATCAATATTTAAAAAGAATAAGAATATTCTTAAATTTCCAACATTAATAAGACTATATAATTAATGGAAATTTACCTAAAACTTTTTGAGGTTTTATTTCCTGTTTTTTTTGTAGTAGGGATTGGTTATTATTTAGGTAAAAAAAACCCGAAAATTGACACCACATTTATTACTAATTTTGCAGCCAATGTAGGTACTCCTGCAATGATAATTTATGCTTTAAATCCAGTAAATATATCATTTAATATTTTTCTTAATTATTTTTGGTATTACGCATTAGCAATCTGTGGATTTATGTTCACAGGAATAATTATATTATATCTTCTAAAAACCAAAGATATTATTAGAGAATTACCACCACTAACAATGCCTAACACTGGTAATATGGGTTTACCAATATGTTTATTTGCTTACGGTTCACAAGGCCTCGGAGTTTCTGCAGCCATATCCGCATTGATAATTTTATGTCACTTCACTTTGGGTGTATTTTTAGCTGATAGAAAATTTAGTTTAAATGTTATCCTTAAAAGCCCACCATTTTATGCAATAATAGTTGCAATAATTTTGCTTTATTTTGATTTAGAACTACCTGGATTTGTTGAAAATACTACTTTCTTATTGATGTATGCAACAATATTTCTTATTCTTATGTCTTTAGGTATAGCGCTAACAAGATTAAAAGTTTTCTCACTTAACAAGGCAGTTTTTTCCTCTATTGGAAGAGTTATTATTGGTCCTATAATAGGATATGCATTAATTTTGTATTTTAATTTAGAAGGATTTGCAGCAGGTGTTTTATTAATACAATGTTCAATGCCAAGTGCTGTTCTTAATTATCTTGTTGCATCAATATATTCACCTAAAAAAATTGTTGATAGTGTCGCTAGCACTATTGTTGTTTCAACATTAATGTCATTTATAACTATTCCAATCGTTGTATTCTTTGCTTTAAAATACTTTAATTAATCTATATCCTTCATCTATAAATGAAGGCTATAACTTTTAATCTACTAGCATGGGTAATGCTTCCAATTATGGATGGATTTGCAAAATATTTAAGTGCAGATCTTCCAGTACTACAAATTACTTGGGCAAGATATTTTTTTACAGTGGCTTTCACTTTCCCAATTATGTTTTTCTTTTTTCGAAAAAATCTTGTATGGACGGATAAACCAAAACTGCAATTTGTTAGAGGTTTAATTCTTTTAACCGCTAATATTTGTTTCTTTTATGCAATTTCGGTTATTTCTTTAGCTAAAGCATTAACTTTAGCTTTTGTTGCACCTTTAATCGTTACTGCTTTTTCTCCAATTTTTTTAGGTGAAAAGGTAGGATTTAGAAGATGGTCAGCAGTAATTATAGGTTTTATTGGTTCTTTAGTAGTTATAAGACCAGGTTTCGTAGAAATTAACTTAGCAAGTATAGCTGCTCTAGGAACAGGTGTAATGTATGGGTTTTATTTGATTATTACTCGTAAACTAAGTACCTCAGACAATCCTTTATTAACTTTGCTGTTAACTGGTGTAGTAGGGGCCATAATTATATCTACTGTAATGCCATTTGTATGGGTAAAACCTACCTTAAGTCAGTGGTCTATGATGGCTGCTATAGGTGTATTTGCTTGTATAGGGCATTTATTTCTAATATTGTCTCTCAAATACGCTGATGCATCTAAATTAGCTCCATTCAGTTATTTTGAGATCATTACAAACATAATTATAGGTTATTATTTCTTTAGTGATTTTCCTGATAATTGGACTTTCTTAGGTTTATTTATTATTGTATTAAGTGGCATCTACATCTCAAGAAGAGAAAACTTAGTTAAAAAAGTAAAATAATAGGTATTATTTATTTACTATTATTTAAAGTATTACATTAAGTATTTAATGTAAAATATTGTAATTATTGTATTTTATTAATAATATAAATTACATAATTTTTTGAGTGTTTTTGATTATTTAATATCAAAATCAAATTAAATTGCTCTGCAAGAATGTAGATTTATAACAAATTATGAAAAATATCAAATAAACCATTAAAATAGCGACTTTTTTCGATTGTGGTTATGAAAATTTCTAAAAAATAGGGGTAGTCTAAAAGCATTGATATAGTTAAATAGTAGAGCGATGCACTAATTGAATATAGCATTTAAACGTCCATAGAGGGGTCTATTTTTGGTATAGGCTAATACATGGTACAACTGAAGGGTGAATTACGTTTTTTTGAGAGAAACTACGCAAAAAGGTAAAAAAGTGTTGATTTAAAACACTTTTTTAACTTAAAAAAGGTTTAAAATAGCACTAAATAGCTACTTTTTCAGATCTAAGTAATTTAAGCTTTTGCTTAATTCCACCTCTACCAGAGTAGCCTCCAAGGGTTCCATCAGACCTGATCACTCTATGACAAGGTATTTTTGGAGCATATGGGTTTTTAGCACAAGCATTAGCTACAGCACGTGCTGATTTAGGGCTTTTTATTGCAATAGCAACCTGTTTATAAGTTTTTACTCGTCCTTTTGGTATTGTTTTTAGGTATTTCCATACTTTTAATTGAAATATTGTGCCTGAAAGAGATTTCATAATAAAAAAACCCTGATACTTCACACTTTTTTACGGTGCAAAGATCAGAATTTTATGGTTCGTCGTTGTATGCGCTACCGCCGAACCGACCACCCCGTATGTTTAGCGCTGCTTTACAGGGTTTTCTGCCCTCTAGACTTAAACCTCTCGGCCTTTCTCTAGCTGGCCAGTTAAGAGTTGCCTCTTAAGTTAAATTTACTATATTAGAAAAGTACTTAAATAGTTATCACTAAATAGTTGTTTTTTTAAAATAGCTAGATCTATTGTGAATTATGGTGATAACTTTTATTTTGTAAGAATTATCAAGTAACTAACAAAGAATATTGCAGCCATTACAAATAAAAAAATAGTATTAAAACTTTTTCCAGTATTTCTGTACTGAATAAGACTTAATATCACAAATCCAATTGAACTGATTAAAAACCATACAGCAGGAATCTCTCCATCAATTGAACCCATAATTTTAATTTAAACTATTGACATTAAAAAATCACTTGATATATTAGTAATGATAATTAATTATTATCAATAGTAATTATATGACTGAACTGACAACAGACCTAAAATCTCTTCATGAGGCAACTTTAAGTAACCTCAAAAGTTCTAAAGCAAATAATACTTTAAGAGCATACAAATCAGATTTTAAAGATTTTGGAGCTTTTTGTGCAAAGCATGGTTTAAATTCTTTACCAACAGAGCCAAAAATAGTTTCATTATATCTAACCCACCTTTCTAAAAATTCAAAAATAAGCACTTTAAGAAGAAGATTGGTCTCAATAAGCATGGTTCATAAACTAAAAGGGCATTATTTAGACACAAAACATCCAATCATTGTTGAAAATTTAATGGGAATAAGAAGAGTTAAAGGAAGCATACAGAAAGGAAAAAAACCTATATTAATCAATCATTTAAAATCAATAATTAATGTAATTAATAAACAAAAAATTGAGGATATCAAGAAGTCTAGAGACAAGTCTATCATACTAGTAGGGTTTGGAGGTGGCTTTAGACGAACTGAGCTTATTACAATTGATTTTGAAGATTTAGAATTTGTACCTGAAGGGCTTAAAATCACCATCAAAAAATCAAAAACAGATCAATTTGGTGAAGGAATGATTAAAGGACTGCCCTACTTCACTAATGAAATTTATTGTCCAGTAGTAAATCTTAAAAGATGGTTAGAAATTTCTAAAATTAAATCTGGACCTATTTTTAGAAGATTTTCTAAGGGATCTACTTTAACTGATAAAAGATTAACTGACCAATCTGTAGTTTTACTAATGAAAGAATATTTAAATTTAGCAGGTATTGAAAATAAAAATTTTGCAGGTCATAGTTTAAGATCAGGTTTTGCAACAGTTGCTGCAGAGTCTGGGGCTGATGAACGTAGTATAATGGCAATGACTGGTCACAAATCAACGCAAATGGTTAGAAGATACATAAGAGAAGCAAATATCTTTAAAAATAATGCATTAAATAAAATTAAGATATAAAAGACTTTAATGAAAAAAATTATTAAAGAATTAGAAAGATTTTATTGTAGATTAACTGATTATTTTTTTTTAACTGAAAATTTTCACAAATACCAAATTAAACATTCAAAAATATATTCAAATAATTATATTTTAAATGAAAATCAATTTAGTTTTGTACACCCTCCAAAATCAGCAGGAACATCAATAAGTACATTTCTATATGAAAATAATATAGATATCTATTATTCAGCACATAATTTGGTTTCAATAAATTGTGATCCAAAAAAATTTAAATACATTACTGTAATACGAGATCCAATAAAAAGAGTAAAATCTTTTTATGAGATGCAATTAAATAATAAAAAATTATCATTTCATAATCACGCAAAAAAAGGTTTAAATTATTTTGTTTCAAAAGTTAAAATTAATCAAAATTGTTTTTGTAAATTTTTAATTGGTGATTTGAATTGTGATATAGACGAGGAAAAATTTGAAAAAGCAAAAGATAATCTTAAAAATTTTTTTTTTATTATTAATTTTGATAATTTGGAAAAAGATGTAGAAGTACTGAAATCAAAACTTAACATAAAAGAATCGATGAAACATATTGGAAAAAACAAAAAAGAAAGAAAAAATTATTCAGATAATGAAAATAATGATATAGTTATTAATAATACTTACGATATTAAATTGTGGGATTACTTTCAAAAAAATATTAGAAATCTAGCTTAATCCATTCTTTAGGCCAAAAATCTCTATTATTTACTCGGAAATTAGAAAAAAAAGTATCATTTGGTCTAATAATAATTTTATCTTTAGAATTAGATAGCCATGCACCCCACCAATTGAAGGTTGATGTGGTGACAATAAAATGCTTACATTGTGTTAATAAAAAAAGACTACAAATTCTTTGATCATAATCAAGTTTTTGTGAAGATAAGTCAATTTTTTTAAAATTGAATTCAAATAAATTTTCAGGAACTGATGAAAAATCATTAGACCAAAGGTAAAAAATAGGATTATTAATTTTAGTTTTAATGAAAGAAGCAGATTTATTAATATATCTTACTTGTTCCAATGTAAAATCTATTGATTTTTTATTATTTTTATCAGTATCTTTTGTCTTACCTTCGGAAAATCGATTTTGTCTTAAACATATACTAACAGAATTACATGAGTTTAATTCATTATAAAAATCGTTTTTTTTTAAAATATTCAAATTTTTAAAACTAAATTCATTAAGAATTTGTGATCTTAAATCATCAAAATACTTATAACTCTCAAAATGACCTTCTATAAACGCTATATTAGATAAGTGTTTATTTAAAAATTCATCACTATAATATGTAATTTTCATTTTATCTTTTTTTTCGATATAAAATTTCTTTTTATGTCTTAGAAAATCAATTTTTTTTGATATTTTTCTTTTTAGATATCCTTTTAAATTTTTAAATTTATATTCATTTGAGCAAATATTTGAACTTAAATTGAAATTATTTAATCCAAATTTACTTATATTTTTTTTTGATAGGAAAGCAGTCTCATTATCAATGAGAAGTTCTCTGTTTAATTTTTTTGAAATTGAATAAGCTGATGCATACATAAACATTTGATTACCAATTTCATTAGACAATCTAATAATTAATTTTTTTCTCATTTTATTAGTGAAAATTTCATCTTTCTCAATGTTTTATCAATATCTTTATTTGGAATAATAAAATCATAATTGTTTTTTGGCACATGTTCATGAAAAGAATTTTTATATTGATAAAAATCCTCATAAGAATTTATTTCACAATTAAAAAGATCTAAAATAGGAGTATTAACCAAATTTCCTAACAATGTTATTGTACCATGACAAGCTATAGTTTTTTTGGCTTTTTTAATAACATTAAATAAATCCAGGCCATCAATATTCTCTAAATATATTACATTGCTGTTCTTAATTGATGAGTTTCTTGATTTAAAGTCAAACCAATCATATATACCCTTAAAAAATTCGTTATCAGAACCACCCTCGATATCATTTATTAGAATTATTTTTGAGTAGTATTTATTAAGATGAGTTATAATCTGTAGTAAACCATCCCTACCCCAAGATAATTTTTCAAAAACATTTTTTTTATAATGTATTAAACAATATTCAATGGGTAAAATTTTTTTTAATTGATCAGATATTTCTAAATCATATTCTTTTTCTACTAATTTATTTTTCCAATCACTATCAACTAAATTTAATTGCAATTCTTTTCTTGACGGTCTTATCTTTTTAGTTTCTCTATCATTAATTACATAATTTGATAAATATTTTCGAAAAAAATTTTTTGGTCTTCTATAATTATTATTTGAATTAACACATAAAGCAAAAAATTGTATTTTCTTATAAAAGAAAAAGAAAGGTAATAAAAAAAAAAAATTTTTTGGTCTCATAATATAAACTTTTGATATTTTGTTCATCAAAAAAAAAAGAAGAATTGAAATTCTATTCATTATTGAAAGACTGTATTTTACTTTAATCACTTCAACATTTTTTTTTTCAAATAAAAATTTCATCTTATAGTTTATATTTGAAAGATATATTATTATTTTTTTATCCTGATTATTATTTATAATAAGATTAATTGCTGCAACACTAGGTATTAAATCACCAATTCTATCATTCTTAAAGATAATAATATTTTCATTTTTTTTCATCTTATTAAAAAAAAATTTACATTCCGTTAATTGTTTTTATTATAAAAGATATTTGTTTATAAGTTAAATTTGGATCTATAGGTAAACTTAAACCTTCTTTTGCTAAAATTTCTGCATTATCATATTTATTTTTTTTAAAATATTTTTTAAATACATTTAATTGATTAATTGAATATGGATAATGAAATCCATATTGAATATTATTTTTAGATAATATCTTAATTAGTTTATTTCTATCTTTGGCAAGAATTACATATTGATGATATACACAACTATCAGAATAATTAATTTTTCTAATTTTGCTATTTTGAATTTCATCATTATATCTCTTTGCAATAATTTTACGTTTTGCATTTAATAAATTTAATCTTTTTAATTTTTCATTTAGTATTATTGCTTGAATTGAGTCTAGTCTGCTATTCATTCCAACTAAATCATGTATGAATTTTTTTTCAGAACCTAGGTTTCTTAATTTTCTTATTTTATTATAAAATTTTTTATTGTTAGTTGTTATAATTCCTGCGTCACCATATGCTCCTAGATTTTTACCAGGGTAAAGACTAAAACAAGAGATATCTGTAGTGGATCCAATTTTCTTTTTTAATTTTAATTTAATTGAATCATCATAGGCACCATGTGCTTGCGCACAATCATCTATTAAAAAAATTTTTTTTTTCCCAATTAACTTCTTAATACCACTCAAATTAGCCGTTGAACCATATAGATGTACTGGCAATATAACTTTAGTTTTTTTTGATATTTTTTTCTTTAAGTCTTTTAAACATATCGTTGGTTTAAGAAACTCAGTGTCTACTAATTTAGGTCTTAGACCGGCATTAAATACTGAAAATGCTGTCGAACAATAAGTCATCGCAGGTATTAAAACTTCAGAATTTTTTGGTAAATCTAAGGCTTTTAAAGCTAAAGTTAAAGCATCAGTGCCATTAGCACAACTAATTGCATAATTACTTCCACAAAATTTTTTAAAATTATTTTCAAATAAACTTACTTCTTTGCCTAAAATAAAATCACCTTTCTTTATAAGTTTTTTTATCTTTTTTAAAATTACATTATGTAAAAGCTTATCTTGTTTATAAAGGTCTAAAAATTTAATCATAATTAAATTTTTTCTAAAATCTTTGTTATTTGAAGGTTAAAATTATTTTTAAAAATTGGGTTTTGTTTTTTTTGAATACAATGACCAATATAATATACTAATTTTGATAAAGGCTCAGATATATCAATGTCAGGGAGTTCTAATTTATAATTATTTTTATTATTTTTACTTCTAGTAAAAATTTTTATTTTATAAATTGGTTCATTTTCATCACAAAAAATAATAGCATTTCTAAATTTAAATTTAATTAATCTTATTTTTGTAGGTGAAATCCATGAATTTTTAATAAAAACTTTTAAATTATTTTGATAATGAAGATTTATATAAGCAGTATCCTTTTTTGAAGTATTGATAGTATTGTATTTTAGAGCATTTACTTTATTCAATTTCAAATTTAAAAGATATTTTAAAATAGAAATGTCATGTACACCTAAATCCCATACAACATCAGCGTCTGATCTTATTGGTGCTTGTTCACGGAAACTTTCAATTTCTTTAAGTGGCCCATATTCTTTAGAATTGATAATTTTTTTGATGTAGTTAATTGAGCCTGAAAAAATAAATGGATAATCAACAAATAATAAATTCTTATTTTTTTTTGCTATTTTTTCTAGGGCAAAAACATCTTTAGAGTTTAATGATAAAGGTTTTTCAACCAAGACATTAGTAAATTTCAGAAAATATTTAGCTATTGAAAAATGAGTTTTAGTAGGCGTTGATATCACAACTAAATTAATAGTATCTTTTTTAATTTTCTTAAAATCATTAAGTAAAATTGACAAAGGGAAATCTAGTTTAGCTTTGTTTATATTATTTTTAGATTTATCAACTATATATTTAATATTAAATTTTGGAGAATTATGAAAATTTCTTGCTAATTTTGGACCCCAATATCCATAACCGATCAGTGCAATATTATTAATCATCTTTTATATATAATCTTAATTTTTTTATTTTTAAAAATTGATTTTTTAATAAGTAATCCGTTATATTTTGGTAATTGAAATGGTTCAAAAATTAATGATCTAATCATATTATGAGTTTTTAAATTATTTTCTATTTTTTTTATATTTATTAATTTTTTATAATCTATACTTTTTCTACTAAAATAACTTCCTTTTTTGGTATTTTGTTTAATCCTTTTATGTTTATTTTGTAATATCTTATTCAAATTTTTTTTGAATAGAATCGTCGAGTATTTTAACAATTTGATATAATTATCATATGCTGTATCGTTTATAGCTACTTTATATTTGATATTATCTATAATATCCCCTGTATCTATGCCTTTATCAATATGGTGTAGTGTTACTCCTGAATTATTCACACCATCTCTAATTTGATAGAAATTTGTGTGGCATCCTCTATAATTAGGAAGAAGGCTGAAATGTAAATTGTAAAGATTTTTACTACTAAATTTTTTAATATTAAGAATATTTTCATATTCCAAAGAAAATAAGTAAAGATTTTTTAATTTATATAAATAATTAAGTTTTACTATTTTAATACTTTTTCTTTTTGCAAATTTCCTAAAAGATTTTTGCCATGTATCATTACCCTTGTCACTTTTGTTTGGTAAAGCAATAATTTTATAATTCTTGCAGTTTCTAACAACAAATTTTAAGGCTTCTATGGCACAAGAGTTTTTACCGGCAATACAAATAGTTTTATTATTTCCATACATAATTATATTTCGGTGATGTTTCGAGAGCTACAGATGTAATGGAGTCTGCTACAATTGAATTATTAAAAATTTTAAAATATTTATCTTTTCCTTTTTTTGATATTTTATTAATCTTTTTTAGATCATCTTTTAAGTCTAAAATTTTCTCTATTAAATCATTTTCATTTTTATACGTTATTAATTCATCACTATTAAACAATTTCTGAAATTGTACCTTTTCATCGATAAAAGTAAGTATACCATTGCCAATATAAGAGGCTATTCTGTTACTTGTTGCAAATTTAAGTGGCTTGCCTCTACTTAAATTTAAAGCCATTTTACAATAGGAAATTTCTTTATAAAAATCAAAATTCCATTTAGGTGTATCTTTATTAATTCCTAAAATATGAAATTTAATTTGATTATTCTTATTTAAGATATTGTTCAAAAAAATTTCACGCTCATCATTACTTTTATTTCTTAATTTACCATAATTAACACCATGACTTAATGCAAAAAATAAATCTTTATAACGATGTTTGTTATTGTAAATTTTTAAATTTTCTATATTTGGATCAACTGGTATGGGTAAATAATTTAGCTTATTTCTATTAATTTTAGTTTTAATAACTGAGGGATGAGTTGTAATAAAATATTTATCGATTAATTTATGATTTTTTTCAACTAAATTGAGATTATTCTGCCAATTAGGACCATAATTTACTACATGATCTTCATACCATAAGCCAATTTTTGTTTTTTTATCTTTTATTGTTTCAAGTGTATTTTTATTTAGAATATTATTATGGCCTAATAATATTAAATCGGGTTTATAATTTTTAGAAATTTCTATTATATCTTTATCTAGTTTAGGAAAAAGATTATTTGAAAGATAATTTCGGTAACTAAAATTAATTACATCACAATTATTTCTAATAAATCCATTTGATAGTTTGGATGCAATCGAAATATTAAATAATCTATGGTTATTTTTTTCGTTAAAATTTGAAATATGCAATATTCTAGGCCCTTTTGATTTTAAAACATTAATGGTTTTTTCTAAAAGATTTAATTTAACAGAATCTAAATAACTAGTTGTATCAGTTAATAGATGTAATGGATTTTTGAAATTATCTAGTTGTACTTTTTTAAGTTTTTTTGGATTTTTAATAAGGTATTCAATTTTTTTATAAATATTATTTACTGTTAATTCATTTAGAATTAAATCATTATTAAAAGTTTCTGTCAGACCTCCTCTATTTGAAGTTATTGTTGCACAACCATGCGCAGATGACTCCATAGCTGTTCTTCCAAATGGTTCTTCCCATCTTGATGGAACTACTGAAATTGAGGAATTTTGATAGATTTTTAAAATTTTTTTGTGTGGCAACCATGGAAAAATTTTTAATCTTTTATGATTAAAATCATATTTTTCTCTTGGTTCATTACCTGCTACTATAGCTGACCAATCATCATATTTATCTAAAATCTTTATAATAGCTTTTCCGAATAAATCATATCCTTTTGAAGAATTAAGTTTACCAGTAAATACTATTTGTTTTTTTTTATATTTATTAAAATATCTGATCTTATTCATAGATGGATATAATATTTCGCAATTTGACTTTGTTTTTATAGGCAGATGTTCAAAAAACTTTTTTTTTGTCCATGCACTGACAAAAAAAATTTTATCAGTTTTTTCTAAGATATTAAGTCTTTCTTTAATAGTTTTTGAACCTCTTATATCTTGGGGGTTGTTATGAAAAAAAAAAATTAATTTACTTTTTATATTATTTTTGATTAGAAAATTTAGATATTCAGGTCGGTTATGAATTTCAATAATATCAAATCTTTTTTTTAAATAATCTTTGTAAAATTTTGATATGTAATTCTTAGTTTTAGAAAATGACAAATCACTAATATTTAAATTAATAAAGTTTTTTGTTATTGGTTTTAATTTTTTTTCTAATGAACCATAAATATAAGTAACTTTTGATAAAATTGATTTTGAAAAATAATCTTTGACCCATATTGATGCCGCACCAGAGTGATTGTTTGAGTAAATTTCTTTATAAGGTAAAATAATTGCAATCTTATCTTTTTTTTTTAATGATTTCATTACGTGTTTTTCTATCTTTTTTTAACTTATATTCATATGACATTGCTTTAGATTTTGAAATAAATTTTTTTTTATAGATTAATTTCCATTGAAAACCTTTTGTTGATTTAGCACCTTTGTTTGTATTATGTTTCTCTAATCTTTTGCTTATATTATTGGTATAGCCAACGTAACTTTTGCTAATTTTGGAATTTATAGTTTTAATTAAATAGACATAATAACTCATTTTGGCGGTCCCTAGGGGAATCGAACCCCTCTTTCGAGGATGAAAACCACGTGTCCTAACCGATAGACGAAGGGACCAAATTTGGATCTTTTATTGCAAAAAATAATATTTATCAAGTTTTTATAGTGTCTTCTCTTATAACAATTTTACACATATTAGAGCTTTTATGTGTGACTAAACTTTGAGTCATATATGTTTTATCTTTAATATTTATACCTTTAACTAAATCTCCACTAGTAATACCAGTTGCACAGAATATTGAGTCACCTTTAATGATTTCTTTTAATTCATATTTTTTTTTTAAATCTTTAATACCCATCTGTTTGGCTCTAAGAATATCTTTATCATTATTAAAAAGAAACCGGCCTTGAAATTTACATCCATAAGCATCAATTGCTGAAGCTGCAAGAACACCTTCGGGACCACCTCCAATTCCTAGAAATATATCTACATTATATTTATCGTTTGTTACCATTAAAGCACCAGAAACATCACCATCAGAAATTAATTTCATTTTTACATTCATTTCTTTAAGTGTTTTGATTATTGCATTATGTCTAGGTCTATTTAATAAACAAGCAGTTATATCACTTATATCTTTATTTAATGAGTCAGCTAAGTTTTTAATATTTTTTTCTAATGGGAAATCTAAATCAGTTGCGTCATTAGGTACTTTATTAGAAACTGCAAGTTTATCCATATAAGTTTCAGGTGCATTAAAAAGATTTCCTTTTTCAGCAAATGCTATTACAGATAATGCTCCTGGTAAATTTTTAGCAACAAAATTTGTGCCTTCTACAGGATCTACAGCAATATCAATATCTAAATTTCCACCAGTACCTAGTTTTTCACCAATATATAACATCGGAGCTTCATCTAGTTCCCCCTCTCCTATTACAACTTTACCATTGATTTCAAGTTTATTGATTTCATTTCTCATTGTATCTGTTGCAGCTTTATCAGCATTAATTTTATCATTTTTACCTAAAAATTTATGACAAGATATTGCTGCTCTTGAAGTTATTGTTATTATTTTATCTATTAATTCTTTATTTAAAGCCACTAAATTTTTTCTTTAGATATTTTTTCTTTGTTAATTTTTAGTTTATTTTCAAATTCACTCAATCTTTTCCATACTGAAATTAATTCAACTATTATTGGCCAACTTCTAACAAGATACTGTAATGAAGTTTCTACTCTACCAAATGCTCTTATAATTTGTTGCACAAATCCTAAAGTGATAGCTCCAGTTACAATTGTTGGAGCTAAAGCCAGATAAGGGATTATAACCATCCCTTGCAAATAACTCCATTTTACTGCATTAAAATATAAATAATGAAAATACATTTTGTAATGGATTGTTCTTACCCCACCATATAATTGGTCAATTCTTACAGGTTGAGCATTTTCCTTAAAATTTTCACCCAGAACTAACTCTTTTCTGTATGCCGCCTCTTCTTTCTGTATGTCGTATTCAATACCAGGTAATTTTATTCCTACTGCTGCAAGAATAAATGTACCTCCCAAAGCTGAAATTATTGCAACCCATACTAGGGCATGGTTCACCTCGCCTATCCAAGGAAGCACAGTTATACTTTTAGATAATCCCCACAAAATTGGAGTAAATGCAATCAGCGTCATTATACTTCTTAAAAGTTCAGCACCTAAACCTTCCATAATTCTAGCGAACTTTAGTGTATCTTCTTGAACTCTTTGTGACGCTCCTTCGATTGATGAAGCAAAATTCCATTTATCATGATAGAAATTAGCCATTGCTGTTCTCCACCTAAAAGTCCAGTGACTTGTAAAATAATCACTGAATATAACAACCAATATATAAACAGCCGCAATTTTTGCAAAAGTAAAAAGATATGTAATAAATTCTTTTTCTGTTACTGCCCCAGGTTCAGCTAAAGCTTTTTGTAAAGTATCATAAAATTCACCAAACCATTCATTAATCTTTACATCTAGTTGAACTTGATACCAAGTAGCTGCAAGAATAAGTATAGTTCCTCCAATGCTCCACAAATGCCATCTTTTATCAGTAAAAAATTTAAACATCTATTTATCCCAAAAAGTTATCTGAATATGATTTTTTTACGGTTTTTCTTTTTTTGGGCTCAATAATTTCATAATCAATTTTTTTCTTTTTTGCATAATTTATTGCTAATTCTTTTGTGGAAAATTCTAATTTGAGTTCACTGTAAGTATCATTTGAGCTTTCCCATCCCATTAATGGGTTTGTGGTAGGATTATTTGTTTCAAATTCTAAAACCCATTTATTACTTTTACCTAGTCCTGATTGCATTGCACTTTTGTGCGGAATATATATTTTCGCTTTTTTCATTTAATAATGGTCGGAGTGGCAGGATTCGAACCTGCGACCCTCTGGTCCCAAACCAGATGCGCTACCAGGCTGCGCTACACTCCGAATGAATGTACTAATACAGTACTTATTAATTTTTTAAAAGTATAAAGATCATCAAAATAAAGGTAATTTTATTAGAATCTGATATAAAATTATTATGATTATTCAATGTCCAAATTGTTCTAAAAAATTTAAAGTAGATTCATCTTTGATACCATCAAAAGGTCGAAATATTCAATGTGGATCGTGTAATTTTGTATGGTTTTTTGATGGTAAAGATAAAGCTTTCTTAGAAGATACACCAGAAAAAAAAATTAAAGAAGAAAAACTTATTGAAGAAAAATTATATGAGAATAATAAAAAAGACAAACCCAAAGTTTATAATCAAAAAGCACTTGTTAAATATCAAAATAAAAGCATTTTTTCATTTGGCAAGTTTTTATCATATATTTTAGTTTTTATTATAACTTTAACAGCCCTCATTATTTTTTTAGATACACTTAAGTATCCGTTAAGTAATTTTTTTCCAAATTTAGAATTAATGCTGTATAATCTTTATGAAGTTTTAAGGGACATTAAGTCTTTTATAATAGATCTTACTTAATTTATGATTAATTACTTATCTCAACCTTTTAAATGGTTTTTCAAACTTGAAGCAGCAAGTGGATTAGTACTATTGTTTGCAGCAATTATTGCATTAATTATAAGTAATTCAGGCTTATCAGAGTTATATTTTTCGACTTTAAATCAATATTTATTTATTGGTATAAATAATTTTGGACTAAAGTTATCCGTGCTTCATTGGATTAATGATGCTTTAATGGCAATATTCTTTTTTTTTGTAACTTTAGAGATAAAAAGAGAATTTTTACAAGGCGAACTTTCTAACATTAAACAGGCTTTACTTCCGATAATTGCAGCTGTCGGAGGAATGTTAGTTCCTGCATTATTTTACGTTTTTATAAATCTTGGTGATAGTGAAACAATGAATGGGTGGGCTATACCATCTGCCACAGATATTGCTTTTTCACTTGGTGTATTATCACTATTAGGAAAAAGAGTGCCTTTATCATTAAAAGTTTTTTTAACAGCTCTTGCAATAATTGATGATTTGGGTGCTATCGTAATTATAGCTGTATTTTATTCGGGAGATTTGAGTGTTAAATATCTAAGTTTAATGTTGTTATCATTTCTAATATTATTAGTTATTAATAAATTCAATATTAAAAAATTTTTACCTTATTTAGTTATTGGTATTTTTCTTTGGGATTTCACTCATAATTCTGGAATACATGCAACAATTGCAGGTGTTCTATTAGCAATGACAATACCTCATCGTAAAAAAGAAAAAGATTTTTCTCTTTTAATCAAAATTGAACATGCGATAAGTCCATATGTTGCTTTTGGAATAATGCCTTTATTTGCTTTTGCAAATGCTGGTGTCTCTTTAGAAGGATTATCTTTAAGCTCTTTATTGGATAAAGTACCATTAGGAATTGTTTTAGGATTATTTTTAGGAAAGCAATTAGGTGTGTTTGTTTTTTCATATATCTCAATAAAAACGAAAATTGCACAAATGCCAAATAACTCAAATTGGTTTAATTTTTATGGTGTGGGTGTATTAACCGGTATTGGTTTCACAATGAGTCTTTTCGTTGGAAATTTAGCTTTCGTGGATAATATGCAATACATGGATGGAGTAAAGATAGGTGTATTGACCGGGTCACTATTATCCACCCTATTTGGCTATTTTTTGATATTACTTACTCCCAACAAGTAATTAAATTAATGAAAAAATTTATATTTGCAGGTTTAGTTTTAATTATGTTTTTTTTTAAAAATTATACATCAGCTAACTATGATAAAGTTTTTTATGATTTTAAAATTAATAGTATTTCAGGAGAACTTATAGATTTAAGAGAATATGAAAATAAAGCTGTTCTAGTAGTTAATACTGCAAGTTATTGTGGCTTTACTAAACAATACGAAGGTTTGCAAAAATTATGGGAAAAATACGAGTCTAAGGGACTTATAGTGTTAGGAATTCCATCAGACTCATTTAATCAAGAGAAAAAATCAAATGAAGATGTAAAAAAATTTTGTGAAATAAATTTTGATATAAGTTTTCCGATGACAGCTATTACGAATGTAAAAGGTGAAAATGCACATGAAATTTTTAAATGGGCTGAAGAAAATTATGGAAAATCAGCTGTACCTAAATGGAATTTTCACAAAATTCTGATTAACAAAGACGGTAAGGTTGAAGATACATTCTCTTCTTTGACTAAACCCATGTCACAAAAAATAATTTCTAAGATTGATAGATTGATTAATTAATTATTTCTAAGAAATAATTTTATATAGTCTATAAGTTCTTTTTTACCGAAATATCTATATACTTTATTCGATAAATTCATATTTGTTAATGCAGATGCATATCTTTCACCTTGTCTTTTAGGTAGTAATTTAATTTTTGATTTAAATAATCTAGCTACTTGTAAAATAGTATAACTTTTTTTACTAGCTATACTATAGTGTCTACATAAGTTTTTTTTCCAAGCAATGAAACAAACATCTATTGTATCGTCTATATGAGTGAATCTTCTTGATTGGGAACCAGGTCTAACAACTGGCAATGGTTTTCTTTCTTTGTATGCATTTTCAAAAATTCCAATTACTGTTGACATCTTACCTTTTGAAATCTGTCTTGGACCATAAACATTATAGAAATACACAACTTCATACTTAAAATTAAACCATTTTTTCAGATTTTCTAATAACTCCAAATTTTTTGCTTTTGTAAAAGCGTACGGAGATAAATTTTTATCATTTCCTTTGTTCCCCAATGAAGCTGAGGTAGCAGAATAAATTAATTTTATATTATTCTTAAAACAAAAATTAAAAACTGAATTTGTGCCAATTGAATTTGAATTTATACACTCATCCATCATATTAAAACTTTGATAGATTCTAGAAAACTCGCCAAAATGAAATATTGATCTGACTTTTTTTGGTGTTTTAATCAATTTTTGAATATCCTTAGTATGACCCTTTATGTATTTTACTCTTGAGTTTTTAATATGATTTTTTCTAAAACCTGATGAGTAATTATCGATACTGATAATTTTATATCTAGTCTTTTTAATAAAATTTTCTATCAAATTGGATCCAACAAAACCCGCTCCGCCAGTCACAATAATGATATTTTTTTTCATAATTAAATTTTTAATGTAAGCCCATCATAAGCAGGTTGAATATTATTAGGTAACATATCTAAAAGTACTTTATAATCAAGGTCACTGTGTAGGTTTGTTAAAAGCATTTTTCTTGGTTTGAGCATTTTATATAATATCAATATATCACTAACATTAAAATGTGATGGATGTTTAGTATATCTTAAACAGTCAATTACCAGATATTTTAATTTTTTAAATTTCTCCAAATCTTTATCATAAATTTTATTAGCATCAGGAAGATAAGCTATTTTATTATTAATTATAAATGACATACTATTTATAAGACCGTGTTTTACGGGAATAGTATTTATTATTAAATTTTCATTTAAAAATATTTTTTTTTTTAAATTCATAAATTTTAATATTGCTGGATAATCTTTATGCTTTTTAAAACAATAGGAAAAATTTTTGGAAAGGTATTTTTTTGTAAAATTATCAACATACACGGGTATTTTTTTTTGTCTTTTTAAATAAAAAACCCTAAGATCGTTAATACCATGAGTTTGATCGGCATGATTGTGTGTATAAAGAACTTTATCTATCTTTTTAATTTTGTTTTTAATCATTTGATTTCTCAAATCTGGCGATGTGTCAATTAAAATATTTTCATTTTTAGTTTTTATTAAAGCTGAACAACGTGTTCTATGATTTTTTATATTTTTAGGATCACAGTTTCCAAAAAAACCATCAGGCCTAGGCACACCCATCGAACTGCCACATCCTAAAATTATAAATTTCATGTGCTAATTTAAAAACAGATTGTTGAAATTATTTGTCGTATGAAAAATCATATCATTTGTATCAATATTTTTTAATTCTGCCAACTTTTGTGCAGTATGTTTTATGAAAGCAGGCTCATTTTTTTTACCTCTATTTGGAGCTGGTGCCAAAAAAGGACTGTCTGTTTCAATCAATAATCTTTCATTAGGAATTGTTTTAAAAGTTTTCTGAAGTTCTAATGAGTTATTAAATGTTATAATCCCACTTGCTGAAAAATAAGTATTAAAAGCCAATAAATCATCTTTAAATTTTTTTGATCCAGTAAAACAATGCATCAATATTTTTAATTTTGATGAATTGTATTTTTTTAATATATTATAAGTTTCATTTTCAGCGTTTCTTGAGTGAACGATCAAAGGTAGCTCTAAATCAATAGCAGCTTTTATATGTTCTTCAAAACTTCTAATTTGTTTCTCAATATCACTATTATTATAATAAAGATCTAATCCAGTTTCTCCTATACCGATTATTTTTTCGTTGGAATTAACATTTTCTATTATCATATTCTTTGAAACAACATCATTTTTAGTTTCGTGAGGGTGTATTCCAAACGTGCCGTATATAATCTTATCTTTTTTAATAATATCAAGAATATTTCCAAAACTCTGTATAGTGGTACATATTGTTAAAAGTTTTGTTACACCAATTTCTTTAGCTCTTTTGATTATGTTATCTAAATTACTTTTTAAAGGTTCATGATCTAAATGACAATGTGAATCAATCATTTTGCCTCTATCTTTTTAAATAGAATATCTATTTTATTTATTTTATTACCCGCAATCAAATAATTGTGATTTTCTAAAGTTGAAAGAACAATATCTTTCTCATTAAGACCAAAAATTTTCAATGCTCTAAGTGAGGATGAGGGAATTATTGGATATAATAAGAAGCAAATCTTCCTAATAATCTCAAGTGATACATATATTATTGTATTTAATCTAATCGGATCATCTTTTTTACTCCATGGTTCTTCATCATTGAAATATTTATTAGCAGCAAATAAAGAGTTAACTATATAGTTTATATAAAAATTTATATCTTGATTATCAATTTTTTCACGAATATTATTTAAATTATTTTTGTAATTATCTAACAAATTTAAGTCTTTATCTAAGAAATTTACTTCATCTGGTATCTCACTTTTACAGTTTTTAATTACAAAAGCCGAAACTCTTTGGCACAGATTACCAAAATTATTAGCTAAATCACTATTTATACAATCCTCTAATCTTTCTTGGGAAATATTTCCATCATTGCCAAAAGAAACCTCTTTAATCAAATAATATCGTAAAGGGTCTAGCCCGTATTCATTTATTATCTCTAAAGGTTTTAATATATTACCTTTAGATTTTGACATTTTTTCTTCACCTGAGAGTATCCAACCATGCCCAAAAACTTTTTTGGGTAATTCAATTTTTGCTGCCATTAAAAATGCCGGCCAATATACTGCATGAAATCTTAATATATCTTTTCCAATCATGTGAACGGATGCAGGCCAAAAATTTTTAAATAATTCATCATTTGTATTTGGATAATTTAATGCACTTAAATAATTAGTCAAAGCATCTAACCAAACATAAATAATGTGATTATTTTCATTTGGTACTTTGATTCCCCATGAAAAACTTTTTCTGCTCACAGATAAATCTTTTAAACCACTTTCTACGAAGCTGATGACCTCATTTTTTCTTGATAAAGGAGAAATAAAACCAGGATTTTTTTTATAAAAATCCAATAGTGGCTTTTGCCATTTTGAAAGTCTAAAAAAAAATGATTCTTCATCAACCCATTCAACATTAGATTTGGATATTTTTGCTATTTTTTTTTTATCAATTTCTTCAATTTCATCCTCTGAATAGAAGGCCTCATCTGAAACGGAGTACCAACCAGAGTATTTAGATAAATATATTTCATCATTTTTTTTTAATTCATTCCAAAGATGTTGAACAGATAATTTGTGTCTTTTTTCGGTTGTTCTTATAAAATCTGTATTAGTAAGATTCAAAGTTTTAGATAAATCTCTAAATGTTTTACTTATTTCATCACAAAAATCCAAAGTGTTTACACCATTTTTCTCAGCTGCTCTTTGAATCTTAAGACCGTGTTCATCTGTGCCTGTAAGAAAAAAAACATTATGACCATCAATTCTTTTAAAACGTGCAAAAAAATCAGCCACTATACTCGAATAAGCGTGACCCATATGAGGTTCTGCTGAAGGATAATATATTGGTGTAGTAATATAATAATTTTTATCCATTTAATAATTTGGTTTTAAAATATAATAAAAAGCTTTCTTCATCTAAGTTATAAGTTTTAATGTCATTCATTCTTTTTAAAAATTCATTGCACATGTTTGAAAAAATTGAAAATGATTGTTTATATAGAAATAACTCTATACAATCATAAATTATTTCTTTAATATAAATATCTTTATTATAGTATTTATTATCTATTAAAAAATGTAAAAAACTTTTAAGGTTTAAATTTTTTAAATTTATTTCGAAATCTTTTGCAAAATTAATAAGATTTAAGACTTTACCGGGTGTAAAATAATAATCTAATAAGTCATCATTTATTAAATTTGTTAAATCATCTTCTATTAGATGGGCAATTATTTTTTTTGATTGATCGTGAGATAATGAAATTTTAAATGATAAGCATCTTGAAGTTAATGTAGGTAATACATTTTTATCATTATTAATTAAAATAAAGTAAATATTATCATTAGGTTCTTCAAGTGTTTTTAATAAAGCATTAATGGAATTCGTATTTAGAAATTCAATATTATTAATTAGAACAAATCTTGGTTTTGAATTTAAAGATGACTTATTTAGTTTTTCAATTAGTGATCTTATCTGATTAATATCAATATTTTTTTTATCATCTTTTATATCTATTAAATCAAAATTTGGATTAGAGTGATTATTAATAAGTTTGAAATCTTTATTATTCGAATTTATTCGAAAATTTTTTACATCGTAAGAAAAATCTTCATTTATAGATAAAGAGTAATTAATTAAATGATATGCAAGTGTTGATTTACCAATACCTTTTGAACCTGACAATAAAATTTTATTTGGTAAGATTTTTTTATTATAAAGTTTTATAAAATCTTCTAAATAACTATTAAGACCATAAATTTTTGTTTGATTATAAGGTTTCAAATTCATTTGATTAGTTTATTAATAATATCTATTATTTTTTTTTCATTTTCAACTATATCTAAATTTGAATTGATAATTTTATAATTTTTTTTATTTCGAGCCAATTTAAGAAAACCTTTTTGAACTTTGTTATAAAAGTTTGTGTTAAATTTATCATATCTGTTTAGTTTTTTTCTAAGTCTAAGTCTTTTCAACATATTTTTTTGATCAACTATATTTAAAAAAGTAAAACTAGGTTTTATATTTCCTAGTAAATAATTATTCAAATTTTTTATTACTTTGAGATTTAAACCAAATCCAAAATGTTGATATGCTATAGTAGAATCTGTAAATCTATCTATCAATATTATCTTTTTCTTATAATTATTTCTAATATTTGTAATATTTTCACTTCTTGCGGCTTGATAAAGTAATAAATCTGTTTTTCTATTAAAACTTGCTTTACTATTTAGTATTAGATTTCTTATTTTTTCAGAATTTTTATTACCACCTGGTTCTCTTATTTTAATAAATGAAAATTTTTTTCTTTTTAAATATTTAGCAACTTTATCTAAATGATGTGATTTTCCACTTCCCTCTACGCCTTCAAAAATAATTAAAGGTTTTTTAGACATCACCCCATATTAAATAATTTAATGATTTAAGTAATCTTGAGAAGATATTTACTTTTTTCACATTGTTAAGTGCTAACATATCGTATTCACCAACTAATTCCTCATCATAGATAACTTTTAATTTTGCGATAATTTGATCTTTTTTAATTGGCGCTTCAATAGGACCATTATATTCCATTTTAACTTTTAATAATTTTTTTTTTGCTTTTTTGATTGTTTTATAAATATTTTCTTTTGTGTAAACTTCAACGTGAGTTTTCTTACCCAACCAAACCTCTACTTTATCAAATGCTTCATTTGATTTTGATATTTCAATCAAATCAAAGTTAGTTAGACCATAAGTCAAAAGTTTAGAGCTTTCTCTAGATCTTGAATTTTTTGTTTCAAAACCACTTCCAACGGCAATTAATCTTCGTCCTTTTCTAACTATTGACGAAGCCAAAGAATATTTTTCTACAGCCAAATAACCTGTTTTAATTCCATCTGCACCAAAATTTTTATACAGTAATGGATTTCTATTTCCTTGGGTAATTGGATCTCCGCCTGTTCTATCCCATGTAAATTCTTTTTCTTTAAACCATTCATAGTAATCAGGATGTTCCTTAATAAGATAATTTGACATTATTAAAATATCTCTAACAGTTGAATAATTATCAGGATCATTCAAACCTGAAGAATTAGCAAAATTAGTGTTTTCCATTCCAAGCTCTTGTGCTTTTGTAGTCATCAAGATTGCAAATTCTTCCTCGGTACCAGCTATACCTTCAGCTAATGCAACGCATGCGTCATTACCTGAAGCTACGATTATTCCTTTGAGAAGATTTTCCACAGATACTTCATCACCGACCATAATAAACATTGATGAGTACCCAGCTTGAGATAATCTCCATGCATTTTCAGAAATTATAAATTTTTCATCTAATCTTAAATCACCGGATTTAATTAAATCGAATGCGATAATGCTTGTCATTATTTTAGTCATTGACGCTGGATAAATAGATCTGTCAGGTTCCTTTTCATACAAAATTTCTCCAGAAAAAAAATCTTGTAATATTGCAGTTCTAGCTTTTACATCAATATTGGCATTTGTTGTATTAACGAATAGAACAAATATAAAATTAACAATTAATAAATTTTTAAACATTTTTTAATATTTCTAAATTTTCAAAATTAAGAGTTTTTAATTCTTCAAAAGACTCTTTTAAACTTTTTATATCATTAAAAGGTCCTATTAATACTCTAAAATTATTTTGTGATATTTGTTTAATTTTAGAATTTTTCAACTTAGTGTTCTCTTTAATTTTAGAAATCATCATTTGAGCACTATTTTTATAATAAAAATCAGCTAATTTAATTGAATATGAAAAAGTATCTTTATTAATTTTCTTCTTTTTTTTTGTATTTTTATTTAAATCATTTATTTGAATACCATCTATAGGAGCTTTTTCAGCCACTTGTTTTTCTTCATCAAATGTTTTAGTTTTTTTGGCAACGAAAGTATTTTTATTTGAAATTAATAAAATTTCTAAATAAGGTTCATTAAAATCCAATTCCAAATCTTCAGCAATTCTTTTAGATATTATTGAATTATAAAAATCAGAAAATTTTACTCTATTTGATTTTACAACAGCGATTATTGATTTCCCATTTTTGGGATTAGTAATTTTTACAGATGATTTTTTCTTTAAAGATTTGTGAAATATAAATAAGGATCTATTATCTATCTTTTTTATATTTTCTAATTCTTCGTTATAAATCAACGCAAAACCTATGTTGCTATATTTTGGTTCTATTTTTGTTTTTATTTTCTTAGAATTATTAAAATTTTGATTATCGCACCCTAAAATTGAAAAACAGAGTAAAAAAATTAATAAAATTCTATAATTCATTTTTAAATTTTTCTTTTAATGTACATACAGCTAAAGCAAATCTTAAAGATCTATTCCATTGTAAAATTATTTCATAATTATGAAAAACAATAAATGCTGGATTAATTGTATCAGAACCAGGAATTATATCTTTATCTGGTGTGATAATAGCTACCTTGTAGTTAGTTTTTAGGAAATCTAATTTTTCATCATTTTTTATATATCTTTTAAAATAACTGAGTTTTTTTTTATTTTTTATTTGTCTCGCTGAGACATTTAAATATTTTCTTGGTACATTTTCTTCTAAATCAACTCTATAAAAACACGGCGTATTTTTTTTCCAACCAATAGTTTTTAAATAGTTTGCCGCTGAAGCGTAAGCATCTTCTGAATTTTTTAGATCTATAGAGTTGTCATTATTAAAATCAATTGCATGATTATTAATAGTTGAGGGCATAAATTGAAAATAACCAAAAGCACCAGCCCATGAACCATATAAAGTTTTATAATCAATTTGTTTTTTTTCAATTAATTTTAGAAGAATTAATAGTTCTTTTGTAAAAAACTCTGATCTTCTTTTATCATAACTTAAAGTTGCTAAAGAGGATAAAATATCCATCTTTCCTACATATGTGCCAAAATTTGTTTCAATACCCATCAAAGATAACAAAAGTTCTTTTTCAACATTGAACTGATTTTCAACTATATTAATCAACTCTTTATTTTGAGAATAAAAGTTTAGACCTTTATCAACTTTCTTTTTTGACGATCTCTTTGATACATATGTTTTTGTATCTTCATAAAATTCTGGTTGATATCTGTCATATTTTATAACATTTGGAAGAAATTTAGTATTAGACATAACTAAATTAAATGTTTCTTCGGAAATATTATTTGTTAATGCTCTTATTTTAAAATTTTGTTTCCATATTTCAAAATTTTTATCATCATCAGCATTTACTTGACAAATAGAAAAAAAAATAGCTAAAAAAAAAATACTAATTTTTTTCATATAAATCATTCATATATATAATTACAGCAATCCAAATAATAATAAAACTAACAAATTTTACTAATGAAAAATCTTCATCATAATAAAAATAACCTAAAATGAACTGTAATGTTGGTGTAATATAAAAAATCATCCCTGTAGGACCTAAGCCAATAAGTTCAACACCACGCACATATAGGAATAAGGGAATCACAGTCATGGGTCCGGCTAAAAGTAAAAGTAAACTTAATGCAGGTTTCTCAAATGAAAAATCATTAAATCCATTTTTTGATATTATATAAAAAGCAAAAAGTGCAAATGGAAATATAAATAAACTCTCAATTAATAATCCTATATCCGTATCAATTTCAATTTTCTTTCTAACTAAATTATAAAATGCCCAACTAAAAGCAACAATTAAGCCAACCCATGGTAAAGATTTTAGATTATAAATAATTAAAATTACTATAGATATTAAAACTAAAATTATAGAAAAAGTCCTTTTCTTATTTAAATCTTCTTTAAAAAATATATATCCTAATAAAACACTAATAATTGGCATTATAAAGTAACCAAAACTAGCATCGATAATTCTTTCTGTTGCAACAGCATAAATCCAAATTGACCAATTTATAAAAATTAAAGAGCCTGAAATAAATAAACCAATTAATTTTGTTTTGTTATTCAACTCTTTAAAAAATATTTTCCACTTTGATAAAAAAGATGTAGTTATGATAAGCATCACTGCTGTCCAAAGACATCTGTGAACAACAAGTTCAGCATGGCCTATAAATGAAACAAGTTCAAAGTAAATTACTCCAATGAATCCCCACCAAAAAGAACCTAAAGATGTGAGTGTTAATCCTTTTTTGAAATTAGAGTTCATAAATAAATAATTGATTTAATCAATATATAGATCTAATAAAGCATTTATAGTTGAATTTTTATATTTTACTTATAAAAACATGTTCACGGAGAGATGGCTGAGCGGTTGAAAGCACCGGTCTTGAAAACCGGCAAAGGGGCAACTCTTTCCTGGGTTCGAATCCCAGTCTCTCCGCCATCAAAGTTGTTAATATTTAAAATTTTTAAATAAATTATTAATTTTATTATCTTCAAATTTTATACTGGTTTTTAAACCATTATAAAAACTGTAAAGATTGTTATCATCTATTTCTAAAAGCTTTATTAATTCATTTAAATCTTCATAGTCTAATTGTTCTATGTATTTATTAGTGAAAGCTCCTAAAAGTTTATCCATTTCTTTAGTGCCGCGGTAATTTGATCGATAAATAATCTTTTTTTTTATTTGTTCTATATCAGCGGTCATAATAGGAATATAATATTAGTTTATGGATATTAAAAGAAATTATAAATATTTATTATCTGATCTCAGTGCTCTTAAGGGTGTAGGATTAAAAACAACAAATTTACTAAAAAAGAAAAAAATAAATAGTATTTTTGATTTATTATGGAAATTACCAAAATCCTATACTGATCGCACCTTATCATCAAAAATTAAAAATTTAAAAATAGATGAAGTACAAACAATAACTATAATCCCCCAAAAATATTCATTCCCCAGAGTGAGGAACTTGCCAAATAGAGTTTTGTGTAAAGATGAAACAGGTGAAATAGATTGTATTTTTTTTAATAGTTATGAAGGATATATTAAGAAGATATTACCTATTGGAAAAGAAATTACTATTAGTGGTAAAATAAAATATTTTCGAAATAAGTATCAATTAACAAATCCTAAATATATTTCAGAAGACTCCTCTATTATAAAACAAAAACATAATAACTATTCTTTGACTGAAGGGATAAGTGAAAAAGTTTATAATAAAATAATATTACAAATTATTGAAAATTTACCAAAAATTGATGAGTGGCACTCAAAAGATATATTAAAAAAATTTAATAACATAGGTTGGAATGACTCAATCAAAAAGTTACATAAGCCTGAGAATATTGGTAAATTTAAAGAAAATTTTTATCAAAGACTCGCTTTTGATGAAATTTTTTCAACCTTTTTAGTAAATTCAGAAATTAGAAAAAAAATCAAAAAGGTTAAAAAAACAAAGAAAAAATTTAATACAAAAAAACAAAATGAAATAATATCCAAATTAGATTTTTCATTAACCAACGACCAAATTAAAACATTAAATGAGATTAACAAAGATTTATGTTCAGATAATAAAATGTTTAGATTACTTCAGGGCGATGTTGGCAGTGGTAAAACAATAGTATCTTTACTATCTGCATTCAATACTATCAATTCAGGTTTTCAAGTAGCAGTAATGGCACCTACTGAAATATTAGCTAGACAGCATTTTTTATTAACCAAGAAAATATTCCCTAAAAATATTAGAATTGAATTAATTTCTGGAAAATCAACTTATAAAGATAAAAAAAGTATTTTAGATAAATTATTTAAAAAAGAGATTGATATTATTTTTGGAACACATGCTCTATTTCAAAAAAAAGTTGAATTTAAAAAATTAGGATTAATAATTATTGATGAACAACATAAATTTGGAGTTAATCAAAGAAAAAAATTATCTGATAAAGCTGGGAAAGATTGCGACGTTCTCTTAATGACTGCAACACCAATTCCACGTACTTTAACAATGACTATTTACGGTGATATGGATCTGTCAATTATACGAGAAAAACCAAATCATCGTAAACCTGTAAAAACTTATAGTAAACTTGAAAGTAAGATTGATGATGTAATAAAATTCATTAAAAAAGAAACTCAACTTGGAAATCAAATTTTTTGGGTGTGCCCTTTAATAGAAGAATCTAAAAAAATTGACCATACCTCAGCAGTTAAAAAATCTGAATACCTAAAAAAAATATTTCCTAATCAGGTTTACTTACTCCATGGAAAAACAACTGTTGAGGAAAAAGAGAAAATTTTAAACAAATTTTTACGAAATGAATTTAAGATTTTAGTTTCAACAACTATCATCGAGGTTGGTATCGATTTTCCCAATGCAAATGTAATAATAATAGAAAATGCGAATAAATTCGGATTGTCTCAATTACATCAACTCAGAGGCAGAGTTGGAAGAGGTAACAAAGAGTCATCATGTATATTAATGTTTAAGTCGAATTTAAGCGAAAATGCTAAAAAAAGAATAAATATACTAAAAGATTCTAGTGATGGATTTAAAATATCTGAAGAGGATATGAAATTAAGAGGTTTTGGAGATATTCTTGGTTTTAAACAAAGTGGAATTAAAAATTTCAAATTAGCAGATCCAATACATAATCATAATCTTTTTATTTTAGCTGAAAAAGAAATCAAAAGAATTGAAAATGATAAAGAAGATATAAGTAAATTTAAACCACTAATTAAATTATACGACCGAGCAGATATAATTAATGATATTGCCTAATTCTTCCCTGTGGATGTCCCTGCCGAAACAATAAATTTAGATGCTTCTTCAAATGTCATATTCAAATGTATAACTTCATCTAATGGAAACATAAGTAAAAAACCACTTGTAGGATTCGGAGTTGTTGGAACAAAGACATTTATAAGTTTTTTATTTGTTTTTTCTGCCATTTCGCCCTTATTTTCTTTTGTAGCAAAACCTACAGCCCAAACTCCTTTTCTTGGGTATTCAACTAAGACAACACTTTTTTTATCGTTTTCATCTTTATTAGAAAATGTTTCAGTCATTTGAACTATTGCAGAATAAATAGTTCTCAATACTGGTATTCTTTTAAATAGATCATCAATCAGTTTTAGAATTCTTTTACCTAAAAATGATAATGATAAACCACCTACTATTGTAATAAATAGAACTGATATTAAAATTTCAATTCCTGGTATCGCGTATGGTAGGTAATTATTAGGATTTATATTTTGAGGAATAATATTTGAAGAAATTCCTATTATGAATTTAGTCAGATATAAAGTAAAACCTATTGGAATTAAAACTACTACACCTGTTATGAAGTAGTTCCTCAATATTAAAGTTAAAGATTTTTTTTTTTTATTTTTAGACATAAAACTAGTTAAAACTTGAGTATATAACGAAAAAAATTGCCACTATGAAAAGGAATAATAATATCTTATTATTTAGATTCATTAATAAATATAATATCAATGTTAAGTTAAAATGAATAGAAGAAAATTTTTATCTTATTTGGGATGTGGATGTTGTGGATTCGTTCTTAATTCATGTACCAATGCGCCTATAACTGAAAGAAAACAATTCAAGATAGTATCTGAAGCCAAACTTAATGCACAAGCTGCACAAATATATGAAAAAGTTAAACAAAAAGAAAAGTTAATCACTGGCTCTAAATTAGATGAAATTAAAGAAATTGGAAAAAAAATGGAGGATTCTATTGGTGAATATTTTTATCAAGCCAAATTGAATGATCCAACAGTTCACTTTGATTGGGAATACATATTGATAGATAACAAGAAAATAAGGAATGCATGGTGTATGCCTGGTGGAAAAATTGCAGTTTATTCTGGTATGTTTGATGTTACTAAAAATACGAATGGATTAGCAGCTGTTATGGGACATGAAATAGCCCATGCTGTAGCAAAACACTCTGTTGAAAGAGCAAGTAGAGGAACGGTTTTGAATGTCGGTACACAAGTTATAGATATTTTATCAGGTGGAAAATTATCTCAAATAAATAGAACAACAGGCATGAACACTGTTGGTATGATATCGCAATTAGGTATTATGAATCCATTTAATAGAAAACAAGAGAGTGAAGCTGATTATCTAGGAATGATTTTTTCATCTTTATCAGGTTATGATATAAGAGAAACAGCTAAAATTTGGGAAAGAATGAAAGAATATAATAAGGGAAAAACCCCCCCAGAATTTATGAGCACACATCCATCTGCAGAAAACAGGATTAAAAAGATAAATGGATGGACTAATGAAATAATATTAAAATTTCCACCAATTAAAATTTCTTAGAAAGTTTAATGGTGAGCCGTGATGGACTCGAACCATCGACCCAATCCTTAAAAGGGATTTGCTCTACCAACTGAGCTAACGGCCCAAAATCAATACGTATATATAGAATTATTTCAATAATTCAAATGGGAAATTCTGACCTAATTTATTTTTCCTTTACAACTTATTTATGTATTTATCATGAAAATCATTAAAAGTACCTTTTTCTATGTTACTTCTAATTTCTGACATTAATTCTTGATAAAAATTTATATTATTTAATGTTAAAATCATTGATCCTAAAATTTCATTAGTATTAAAAAGATGATTTATATAGTTTTTTGAATATTTATTTAAATCAAGATTTTTACAATTTTCATCAAGTGGAGAATTATCATTTTGATATTTTTTGTTTTTAATATTGATTCTTCCATTCCATGTAAAAGCAAGACCTGTTCTTCCAGATCTTGTTGGCATTACACAATCAAACATATCTATGCCTCTACTAACAGCTCCAAGTATATCTGAAGGAGTTCCCACACCCATTAGATAATGAGGTTTTTCTTGTGGAAGATACTCTGTTAAATAATCTAAAACTGCAAACATTTCTTTTTGTGACTCTCCAACTGCCAAACCACCTATTGCATAACCATCAAAATCTATTTCTTGTAAATTTTTTAAAGACTCTAGCCTAAGGTCTTTAAAAAGACCTCCTTGGATAATTCCAAATAGAGCTTTATGAGGATTATTACCAAATGCTTTTTTTGAACGTTTAGCCCAATTTAGAGACAGGTTCATAGATTTTTTGATTAATTCATAATCATCTGTTTTTTTTGGACACTCATCCATAATCATAACGATATCGGAATTCAATCCTAATTGAATTCTTATACTTTCCTCTGGACTTAAGTAATATTTTTTTCCATCAACATGAGAATTAAAAATGGCACCTTTTTCAATATCAATTTTATTTAATTTAGAAAGAGACATAACCTGAAAGCCTCCTGAGTCAGTTAATATTGGTAGATCACAATTCATAAAATTGTGCAACCCGCCAGCACTTTTTATTCTATCAACACCTGGACGTATCATTAAATGATATGTATTGGATAGAATTATTTCAGAACCAGCTTTTTTAACATCATCAATAGTACAAGCTTTTACTGTAGCTTGGGTTCCAACTGGCATAAACGCTGGTGTATTAATATTTCCGCGATGGGTTTGAATTATGCCTCTTCTGGCGTGATGATCTTTGTTTAAAACTTTAAAGGCAAATTTTTTTAATGCCATTAAAATGTTATAGAGATTTAAAACTAATTATTTTATCTGGATCAGAAACAGCTCCATTGTTGTTTTCATCACCTCTTTTTATTTTATCAACAAACTCCATTCCAGATAAAACTTTTCCAAATACAGTGTACTGTCTATCTAAAAAAGGTGCTGGTTTAAAACAAATAAAAAATTGACTATTTGCACTGTTAGGGTCTGATGATCTTGCCATAGAAAGAGTTCCTCTATCATGAGGCAAACTATTAAACTCTTGTTTCAGGTCTGGTAAGTCAGAACCACCCATACCTGCCATTTTTAAATTAAAATCATTAGAATCTGACTTTCCAAATTTTACATCACCAGTTTGCGCCATAAATCCATCAATTACTCGATGAAATACAACATTGTCATATTTACCAGCATCAGCTAATTCTTTTATTCTTTTTACATGATTAGGCGCAACATCTGTAAAAAGTTCAATTTTTACATCTCCATCTTTTAATTTTAAAATCATTATATTCTCCTCTGACATAGTTTGATTTGTAATTAATAAAAGGAAAATTAGAACTTTTAAAGTAATCTTATTCATATTTTTCTTTTAATAATTTTATTGTACTTTTTGTAGTAAATTTTTTGATATCACCTTTAAGTTTAATTATTTCTTTTACAAATTTTGACGAAATAATTTGATTTTCAACATCAGACATTAAAAATAATGTTTCAATATTATTGTTTAATTTTCTATTCATACCAGCTAATTGAAATTCATATTCAAAATCAGAAACAGCTCTTAATCCTCTTAATATAATATTCGATTTATATTTTTTACATAACTCTGTTGTTAAAGTACTGAAACTTATAATCATAATTTTTTTCTTGTTAAGTTTTAAATCTGAGAATAGAGCTTTTTTGACAATTTCAATTCTTTCATCTGAATTGAATAAATAATTTTTATTATCAACATTTGAAACTGCAACAACAATCTTATCAAATAATTTTAATCCTTTTTTAATGACATCGATATGTCCATACGTTATTGGATCAAATGTACCTGGATAAATTGCAACTTTTTTCATTAAATTAAATTATCATCGATTTTATTTGCAGATACAACTTTTTCTTCACCAGATAATTTAATTATTCTTACACCTTGAGTATTTCTGCCAGCTGTTCGTATTTCTTTAACCGCTACCCTTATTACTCTTCCTTTATTTGTTGAGATTAGTATTTCATCTCCATCAAAAACAGGAAAAGAGGATGAAATATTACCATTTCTGGCTGAATTAATGATACCAATTATGCCCTTTCCACCTCTGTTTGTAACTCTGTAATCAATATGAGGCGTCTTTTTTCCAAAACCATTTTCAGTGATAGAAAGAATAAATTTTTCTCTAGCTTTAATCTCTGCTTTTTGATCTTTATTATTAGAATATTTTTTTAGATTTTTATCATTATCAATTATTGATAATGATACAATTTCATCATTAGAAGCTAAAACTATACCCTTTATTCCTTTTGATGATCTTCCTTTAAAAACTCTTAATTTTTTTGACTCAAATCTTATACATTTCCCATATTTTGTGCTTAAAATTATATCTTGGTCTTCTTTGCAGATTTTTACACCTACAATTTTATCATTAGCATCTAATTTCATTGCAATTTTACCAGCAGTGTTGATAGAAGAAAAGTCCTCTAAACTATTCTTTCTTATTTTTCCATTCGCTGTAGCAAAAACAATCTGGTAATCTTTAAGTTCTGACTGTGAGTCAGGAAAAGGCATTATCGAGCTGATAGACTGATGTCCTTTTAAAGGAAGGATATTGAATAAAGACTTTCCTTTTGACGAGGCTGATCCTACAGGTATTTTCCAGGCTTTAATACGATAAACCAAACCCTCAGTGGAAAAAAACAATACTGAAGTATGTGTATTTACAGAAAGAGTTTGAACCACCGAGTCCTCATTTCTTGTAGTGATACCTGTTTTACCTTTTCCACCTCTTTTCTGTTGTTTAACGCTATCTAAGGCACCTCTTTTAATATAACCCTGTAGTGTAACTGTTATAATGACAGACTCTTTTTGAATAGTTTCTTCAATATCATAGTTCAAAACTGCATCAATGATATCAGTTCTCCTTTTTACAGAAAATTTTTCTTTTATATCAGTTAATTCTTTACTTATAACTTTTAATAATTCTTTTTTTGAGGAAATAATCTTTTTATATCCAATTATAAGTTCTGATAATTTTTTAATTTCAATTTCTATTTCATTTATACCAAGAGCGGTAAGTTTTTGTAATCTTAATTCTAAAATTGCATTAACTTGTAGTTCAGAAAGAGTATACATTCCTTTTGATTTTTTACTTTCAATTAAGGAAATCATCTTTTGAGATTTGTTAATTTTCCATTTAATTTTTAAAATTGAATTTTTTGCATCATCCGGTGTCTTAGAAGATCTAATAATCTTAATAATCTTATCTAGATTTTCAACTGATACGGATAAACCTATTAATATATGAGCTCTCTCCTCAGCTCTTTTTAAATCATATTTTGTTTTTTTAATTACAACATCTTCTCTAAATTTTAAAAATTGAGATAAAAAATCTTTTAAATTACAGGTCTGAGGTTTACCATCTACTATAGCTAAAGTATTAAAACCAAAAGAACTTTCAATTTGAGTATTTTTATATAACTGTCTTTTAATTGTTTCAGGCTCTACACCATTTCTTAAATCAATAGATACTCTAATGCCTTCTCTATTTGACTCATCTCTTATATCTCTAATTCCCTCAATCTTTTTCTCTCTAACTAGTTGAACAATTCTTTCATTTAAAATTGATTTATTAACCTGATAGGGAATAGATGTTATTACTAATCTCTCTCTTCCATTTTTTAGTTGCTCAATGGATATTTGACCTCTAACTTTAAAAGAGCTACGACCTTTTGTGTAACCATCTTTAATCATGTTTTTTCCAATTATAACGCCGCCCGTTGGAAAATCTGGTCCAGGTATATATTTCATTAATTGTCTTATTGTAATATCTTTATTTTCAATCAAAGCTAAGGTTCCATCAATAATTTCACCTAAATTGTGAGGTGGTATGCTTGTTGCCATTCCAACTGCAATACCACCAGCGCCATTAACTAAAAGATTTGGATATTGTGCTGGAAGAACTGATGGTTCTTTTTCAGTTTCATCATAATTACTTTTATATTCGATTGTATTTTTTTCTATATCGTCAATTAAAAACTGTGAAACTTTTGATAATCTTGTTTCAGTATATCTCATTGCAGCAGCTGGATCACCATCAATGGAGCCAAAATTTCCTTGTCCTTCTACCAAAGGTAAACTCATGGAAAAATCTTGAACCATTCTAACCAAGGCATCATAAACTGATTGATCGCCATGAGGATGGTATTTACCAATAACATCTCCGACTATTCTAGCTGATTTTCTAAATTGTTTTGACCAATCGTAACCTCCTTTGTACATTGCATATAAAATTCTTCTATGCACAGGTTTTAACCCATCTCTAATATCTGGAAGCGCTCTACTGACTATAACGCTCATTGCATAAGAAAGATAAGATGAACTCATCTCATCATGCATCGATATCAATTTTATATTTTTATCCTCTGTAACCTCTGTTTTTTGCATAAAAATTAAAATGGAATTTCATCATCCATGTCATTTGATATTTGCGACATATCATCATTTTTAGAAGATTGATTGGTATCATTAGCAATACCACCACCAGAATTACCACCACCTAGCATAGTAAGGGAGGAATTGTAGCCCTGAATTACAATTTCAGTAGAATACTTGTCTTGACCAGATTGCTCGTCTTTCCATTTTCTTGTTGTTAATTGTCCCTCAACATAAATTTGGGCACCTTTTTTAAGATACTGTTGAACTACATTTACAAGACCCTCGTTGAATACAACTATACGGTGCCACTCGGTTTTCTCTTTTTTTTCTCCTGTATTTTTATCTTTCCAAGATTGACTTGTAGCAAGACTTAATCTAGCAACACTTTTTCCATTTACCATTTGTTTAATTTCTGGGTCTGCGCCTAAACGACCAATTAAAAGTACTTTATTTAAACTTCCAGCCATAATATTTTAATATTTGTTAAATTTGTTTTTTAGAATTATATCACAATATACTCTGAATATTAATTTTATTAAGTCAAAGCAACTAAAATTATGATTAAAAAGATAGTTATTAAGGGAGCTAAAGAGCATAATTTAAAGAATATTTCATGTGAAATACCAAAAGATAAATTTATAGTCATTACTGGTCTTTCAGGTTCTGGAAAATCATCTTTAGCTTTTGACACCATCTATGCAGAAGGGCAAAGAAGATATGTTGAAAGTTTGTCTGCTTATGCAAGACAATTTTTAGATAAGATGAAAAAACCTAATGTGGATTTGATTGAAGGTCTTAGTCCAGCAATATCAATTGAACAAAAAAATACATCAAAAAACCCAAGATCAACTGTAGCAACTGTAACTGAAATATATGATTATATGAGGGTTCTTTATGCAAGAGCTGGTGTTCCCTACTCTCCTTTTACAGGTAAACCAATTGAGTCTCAAACTATATCTCAAATAGTTGATAAAATAAAACATCTTCCAAAAAAATCGACTATTTACCTTTATGCACCAGTTGTAAGAGGTCGTAAAGGTGAATATAGAAAAGAAATTTTAAATTATAAAAAGAGAGGTTTTAGAAAAATTAAAATTGACAATACCTTATATGATATTGAAAAGGTTCCAGAGTTAAACAAAAAAATTAAACATGATATTTCTATTCTTGTTGATAGGATTGTTTTAAATTCCTCTCTAGGAAATAGACTTGCAGAAAGTATCGAAACATCAGTAAATCTAGCTAATGGGCTATTATTTGTTGAATATGAAGATGAAACGTTACCAAAAAAATTTAGAAAATTAGAGAAATTGATATTTTCTACAAAATTTGCGTGCCCTGAAAGTGGTTTTACAATTGAAGAAATTGAACCAAGATTATTTTCTTTTAATAGTCCTTTTGGTGCTTGCGAAGAATGTGAAGGAATTGGTGTAAAACTTAACGTCGATCCAAGTTTAGTTATTCCTAATGAAAAAAAAAGTATAGCCGATGGTGCAATTGAGCCTTGGGCAAAAACTACAACATTATATTATGCTCAAACATTAGCTTCTTTGGCAAAACATTATAATTTTTCAATTAATGATAAATGGTCAAAACTTCCAAAAAAAATAAAAGATATTATTCTTTATGGTTCTGATGAAGATGAAATAAAATTTACTTATGATGATGGTTATGAAAAATACTCTCATAAAAAAACTTTTGAAGGTGTTATAAATAATTTAGAAAGGCGTTATTTAGAAACTGATAGTGACTGGAAAAGAGAAGAAATAGCCCAATACCAATCAGATACAAAATGTGAAAGATGTAATGGATTTCGTCTAAAAGATGAGGCTTTGTGCGTTAAAATTGATGGATTACATATCAGTGAAGTAACAGAAAAATCAATTCTTGATGCAGCATCTTGGTTTGAAAATTTAAAAAATAGTCTTGATAAAAGACAGATAAAAATTGCAGAACATATTTTAAAAGAAATAAATGAAAGATTAAATTTTTTACTTAATGTTGGTTTAGATTATTTGACTTTATCAAGAGAGTCTGGAACTCTTTCTGGTGGTGAGGCACAACGTATAAGATTGGCATCACAAATCGGATCGGGTCTAACCGGTGTTTTGTATGTGCTTGATGAACCATCAATAGGTCTTCACCAAAAGGATAACGTAAAACTTATAAATGCATTAAAAAGACTTAGAGATTTGGGTAACACAGTTATAGTGGTTGAGCATGATACAGAAACAATGGAAAATGCAGATCATATTATAGATCTTGGCCCTGAAGCAGGTAATAATGGTGGTCAAATAGTTGCACAAGGACCTATTAAAGAAATTACTCAAAATAAAGATAGTATCACTGGTAAATATTTATCAAATAAATTTAAAATAAACGTACCCATTAAAAGAAGACTTGCAAAGAATGGAAGATTCTTAGAAATTATTGGAGCTAGTGGTAATAATTTGGATAATGTAAATTTAAAAATTCCTCTTGGTAGTTTAACGTGTGTAACAGGAGTATCTGGGAGTGGTAAATCAACTCTGATTTTACAAACACTTTACAATGCTTTAAATCTCACATTAAATAATAATAAATCTAGAAAAATTCCAAAACCTTTCAAAAATTTTAAAGGTACTGAGTTGATTGATAAGATAATTGACATTGACCAATCACCAATAGGAAGAACACCAAGATCAAATCCAGCTACTTATACTGGTGCTTTCGGACCAATTAGAGACTGGTTCACGAACCTACCAGAGTCTAAGACTAGAGGATATAAACCTGGAAGATTTTCTTTTAATGTTAAAGGTGGAAGATGTGAAGCTTGTGAGGGTGATGGAGTTATAACTTATGAAATGCATTTTCTTCCAGACGTATACATTCAATGTGATGAGTGCAAAGGAACAAGATATAATAGAGAAACACTTGAAATAAAATTTAAGGACAAAAGTATTGCAGATGTTTTGAATATGACTGTTGATGAGGGATGTGAATATTTTGAAAACATTTCTAATATAAAGACTAAATTACTCACATTAAAAAAGGTTGGCCTTGGGTATATAAAAATTGGACAACAGGCAACTACTCTATCTGGAGGTGAGGCACAAAGAATAAAACTGGCTAAGGAATTATCAAAAAGATCAACTGGTAGGACGATGTATATATTGGATGAACCAACGACAGGTTTACATCAACATGACATTAAAAAATTATTAGAAATTCTCCATACATTTGTTGCGCTAGGTAATACGGTAGTAGTCATAGAACATAACTTAGATGTAATAAAAACAGCAGATTACATAGTGGATATGGGCCCAGAAGGTGGTGTAAAAGGTGGAAAAATCATCGCAGAGGGTAAACCTGAGGAAATTTGTAGGATAGATAAGAGTTATACCGGAAAATTTTTAAAATCTCTATTAAACTAAAAAATTGTTATATAAAATATTTTATAGTATATAATAATCCCATGGCTAATTTACTTTCATCATTATCCAAGACAATTCATGCTTCATTAGCACTTGCAATAATAGTATTTCTTGGATTATTTTATCAAAATGATGGATTCAGCTTCGACAGATCTTTTTGGAGCTGGATAACTAGATTTGTGCATGTCGTGGTAGCAATAATGTGGATAGGATTACTTTGGTATTTTAATTTTGTTCAAATTCCTAACATGGGTAAAATTCCTGACGAGCAAAAACCTGCTATAGGTAAAGTTATAGCTCCAGCTGCTTTATTTTATTTTAGATGGGCTGCAGCATTTACGATTTTATCCGGTTTAATATTGGCTGGTTTAAATGGATATCTTCACGATGCTATGACTCTTAGTATAGGATCTGGTATACCAAAACATACTGCTATAGGTATTGGAATGTGGTTAGGAGTTGTTATGGCATTTAATGTTTGGTTTGTTATATGGCCTAACCAAAAAAGAGCATTAGGCATTGTTGAGTGTGATCCAGAATTAAAAGCGAAATCTGCTAAAACTGCTATGTTGTTTTCGCGAACTAATACATTATTATCTTTACCAATGTTGCTATCAATGGTAGCTGCTCAAAATCTTTATTAATTTTTATCATCTCTTAAAACAGTCTTTTGTGTAACTTTGAGTCTAACCAGAACAGTATTAGCAATGTAAATTGATGAGTATGTTCCAAAAATTATTCCAAAAATCATTGCTAAAGAAAAACCCTTTAAAATTTCACCTCCAAAAAAGAATATAGATAATAATGCTAATAGAGTGGTGATTGAAGTTATTAAAGTTCTAGATAATGTTTCATTAATGGAAATATTTGTTAATTCATAAATCTTTATATCAGCATATTTTCTTAGATTTTCTCTGACTCTGTCGAAAATTACAACTGTATCATTCATCGAATAGCCAACAATAGTAAGCACTGCTGCAATTATAGATAAATTTATTTCAAGTCCTAATATTGAAAACAATCCTAATGTAACAATAACGTCGTGAAATAAAGCAGTTATTGCTCCTAGACTAAATTGCCATTCAAATCTAATCCAGATATAAATTAACATTAATGCCAAAGCCACTGAAATTGCTATAACACCTGATCTTAAAAGTTCAGCACTGACTTTCGGACCAACATTTTCAACTCTACGGAAATCAAAATTATTTCCAAAAGATTGTTCTAACTTAATTCGTATTTCTTCAATGACATTTTTCATTTTATTATTTTCAAATTTAATCAAAAAATCAGTTTGATTTCCAAAGTTTTTAACAGAAACATCACCTAGGTTCATTTGATTTAAATTGTCTCTTAATGATGAAACATTAATTTTTGAATCTGTGGCTCTTAGTTCAATAAGAGTCCCACCTTTAAAATCTATTCCAAAGTTTAATCCTTTAAATGTTAAAAAAATTAAAGAAATTATTACTAATGAAATTGATAGAATATTAAATTGGTTATAATATTTATTGAAAGCTATCATTTAAATCAAACCTTCTTTCTCTTTATTTCGAGAAACATATAAAGCAGTTAATAATCTGGCGACAAAATATACAGAAAATAAGGTAGTAAAAATTCCTATACCTAAAGTTAAAGAAAAACCTTTTATAGGGCCCGATCCCATAAAAAATAAGATAATTGCAGCTAATAATGTTGTTATATTTGCATCTAAAATTGCTGTTCTAGATTTTATATAACCACTGTCAAAAGCAATTAAATTATTTTTTTCATTTTTCAATTCTTCTTTTATTCTTTCGAAAATCAATACGTTTGCATCAACAGCCATACCAACAGTTAAAATTATTCCTGCAATGCCTGGCAATGTTAAGGTAGCTTCAAAAATTGTAAGAATTCCAATTAAGAAAAAGAGATTTATGATTAAAGTAACATTTGTTATCAAACCGAATATTTTATATTTAGTAAATATAAATACTATTACTAAAATAAATCCAATTATTAATGCAATAATACCTGCTTCAATAGAATCTTTTCCCAAATCAGGACCAACAGTTCTTTCCTCAATAATATTTAACGGAGCTGGCAAAGCACCTGATCTTAATAATAAAGCTAAATCAGTTGCTGATTGAAAAGTGAAACCACCACTAATTTGTCCAGATCCACTAGCTATTGTATCTCTTATAACTGGAGCACTTATTATTTTACCATCTAAAACTATAGCTAATTTTTTACCAATACCAGTTGATGTAGCTTTCCCAAATCTTTTTGCTCCTACTCTATCAAGAGTAAAAGTAACAACTGTTTCATTTGTCTCACTATTCATTCTTGGTTGAGCATCTAAAAGGTTGTCTCCACTTAAAATAATTCTTTTACTTACATTTTCCTCTTGATCATTTTCTTCATATTTTAATTTTTCAGAGCCAAATGAGTCATCACTTAAATTTGTTACAAATCTAAAAGTTAAATTTGCAGTCTTTCCTAATAATGACTTAATCCTCATAGGGTCATCCAATCCAGGCAATTCTACTAAGATTCTATCATTTCCACGTTTAAGTATATTGGGTTCATTTGTACCAATCTCATCTATTCTTCTTCTTACAATTTCTAAAGCCTGATCTTGAGATGATGTTTTTAACTCTATAATCCCTTGTCTAGAAAAATTAATCTTAAAAATATTATTTTCTTCAACTATATCTAATTGATGTGATTTAAATCTTTGATAGTAAGGATTAATGATACTGGCTTCGTCATTAAATTCGTCCAAAACTACTTGTTTGAATTGATCTTGTACTGAAAAAAATAATTTATCCTCAACTAATTTAATATTATTTAGACGAATATTCTTTTCTTTAAAATAATTCTTTAAAGTTAAAGTTAAATTTTGAAGTTTTTGCTCGATAACTGGAGAATTATCAATTTCTAATAAAAGATACGATCCTCCTTGCAAATCTAAACCTAGATTAATCTTTTTATTAAAAAAACTATTTTCAAATTTAAAAAGATTAGATGAAGCAATTAAAACAAAAAATAATGAAATTAAAGTAATAAAAATTATTCTTAATTTCGAAAAGTGTAACACTTTATTAAAAAATTATTTTTTTACTTCTTGATGATTCATTAAGCTTTGAACACCAGTCCCTTTAATTACTTCTACTGATACATTTTCAGCGATCTCTACTTCAATTTTGTCATTATCTATAACTCTAGTGATTACACCAGTTATTCCACCCGAAGTAACTATTTTATCTCCTTTTTTTAATCCTTCGACCATAGCTTTGTGTTCTTTAACTTTTTTTTGTTGTGGTCTAATTAGAAAAAAATAAAAAATTACAAATATTAAAATTAACGGTATAAATTGACCTATTCCTGCACTTTCCATAAAACTCCTTAATTAAAAAAGAATATTTATACTATCTGTTGAATTAAAACAACTTTAATTGAGTGAAATTTTTTCCAAATTGTTCATATAAGGTCTTAAAACTTTTGGAATAGTTATTGAACCATCTTTTTGCTGATAATTTTCTAAAATTGCTATCAAAGTTCTGCCTACTGCTAAACCACTTCCATTTAAAGTTCCAGCATACTTCATCTCGTTGTTTTTATCCTTATAACGACTTTTCATTCTTACTGATTGAAATGTTGAGCATGAAGAGCAAGATGAAATCTCTCTATATTTATTCTCAGATGGCAGCCAAACTTCTATATCATAAGTTTTTTCAGCACTAAAACCCATGTCTCCACTGCAAAGTATCATTTTTCTATATGGTAATTCTAGAAGATCTAAAATTCCAGTGGCGCAGTCAGTCATTCTTTCTAATTCTTCTAAGCATTTATTTTCTTCAACTATACTAACCATTTCAACTTTATAAAATTGATGTTGTCTAATCATTCCTTTTGTATCTTTTCCATAACTTCCAGCTTCTTTTCTAAAACAAGGTGTTGAAGCAACAAACCTCATAGGAAAAGATGAAAGATCAATAATTTTGTTTTTAACAATATTTGTTAAAATGACTTCAGCTGTGGGTATCAAAAATTTCCGCTCAGCACCATCATCAAGTTTTATTTCAAATTGGTCGTTCTCAAATTTAGGAAGTTGACCGGTACCATACATAGAGTTCTCAGAGGCTAATAAGGGTGGTGAAATTTCTTTATAACCATTTTTTAATATATGAGTATCAAGCATAAAATTTGAAATTGCTCTTTCCAATAAAGCAAATTTATCTTTTACAAATACAAATCTTGACCCAGTAGTTTTTGTTGCCAAATCAAAATCTAGCATTCCAAGTTTTTCTCCTAAATCATAATGTGACTTAGGTTTAAAATCAAATTGACGTATCTCACCAAATTTTTTGACTTCTACATTGTCATTTTCACTTTGACCTTTTGGAACATCAGCATGTGGTATATTTGGAATAGTTGATAAAATTTCTTCTAAATTTTTTTTTACTACATTCTGTTCCTTAGTAATTTTTTCAATAGCTATAGAAATTTTTTTTGATTTTTCAAATAAAGATTTATCCTTAGATTTAGAAATATCTTTTTTTTCTTTTTCTAATGTTTCTTTTTTTTGTATGAGTTCCCTATTTTGTTTGTCTAAATTTTCTAATTTTTTAAAGTCAATTTTAACAAATCTATTTTCAAGTGCCTTCCTAAATGCATCAAAATCTTTTCTAATTTCTTTTAAATTATGCATCTGAATCTTTTAAATTTTTTTTTTCTATAATTTTTACTGAAAATATTGATAATTCATATAAAATTAATAAAGGTATACCTAAACCAATTTGTGTAATTGGATCGGGTGGTGTTAAAAGTGCAGCCGCAGCAAATATTATTACAACAACATATTTTCGTCTTTTCTTTAGAAATTCTGAATCAACCACACCTACTCTTGCTAATAAACTTAGAACTACTGGTAATTGAAAACTTATACCAAAAGCAAAGATAAGTTTCATTACTAAAGATAAATATTCATTAACTTTAGCCTCAAGTTGAATTGGTAAATTAGTTGATAAACCTGAGGTTTCAAATGATAAAAAAAACTTTATAGCTAATGGCATTATTAAATAATAAACCAACATTCCACCTAAAAGAAATAAGACCGGTGTTAAAACAAGATATGGCATTATTGCAATTTTTTCATGTTTATAAAGTCCTGGAGCAATAAATTTCCATATTTGCATCAAAATATATGGACAAGTTACGAAAAAAGCTGCGAAAAAAGATACTTTCAAATAAGTTAAGAATGTTTCTTGGAGAGCAGTAAAAATTAATCTCCTGTCAGATCCATCATCTTTAACTGCCTTTGCATAAGGTTCTACTAAAAAACCATATAAATTTTCTGCAAAAAAATAACATATTACGAAAAAGACTATTAAAAAAATAAAGCTATGAATTAATCTTGTTCTTAATTCTGCTAAATGACTTATGAAGCCACCCTCTTTTTCATCATTACTCATCTTTTTTGTCTTCTTTTTTTTCTATATGATTGTCTTCAATATCTATATTTGAAACTTCATTTTGAATATTATTGATGTGTTTCTTTGCTGTTCCTATCCATGAACCTACTTTTTTTAACATAATTGGGAAGTCTTTTGGCCCAAGAACAATGATAGCAATTGTTACTACAATTAAAATCTCAAACCAACCAATAGTAGGCATGTGGTTTACTCTTTGTTGTTAGGATTATTGGAGTCTTTATTATCTTCGGAAATATTTTTAGGTTCTGAGTCTTCAGTAGAGTCAGAAGCCATTCCTTTTTTAAAACTTTTGATACCCTTGGCTAAATCACCCATCAAACTTGATATTTTGCCTCTACCAAATAATAAGACAACTAAAATAACTACTACTGCAATTTGTGTTAGGCTTGGCATCATAATATTAACTTTATACCCTTTTTATTTAAAAAATAAAAGTGAGTTTTTACTTATCTTCCTCACTATCAAGAGTGCTACTGAGCATTTCATCAATATTTGAGTAAATGTCCTCTTTTTTGTCCTCTTGTTTTTCTTTATAGAATTTACCTGTTCCAAATATTGAATTATCAATGTTGGTATTATCAATTAAGCCTGCAGCACCTAACTCATCAACTGTAGGTAAATCAGACAATTTTTGTAAATTGAAATGACTTAAAAAATCATCAGTAGTTACGTATTGAATAGGTTTGCCAGGAGTGTTTTTTCGTCCTCCGGTTTTAACCCAATTTAATTCCATCAAAATCTCTAAAGTGTTATTTCCAAATGCAACACCTCTAATTTCTTCAATTTCAGCTCTTGTTACAGGTTGATGATAAACAATTATTGCTAGTGTTTCTATCGCAGCTCTAGATAATTTTTTTTCAACAGTTTTTTCTTGAGTCATTAATTTTGACAAATAAGGAGAAGTTCTAAATGACCATTTATTGGAAATGCAAACTAAATTAATACCACGTTCCGCATATTCTTTCTGAAGTTTTAATAAAATCTTTTTTACATCAATTTTTTTTGAAATTTTGTTTTCTATAGTTTGTATATCAAGTGGTTCAGCTGCAGCAAACACAACTCCTTCTATTTCTTTTTCAATAGAAGATAGTTTGGTTGGAAAATTTATTATATTATCTTTTTTATTTACTTTTTTTTTAATCATTTATTTTCTTTTATATAAATATCATCAAACAAATTATCTTGCTTAATTTTAATGTTACCTTCTTTAGCTAATTCTAAAGAACCAGCAAAAATACCAGCTTTCCCAGTTCTTTTATATTTTGATGTACTTTTAAAATTTCTAGGTATTAAATCATCTAATTTTTTCCAATCAATTAATTTTCCAAAAAATTCTTTGATTGTTTTTATTCCCTCTTCTGTTGTGAAGACGGGTAGCTTAGGAATACTAATTTTTTGAAAATCTTTTTTCATAATTATATTTGAATATGATTTTAATAATTCAAATAAGTTAATTCTATATTCACTGTTATAAATGGATTTAATTCCAGCTCTCATACCTCTTGTTCTAATTTCTCTTCCTAATCTTTTCCTTTTGAGCATTTGTTCAGATAATAGTCTAATGAGTTCTAATTTTTTTAGTTGCAACTTTAGTTTTTCTGCTACTTCTTGAACTTTAAATTCTTCTTCAGGCGTACCAGGCAACAGTAATTTTGATTTAAGATAAGCTAGCCAAGCAGCCATTAATAGATATTCTGAAGCAATTTCTAAATTAATTTTTTTTTCTTTAGTAATAAAATCATGAAATTGATCTGCAAGTTTAGTTATGGAGATGTTCTCTAAATTTACTTTTTGAGTTTTTGCTAAATCTAATAAAACATCTAAAGGTCCATTATAATTTTCAATATCTACTTTGAATAAGACAGAATCACTTTTTAACATATGGCAATATTAACTTAAAATTTTGTAAAATTGTGAGGTTTTTTTAATTAAAAATTTATTTAACAGAGGTGAATTTTCTGCAATTATTTTCATTTCTTTTAAATTTCCATTACAATGTAATACTAAATTACAACCTGCATTGAATGTCTTTATTACATTTTTTTTTAAATTTCCTTTTAAACTTTTCATAGACAGATCATCAGATATTAAAATATTTTTAAAACCAATTTTATTTCTAATTAACTTAATCATTTTGTGTGATTGAGTAACTGTGTTTAATTCATCAATTTTATTAAAGATAATGTGGGCTGTCATTGCAAAAAAAGTTTTTTTATTTTTAAATGCTAGAAAATCCATTTTAGATAAGTAATCAATATTTTTTATTACAGTAGGTGTATAATTATGACTATCAACTTTAGCCAATCCATGACCAGGAATGTGCTTGATTACTGTTCCAATTCCATTTTGATGAAAATATTTAATACAATAATCACCAATTTTTGAAACTACTTTTGGGTTATTAGAAAATGATCTATCTCCTATAATGTTTGAAGTTCCTTTGATTCTTAAATCTAAAACTGGAGAAGTATTAATATTAATGCCCATGGTTTTAAGTAAAAAAGACGTTTTATCTATAAATAACTTGTAATAAATAGTAAATTCTCTTTTATTATTAATAAATTTTTTTCCAAAAAATTCAGAAGTTAAATTATCAAATGAAATAAAATTCTTTAATCTATTAACTCTTCCTCCCTCTTGATCAATTAAAATAGGGTATTTATCATCATTAAAGATTTTTCTAATTGATGTTGTTAAGATTTTTGTTTGATTAATGCTTTTAATGTTTCTTGTAAACAAAATTACTCCCCAAGGTTTATATTTCTTTATAAATGATCTCTCGCTTGGTAAAAGTTTTGTTGAACTTATTCCTACAATAAAAGATCTTCGCTTATTCATCTGAACTGATTAACTTCCAAAAGTTAAATTTTTTCTTTTTTTTTTCTTTTGATTGATCAATATATTCTATTATATTTTCGGTATCGCTTTCTAAAATAGGCAATTTTTCAGCATAAATATTTATCTTTTCATTTATATTATTTAAAGATCTATAAGATTTTTTTTTATAATTTTCTGAAAAATAATATCTTCCAATAAAAAATAAAAACAAAAATATTAAAAATATAAATAATATGTATTTTATCTCTTTTAACATTACATTTTTTCAGGAACAGAAACACCTACGATATCCATTCCAGATTTTATTATATTAGAAATAGCTTTTAAAAAAATTAATTTATCATTTGTTACTTTTTTTTGATCATTAATAAATCTTTTATCAGGATTATCTTTTCCTAAATTCCAATATGAATGAAATAACGATGATAATTCAAATAAGTAAGTAGGAATTCTGTGAGGTTCAAGTTTATTACTTGATGTATCAATACATTTAGGCCATTCTGAAATTTTTTTTAAGATATTGATTTCATCTTTAGAATATTCAAAATCATATTTATCAATCTTTATATCTGATTTGAGATCTTTACCGATATGTCTAAATACTGATGCAATCCTTACATAACAATATTGAACATAATAAAGAGGATTATCTTTAGATTTTTCAACAACATTATCAAAATCGAAGTCAAGCTCAACATCACTGCTTCTGTTTAACATTATAAATCTCGTTGCATCTTTACCAACCTCATTTATTAAATCATCTACCGTTATATAATCTCCTTTTCTCTTAGACATTTTAAAAGGTTTTTTATTTTTGATTAACTTCACCAACTGACTAACTTTACAAATTAATTTACCTTTAGAATTAGATAAAGCTTCAACTGATGACGTAATTCTTTTAATATAACCCGCATGGTCAGCTCCTAAGATATTAATTAATTGATCAAATTTTCTATCTAACTTATTTTTATGATAAGCAACATCACTTGCAAAATAAGTCCATGCATTATCTGATTTTTGTAAAGCTCTATCTTTATCGTCACCAAAATCAGTTGATTTAAACAGTAATTGTTCTCGTTCTATCCAATTATCATCATCTTCACCTGCAGGTGCTTTAATTTTTCCTTTATATACAAATTTATTTTTTTGAAGAAATTCAATTACCTTTTCAACTTCATGATTTAAAACTAATTTTTTCTCACTAATGAAATTATCATGATTAATACCAAGGCTCTTTAAGTTCTTTTTAATTAACTTAAGTGCTTCCTCGATAGCTAATTCAGTTAATTTCTCTGAAATATTATTAAAATTCTTAAAATCAATGTCTTTATTAGAATTTAAAATATTTTTTGCAAAATCAATTAAATAATCTCCGGGATATAACTCCTCATTGTCAATTGGAAATGGTTCGTTAAAAGAAATTTCTCTTATTCTAAAATAAACAGATTTTGTAAAATTAATTATCTGATTACCATAATCATTCACATAGTATTCTTTAGTTACTTTATGTTTGTTAAATAATAAGACATTTGCAATAACGTCACCTAAAATTGCACCCCTACAATGACCAACATGTAAAGGTCCTGTTGGATTTGCTGAAACAAATTCTATTAAATAGTTTTTCTTAGCTTCATTGTTATTTATTCCATAAGATTTAGAATTTTGAATTATTTCTTTAATAAAATTTGTCCAAAAAATTGGTTTAAATTTAATATTGATAAATCCTGGTTTTACAACAGATATTTCATCAATCAATTTATCCTGTCCCTTAATTTTATCTGATAAAATATCGGCAAGATCAATCGGAGATTTTTTGTTTAATTTAGATAAAACCATCGCAACATTAGTTGAAATATCACTGTCAAACTTAGCTGGTGGTATCTCTGCTGTAATTCCATCAAGTGAACTAGGTAAAATCAAATCTCCCTTTTTGGAAAGATCTAACAAAATTTTTTTTATATTATCCAAATATTTATCAAAAATATTCATCTGAAGTTCTTATCTAAGTTAATTGCATATCTATCAGTCATTCCAGATATAAAGTCTGAAATAGCTCTATATTTATTTATATTTAATTGATTTTTATCAATAAATTTTTTTGGATTTAATCTAATTTTATTAAATAGTCTTTTTATAATTAACTTACCTTTATTATTTTTTGCTAGTACATCTTTATTATTATACATTTTAGTTTTTAGAAAAAATCTTATTTCACTCTCAGAATTTTTTACATTATCAGAAAAATCTACCATTAAAAAATTTGTTTTATTTATATCTTTAACATTTTTAACCTTGTTATATTTAAGATTTATTTTTGTATTATTTATTAAATCTTTTATCATTAAATCAATTGAATCTCTTATAATTTGATATGTTGCGATTTTATAATTATTTTTATTAATCTTTTTTTTATATTTTTTATAGATATTTTTGAAAAAATTAATTTCAACTAGCTCTTCTATTCTAAATAAATTTGCATTAATTCCATCTTGAATGTCGTGATTATTATAAGCTATATCATCAGAAATCGCTGAAATCTGAGCCTCTATTGATGGATAAGTGTTAAAATTAATCATATCTTTAAATTTTTTTATTCCAATTAAATTGTTTACTAAGTTTAAATCATCTACAGGTCCATTGTGTTTTAATAATCCTTCTAATGTTTCAATTGAGAGATTAAGTCCATCAAATTTTAAATATTTATTTTCTAAAAACATGACAACTCTTAAAGTTTGTAAATTATGGTCAAATCCACCATATTCATCCATGCATTCATTTAGTGCATCTTCACCTGCGTGTCCAAAAGGTGTATGACCTAAGTCATGAGCTAAACTTAAAGTTTCTGCTAGATCCTCATTTAAATTAAGATATCGAGCTATTGATCTTGCAATTTGAGCAACTTCCATTGAATGAGTTATTCTTGTTCGATAATGGTCTCCTTCTGTATTAACAAATACCTGCGTTTTATGTTTCAGTCTTCTAAATGAAGCACTATGAATTATACGGTCTCTATCTCTTTGAAATGGAGTTCTATATTTTGATAAAGATTCCTTAAATATTCTTCCTTTGCTTTTAAACAGACCTATCTTTGAGTATTTTTTCATCCTTTAAAATAAAAATTTAAGTATTATATTAGTAATAACAGTGATCAATTATGATTAAAGAAATTAAATTTACTGATAAAGCACTAAAACAGATCAATGTTTTATTGTCTAAAAAGGATAAAGGGTCCTTTTTTAGAATCGCTATCAAGGGTGGTGGTTGCTCAGGCTTTCAATATGAATTTACTTTCGATAAAGAAAAAGCAGCAGACGATTTAAACTATGAAAATATACTAATCGATAAAACATCTGCAGATCTTTTAAAAGGATCAGAAGTTGATTATGTTTCTGAATTAATTGGTGAACAATTCAAAATAACAAACCCACAAACAAAATCATCTTGTGGTTGTGGTGTTTCTTTCTCTCTTTAATGATTATTTCCTCGTGGAATGTAAATTCTGTTCGAGCTCGTATTGAAAATATTAAAAGTTATCTTTTAAAATACAAGCCTGACATTGTAATGATGCAGGAAATTAAGACTGAGGATATAAACTTTCCTTATGACGATTTTTCAGCAATGGATTATGAAAGTCATGTATTTGGTCAAAAAAGCTATAATGGTGTTGCTATTATTTCAAAAGGGAAATTAAATAATATCAGAACTGACCTAATTAAAGATAAGCTAAAACAATCTAGAATTATTTCTGCAGAAGTTGAATATAAGAAAAAGACAGTTCAATTAATCAATATTTACACACCAAATGGCAATCCTGTTGATACAGAAAAATATGATTACAAAAAAAACTGGATGGATCAATTGATCAAACAATTAAAAACATTATCTAAAAAAAACTCAAATATAATTCTTGCAGGTGATTTTAATGTAATTCCGGCAGCAGAAGATGTTTACAATGTTAAAAGTTTTGAAGATGATGCTCTATACAGATTAGAAATTAGAAAAAAATTTAGAGAAATGCTGAATTTAGGATTTAATGATGTTTATAGACATTTTAATGAAACAAAAGAGGGCTATACTTTTTGGGATTATATGAGAGGTGCTTGGCAAAAAAACAATGGAATGAGAATTGATCACTTTCTAGTTTCAAATTCTTTAATTGATCAAGTTAAAGGAATAAATATCAATAAAGATCCAAGAGGTCGTGAAAAACCATCAGACCACACCCCTATTGAAATAACTTTAACTTAAAGATTTTATTTTATTTACTAACTCCTCGTTAATATTTCGAGGACCTTTGTCTAATCTATTTTTATGTCTTCTCTCACCCGGAAGTCTAACTCCATCAAAAGATTTCATCTTATCGAAAAATTCGTCAGCATGTTTTTGCCAATTAGTTCCAGAAGTTTTATCTGGTGAAATTGCAATAATAAATTCACCACCGCTTGGTGGTCCACCATCATTATTATCTTTGGCTGCTGTTTCAAAACTAAAATTATCACCAACTAAAGCGCCTGCCATTAACTCAACCATCATTGCGATTGCTGAACCTTTGTAGCCACCAAAAGGAAGGAGTACACCACCATCTGCTATTGCTCCTGGATCAGTTGTCTCTTTACCATCTTTGGTTAAACCAGTTCCAAGTGGAACTTTGTGCCCTTCTCTTTTTGCAACTTGTACTTCACCCATTGCCATTGATGCAGTTGCCATGTCATAAACAACTGGAGTTTTTCCAGGTCGAGGCCATGCAAATGAAATTGGATTTGTTCCAAACAATGGTTTAATTGCTCCAGCAGGTGCTACTGCAGGCTTGTATGATGTACAAGCAAAAGCAACTAATCCTTCTTCCGCTAATTTTTCCGTCTCAGGCCACATCGCTGCCATGTGATGAGAATTGTTTATTGCAAGAACTGCCACACCGTTTTCTTTTGCTGCTTTTGCTAATTCAGGTAAACCTTTATCTAAAACAACTGGGGCTAAACAATTATTACCTTGAACTTTTATGACTGTTGGTGAAATCTTTTTAACTTCTGGTTTTCCTTTACCATTAATCTTTCCACTTTTTAAACCACTTACATACGCTGGTAATCTAAATAAACCATGAGATAAAGATCCATCTCTTTCAGCATTTCTAATTAAATCTGACAGAATAGAAGCTGTTTCATCATCACATCCATTAGCTAATAAGGTTCTTTTAGCTAAATCAAATATATCATCTAATGTAAGGGAAACTGTACTCATCCCATTATTAGATATTATTTATGACTAAAGATCAATTTTTATTTAACAACCTTTAAAAGATTTTGACATGTTGCCAATTAAATCAAAATAAAGATCCTTGCCTGGATTAAGAGTTGCTCCTAATGGATCTATAACCCCTGTTGCAACATTAGTATCTTTTGCTACAGCCTTAATAATATCAGGGTTAAACTGTGGCTCCGAAAATATACAACTTACTTTATCGTGTTCAATTATTTCTCTGATTTCAGCTAACTGTTCAGCACCAGGCATTACATCTGTATTTACAGTAAATGCACCAAGAATATTAATGCCAAATCTTTTTTCAAAATATTGATATGCATCATGAAAAACAATTGATTTGAAATCTTTGTTTAATTCAGATTTTACTTTCTTAGTAAGTTTATCTAAATCTTTATGTGCTTTTTTTAGATTTGCTTTATATTTGGCTTCATTTTTTTGATCATTCTCGATTAAATGTTCTGCCATTTCACTTAAAATCACTTTTGCATTCATTGGATCCAACCAGATATGTGGATCATATTCGCCGTGTGCGTGTCCTTCATGACCATGCTCATCATGACCATCTTCTTTATGTTCATCGTCATGTCCGTGGTCATCGTGGTCATCTTCTTTTTTAGCATGATCATCATGATCATCTTCTTTATGACCATGATCATGTTCTTCAAAAATATTTCTTTCTCTAAATTTAAGTTTAGTTAGACCTTTAATTTCCATTAATTCAATTTTCTCTGCTTTTTTTGCTATAGATTTTAGTGGCTTTTCTAAAAAACTTTCTATGTCTTCACCAACCCAAAATATGATATCAGCATTTTGAATCATTTTTGCATGTGATGGTTTTAATGCAAAACCATGAGGAGAAGCGTAGCCATCTACTATTAAATCTGGTTTTGCTATTCCATCCATTAAATAACTTGCTAATGAATGAATAGGTTTAATTGAAGTAACTACTTTAATTTCAGCATTTGCTGGTACAAAAATAGTTAAGAATGATAGTATTGATAAGATAAATGGTAATTTTTTAATGTTTTTCATATGTTGTATATTTAAATTGTTATAATATAACACTATGTAATAATATAACATTTATTAGTCAAGGAATAAAATGAGCTCAGACCAAAATATACTTGTGAAATTAAATAAGGCTGGTTTTAGTTTAAATAATAAGTGGCTTGTTAGAGGAGTATCACTTCAAGTTGAAAAAGGTAAAATAGTTACTCTTATTGGTCCAAATGGATCAGGAAAAAGTACAACAGCTAAAATTGCTTTAGGTATTTACAAAAAGATTGATGGTTCAGTTGAAAAATACACAAACAAAGTTGGATATGTTCCACAGAAAATTTCAATTGATTGGACACTGCCGCTAAGAGTAAATGATTTCATGGTATTAACTGAGAGTCTTGATAAAGAAACAATAAATGAAGCTCTATCTTTAACTGGTGTCATCCATCTTAAAGATAAAAATTTAGGTGATTTATCTGGCGGAGAATTTCAAAGAGTATTACTTGCAAGAGCTATCTCAAAAAAACCAGAATTATTGGTACTAGATGAACCTGTCCAAGGAGTAGATTTCACCGGAGAGATTGCACTATATGAATTAATTAAGAAAATTTCAGATGAATTAAACTGTGGTATCTTGTTAATTTCTCACGACTTACACACGGTCATGAGTGCAACTGATCATGTGGTTTGTTTAAACGGCCATGTTTGTTGTTCAGGATCTCCAATGGATGTTGCAAAAAATAATGAATATAAAGCTTTATTTGGTGAACAAGCCTCTCAAATACTATCAAGATATGAGCATAGACACGATCATATCCATACAAGTGAAGGTGAAATAAAGAAAAACTAAATGTTAGATGACTTTTTTATAAGAGCTTTAATAGCAGGTATTGGAGTTGCCATAGTCACTGGACCTCTTGGATGTTTTGTTGTTTGGAGAAGATTGTCTTATTTTGGAGATACTCTAGCCCACTCTGCTTTACTTGGAGTAACATTAGCTTATTCAATGGAATTCAACATAGCCTTCTCAGTATTTATCATCTCATCTTTAATAGCTTTAACTTTAATACAATTACAAAAGAGAACCAATCTACCAGGTGATGCTTTACTCGGTCTTTTAGCTCACTCATCGCTAGCTGTAGGACTTGTTGTTATAGGATTTTTATCATTTATTAGATTTGATATTATGGGGTTATTATTTGGAGATATATTGGCTGTTACTGTTGATGATCTTTTAATAATATGGATTGGAGGAGCATTAATCCTCTTAATTTTAAAATTAATTTGGAAACCTTTATTTGCATCAACTGTTAATTATGAACTAGCTGAAGCAGAAGGTTTAAATCCAGACCGTGCAAAAGCTATATTTACAATCTTAATGGCAGCAATTATTGCAATATCAATTAAGATGGTTGGCTTATTATTAATTACAGGAATGTTAATTATACCTGCTGCAATGGCTAGAAATATTTCATCAAGTCCTCAGAAGATGGTAATTTATTCAATCATTGGTGGATTATTATCTGTGATTTTAGGATTATTTTCTTCATTAGAATTTAACACTGCTTCTGGACCATCAATTATAGCAGCTTCTTTATTCTTATTTATTTTGTCTTTATTAAATATAAAACAATCGATTAAATTGAAAAATTGATGAGGAATCAGTAGAATGAATAAAATGCATACTCTTTCAAAAAATCAGCAAATTATTTTTGATTTAATTGATAAATCACCTGAACCAATGAAAGCTTATGCAATACTTTTTAATGTTCAAAAAAAAGGGATTAAAGCTCCATTACAAGTATATCGAGCATTAGATAAGTTAGTTGAAATAGGAAAAATTCATAAAATTGAAAGCAGAAATGCCTTTATAGCCTGTCAAAATTCAAGCTGTCAGGTATCAAAAGCTACTGCATTTTCAATATGTGAGATCTGTGAAAAAGTAACAGAAATTAGCAGTGCAAGTCTTTCTAAATACTTAACTAATTTCAAAGACAAAGATGGTATGAAATATAGTAAATACAATCTTGAGTTTTTTGGATTATGTAAAAAGTGTAGATAAGTTATTATCTAAAATCAAAATAAAACAAGCTGAAAGGAAAACGAATGTTTATCAAGAAGTACCTTAAATGGATAAGTACATTTCTAGTCTTAGTTGGTATTCTATTAACAAACCTAAATATATATCCTTTAAATATTTATTTTCATGGATTAGGAGTTGTTGGATGGACTATCGCTGGATTTATTAGCAAAGACAGAGCGATACTTACTAACTTTGGACTACAAATACCATTGTTCTTAGTAGGGATTTATAAAATAATTATTTAAACTAAAGAATAACCCGAGGCTCTAACTGTTCGAATTAACTCTTTTTTACCTTCAATATTGATTGATTGTCTTAGTCTTCTAATATGAACGTCAATAGTTCTACTTTCTACATTGACATTATTAGGCCAAACAGTTTCTAAAATTTGATCTCGTGAATAAACTCTTTTGGGATTTGTTAAGAAAAATTCTAATAATCTAAATTCTGTAGGACCAAGTTGGATTTCTTTATCTGATCTAAAAACTCTTTTTTCTATTCTATCTAATTTTAAATCATCAAATATTAACTCATTTGCAACAACTTTAGGATCAGATCTTCTTAGAACAGCTTTTATTCGAGCAGATAGCTCGTTAAAACTAAATGGTTTTGTGACATAATCATCTACACCACTTTCAAGACCTTTTACCTTGTCTTCCTCCTCACCTTTAGCTGTAAGCATAATGATAGGAAGGCTCTTAAAATTACTGTCTCTTCTAATATTTTTACAGATATCTATCCCTGATAAATCTGGTAGCATCCAATCTAATAAGAGTAGATTAGGCTCAAATTTTTTTAATTCTTTTAAACCTTCATTTCCATTTAATGATGAAGAGACAACAAAACCTTCTTTTTCTAAATTATGTTGGACTAATTGAACTATTGAAGCTTCATCTTCAATAATAAAAATTTTTCCTTTCATCAAATTATTCTTGGATTACTTTGCCCTTTGGTCTACTACCTTTTAGATATTCGCCCTTTACTAAATAACATACTGTTTCAGCGATATTCGTTATATGATCGCCTGCTCTTTCCAAATTTTTTGTAGCAAAAATTAAATGTGTTGAAAAATCTAAGTTTTTTTTATCTTTAGATAAAAAATCTATTACACTTTCCATTGCGATATAAGTTAAGTCATCAACTTGTTCATCTTTTTCCCAAACTTCTTTAGCTTTATCAAAGTTTTTGTTCACATAACTATCAAGAACATCATTTAATTGTTTCATAACAAGTTCTCCAAGTCTTTTCAAATTTCCTAATAATTCATCTGGTAAATCTAGTGGTAAAGGTTTAACTTTTTTTGCATTACTCTTTGAAAGATCTCCTATTCTTTCTAAATCTTGCGAGATTTTTAATGAACTTATAGTTTCTCTTAAATCAATTGCCATAGGTGCTCTTTTAACTAGTAAATTCATTATTTGAGTATCTATTTTAGATCTAAATTTGTTTATTTCTTCATCACTTTTAATAATTTTATCAATTGAGTCCTTATCAACTTTAATCACCGCATCCATTGCATCACTTAATTGTGACTCGGTTAAGCTACCCATTTTAATTAACGAGTCTTTAAGGAACTGAAGTTCTTCTTCGTAAGACTTTACTGTATGTTCATTGCTCATAATTTATCCAAATCTACCTGTAATATAGTCTTGTGTCATTTTATTGTCAGGATTTTTAAAAATTTTCTCAGTTTTTCCAACTTCAATTAACTTTCCTAGGTGAAAAAACCCTGTTTTTTGTGAAACACGTACAGCCTGAGCCATTGAGTGTGTCACTATTACAATCGTATAAGTTTTTTTTAATTCATCAATTAATTCCTCAATTTTTGCAGTAGCAATTGGGTCTAATGCTGAGCATGGTTCATCCATTAAGATCACTTCAGGGTTAACAGATATAGCTCTTGCTATGCAAAGTCTTTGTTGTTGTCCACCTGATAAACTTGTACCTGGTTCATCAAGTCTATCTTTAACTTCTTCCCATAAAGCAGATTTTTTTAAACTATTTTCAACAATTTGATCTAATTCGCTTTTAGTTTCACCTTTTCCATGAATTTTAGGACCATACGAAATATTATCATATATACTTTTTGGAAAAGGGTTTGGCTTTTGAAAAACCATTCCAACTCTTTCTCTCAATGAGACAACGTCTAAATCTTTATCATTAATATTCATACCATCCATTTCGATATTTCCAGTAACTTTACAAATATCAATAACATCATTCATTCTATTAATGCATCTTATGAAAGTTGATTTACCACATCCTGATGGACCAATTAATGCAGTTACCTCTTTTTCATTCAAATCTAAATTAACATCAAACAATGCTTGTTTATCACCATAATAAACATTCAAGTTTTTTGATTTTATTTTAATGTTGCTCATTTAGTTCCATCGTTTTTCAAATTTTTGTCTTAAGTAAACTGCAATAAAATTCATTACAATTAAAAAGCTTAAGAGCATCATAATAGTTGCTGAAGTTTTTTCAACAAAACCTCTTTCTGCAGACTCAGACCATAAATATACTTGAACAGGTAAAGAAGATGATGGATCAACTGGGCTTGACGGTATATCAACAACAAATGCCACCATTCCAATTAATATAAGTGGTGCAGTTTCACCTAATGCTTGAGCTAATCCAATTATAGTTCCTGATAAAGTGCCAGGTAGTGCTAACGGTACTACATGATGAAAAACAGATTGAAATTTAGATGCACCAACTGCTAGAGCGCCCTCTCTTATTGAAGGTGGAACAGCTTTTAATGAAGCTCTACATGGAATAATAATTCTTGGTAAAGTCATTAACGCTAAAGTTATACCAGCAACTAATGGTGTTGATCTCGGTAATTGGATAGTTGCAAGCAAAATTTGTAAAGCAAGCAAACCGTAAACAATAGATGGCACTGCTGCTAAATTATTTATATTAATTTCAATAAAATCTGTAATTTTATTTTTTGGAGCAAACTCTTCCAAGTAAATCGACGCTAGAACAGCCACTGGAAAAGCTAATAATAAACAAATTAAAATACTATAAAATGATCCAACTAAAGCTCCACCTATACCTGCTAGTTCTGGATCTCTAGAGTCACCATTGTTAAAGAAATAATTGTTAAAATTTTTACTTATCTTTTTATTTTCAACAAAATAATCGTAAATAACTAATTGAAAGTCAGAAATTCTTCTTCTTTCTTCGGGTAAATCTCTTGGATAATTACCTTTATGTAATTGATCAATGTCATCAGAGGCTGTTAAATCTAATGTAATTGTTTTACCTATTAAGTTATTATCATTTAAAAAAGCTTTTTTAATCTCAATTTCAGCATCACCACTAAATAGTTTTAATAATTCATCTTCCTCATCTCTATCTTTTGCTGGATAAGCCTTTATTAAATTTTCAATCATTATATCGTAAAAATCGGCTTCCATTATTTCTTCTTCGGATGCACCATTTTGAATTTCTAGTAATTCCTGATCAAAGAAAACTTCAGTGGTAATTACTGTTTTTTTAAAAGCTGAACTTCCTTTTGAGAAAATATTTTGAACTAGAATAACAACAAACAACAAAGCAACAAAGATAGATGTTAATCCGTAAAATCTAAATCTTTTTTCTGCTCGGTGTCTTTTTTTTAATCTTTCTTCTTTAGTCATACTTCTCTCTATATTTTTTGACTGCTCTTTGAGCGATATAATTCAATATTAATGTTGCTATAAATAATGTAAGCCCTAAAGCAAAAGCAGATTGAGTTTTCGGACTATCAAATTCTTGGTCACCAACAAGTATCATTACAATTTGAGTTGTGATTGTTGTAGTAGACTCTAAAGGATTAATTGTAAGATTTGCAGCAAGGCCAGCTGCCATGACAACTATCATTGTTTCACCTATCGCTCTTGATACAGCTAATAGAACTGATCCTATTATCCCTGGAAGAGCCGCAGGTATCACGACTTGTTTAATTGTTTCTGATTTAGTGGCTCCTACAGCATATGAACCGTCTCTTAATGATTGTGGTACAGAATTAATTACGTCATCAGATAAAGATGAAACATAAGGAATAATCATTATTCCCATAATTAATCCTGCAGCTAAAGCACTTTCAGATGAAACAGTTAATCCTAAATTTTCACCTACTTGTCTAAAAAAAGGTCCAACAGTTAATGCAGCAAAGAAACCATAAACTACAGTTGGTATTCCTGCTAAAATTTCAATAATTGGTTTTGAAATTCTTCTTACTTTAATTGAAGCATATTCAGCCATGTAAATTCCTGAAAATAGACCAATAGGAACAGCTACCAACATTGCAATAAAAGCTATGAAAGATGTCCCTGCAATTAATGGAATAAAGCCAAAAGCATCTTTTAATTCTTCAAATTCAGCTGCAGTTATTGAGGAGGCATCTCTAACAAAGGCTCTTTGAGGACTCCAATTTGTACCAAATAAATAATCAAAAACATTAATGACTGAAAAAAACTTTATACTTTCAAAAAGTAATGAAAATATTATTCCGAGAGTAGTTAAAATTGCTATTAATGAAGATACAAACAATAAACCTTTTAATATAACTTCCACATCGTCTCTAGCTTTATTGTTATTCTTTATTTTTTTTAAAGAGTAAATAATTGAGGCTATAATTATACCAAAAATTAAAACTACTTTTGAATTAGTAAAAAGATTTATAAATTTTGCATACGCAAGAGCACTTTCTCTCAATATACTGTCTATATCTCCAAAATAAGTACCTAAATGAATAGCTTTAATTTTTTCATATATTAAATTTGCTTCATTTTTATCACTAAAAATTGCACCTTGATTTGCAGCTGTTTCAATAATTATAGATTTAATAATTACAGGTTCAAATAATGACCAGACTAATAAAAATACTAATGCTGGTATTGAACACCATAAAACAAGATAGTATCCATAAAATTTTGGTAGAGCATTTAATTTAATATTATCTTTTATAGAAATGGTTTTAGTTTTTGATTTTCCATAGAAGAACAAAGAGACAGAAAATATAGTAATTAAAAATATTAGAACGATGTTCATTCGCCCTGAGTGATATATTCTTAATGTTACAGAAATATTACAAATTAAATCTAAGATTGAATTAATAAAAAAGGCCAGTTATTACTGGCCTTTTTTTGGGGATAAATGAAAATTATTTTAACTTGATTGTATTCAGATCTACTGCAGCAGTTCTAGTAACTTTATATTTATCTGAAGCTAAAGGAACAAGTCCTATTTCAGCTAAATAACCTCTATTACTCATTGCTTTTTTTGAAGTAAATTCTTTAAGAAACTCTTTAATGCCTGGAATTACTCCAATGTGAGCTTTTTTTACATAAAAGAACAATGGTCTTGCAATTGGATAAGAATAATCTTGAATACCTTCTAAAGATGGTTGTACACCATTAATTGAAGATGCTTTGATTTTATCTTTGTTAGCAACTAAGTAACTATAACCAAAAAAACCAAATGCATCAGGATTAGATGAGAGTTTTTGTACAATTAAAGTATCATTTTCGCCAGCTTCAACAGCGTATCCATCCTCTCTAATTTTAGCACATTCTTTTTTAGCTTTTTTACCTTCAGCATCGTAAAGAGATTTGGCTGTTTTAGTGCATCCTTTAACCATAACTAATGAATTCCATGCATCTCTAGTACCTGATGTTGGAGGTGCAACTAATATTTCAATCTTTTTATTTGGAAGACTAGCGTCTATATCACTCCAATTTTTATATGGATTTTCAACAAGTTTTCCATCAATGTCTACTTTAGATGCTAAAGCTCTCCATAATTGTTCTTTTGTAAAATCTGCATCTGGAGCATTCACTGAGTGTGCAAATGAAATACCATCATTACCTATTACTATTTCAATAATTTCAGCAACTCCATTTTTCTCACATAAAGCTTTTTCTTTTGTTTTAATTGCTCTTGATGCATTTGTTATATCAGGATGATTTGCTCCTACACCTGCGCAGAACAATTTCATTCCTCCACCAGTTCCTGTGCTTTCGATTACTGGTGTCTTGAATTTTCCACCCTTACCAAACTTTTCAGCTACAACTGTAGCATATGGGTAAACAGTAGAAGAACCTACAATTTTTATTTGATCTCTCGCGTGACTAGTTGTTGTAAAACTAAGTACTAAAAGAAACCCTAATAAAATTTTTACTAATCTATTCATATTTCTCCTTTTTTAGATTCGTTATGCATCAATAATTAAATCTGAATCTTAAATATTTTATTAAAGGAAAGTTAAAGTTTTATTACAAAGGCTAACTTTTTAGTTGAATTAAATTGAATTAAATTTCAAATCTATAGTAGTTCCTTGATTTTCCTCACTATTAATAATCATTTCACCTCTATGTTGAGAAACAAGATGTTTAACAATAGCAAGTCCTAAGCCTGTCCCACCAACACTCCGACTTTTACTAGGATCAACAGTGAAAAATCTTTCGGTGATTCTATGAATAAATTCCTTGGGAATTCCTATGCCTTGATCTGATATAGAGACAATATTTAAATCACCCTCTTTTTTCGTGGCAATTTTAATTTCTTTACCCTTCTCACTATATTTAATTGAATTATCAATAAGATTAGTAAAAATTTCTATTAATTTATCCCGATCACCAATAATTTTGAAATTCTCAGTTTTTTGTAGATTTAAATTGATGTTATTTTTTTTAACAATGTTTTCATAAGTTTTAATCACGTAACTAAGTACTTCTATTAAATTTATTTCGTGTGTAGGTCTTATGTGTTCTTGCAGCTCAATTTTCGAAAGAGATAACAAATCTCTTATTAAATTTTCCATTCTTTCAGATTGAGAAGTCATTACTGGTAATAAATTAGTAACTTCAGAGTTTTTTTTTAAATCAGCATTATTTTCAAATGTCTCCAGTCCCATCTTAATAGATTGTAGTGGGGTTCTAAGTTCGTGGGATACATTTGCAACAAAGTCTGATTTTAATTGTTGAAATTTATGAAATTCAGTTAAATCTCTCATAAAAAGCAAGCAAGATGGCTCGTCAAAAAATAAATTATGATTATCTTGGTAAATTGTTACATTCATTCTAAGAACTGAAGGGTTTCGTAGCTCTATTTCAAGGTCATTAGAATTTTCTCCATTAAAAGCTTTCTCAATTGAACTTAACAAGTCGGGATTTCTTAAAAATCCACTTATATTTTCATTTAACTTTGTTTGAAATCTTTTACTAGCTGAACTATTACTAAATATTATTTCCTTGGATTTGTTTAGAATTATAATTCCTTCTGGAATGTAATTTAAAAGATTATAAATAGTTTCTCTATATTTCTTACTTTCATCTTCATCTAACTTTTTATCTTCAACTTTAACTTCAGTATTAATACCTAAGACTCTTTCTTTTTTTAAAAGAAAAAATAACAAAATAGCTATTATGATTAGCAAAACAAATGTTAAAAGTTCCATATAAAATTATCTCATTCAAATGTTACAGATTTGTTAAAATATTTAAGAACTTACTTTTCCTAAATAATTTACCAGAATAACACCTATAATTATTAGAATTATACCTATAGTTCCATAAATATTAGGTAATTGATTATATTTTAAAATACCAAAGATCGTTACTGCAGTAATTGTTAATCCACCATATGTTGCATAAGTAAAACCAACAGGAATTATATTCATTGCTTTAGATAAACAAAAAATACACAAAACAATTGTGGTTATACAAAAAATTGTTGGAACAAGATTTGTGAATCCATT
>QCKW01000004.1 GCA_003215055.1 Pelagibacteraceae bacterium AG-410-N23 | reverse complement strand
TCAATAACATTTCCAGATAGTTCAGACTGCACTGATTGCTCTAAATATGTAGTTATTTGCATATCCTCACCTCTTCCAATCGCACCCAATTCAGGAACTCCAGCTACTTCTGTTGCAAATCTTACACAACGCGTACAATGAATACATCTGGTCATTTGGGTTTTTATTAAAGGACCCATATTTTTATCTGGCACTGATCTTTTGTTTTCTTTAAATCTAGATTTATCTATTCCATAAAACATAGATTGATCTTGAAGATCACATTCTCCACCTTGATCACAAACAGGACAATCTAGTGGATGATTTGCTAATAAAAATTCCATTACACCTTTTCTTGATTTTTCTATTTTTGGAGTATTAGTTTTTATTACCATTCCCTCAGCAGCTGGCATCGCACAAGAAGCTATTGGTTTAGGAGATTTTTCCATTTCTACTAAACACATTCTGCAGTTACCGGCTATGGATAACTTTTCATGATAACAAAAGCGTGGAATTTCAGCTCCCGCTTTTTCACAAGCTTGAAGAACAGTTAAACCTTCTTCAACTTCAACTTCTATATCATTAACTTTTAATTTAAGCATTTTTATCCAATAAGTGTTGATCCACTAAATAAGGAATATTCTTATTTTCTCTTACAATTGGATCAAATTTATTTCTTCTTTTAATTTCATCTTTAAAGTGTCTTAACAAGCCTTGAACCGGCCAAGATGATCCCTCACCAAAAGCACAAATAGTATGCCCTTCAATTTGTTTTGTTACGTCTCCTAACATGTCAACTTCATCTTTTGATGCTTCACCTTTTGCCATTCTCTCAAGCATTCTCCACATCCATCCTGAGCCTTCTCTACATGGTGTACACTGACCACAACTTTCATGTTTATAAAATCTAGCTATTCTAGCCATACATTTAATAATATCTTGATCTTTATTAATCACAACTACTCCGGCTGTTCCTAATCCACTTTTTTCAGCTACTAAAGAGTCAAAATCCATTGTTAAAGTTTCACATTTTTCTTTTGGAATTAATGGCATTGATGACCCGCCAGGAATAACTGCTTGCAAGTTGTCCCATCCACCAATTACTCCTCCTGCATGAACTTCTATTAATTCTTTTAAAGGTATATTCATTTCCTCCTCAACATTGCATGGATTATTTACATTACCAGATATGCAAAAAATTTTTGTACCAGTGTTTTTTTCTCTACCTAAAGAAGAAAACCATTTAGCACCTCTTCTTAAAATAGTAGGAACTACAGCTATAGTTTCAACATTATTAATTATTGTAGGACATCCATAAAGTCCTATTAATGCTGGAAAAGGAGGTTTTAATCTTGGTTGACCCTTTTTACCTTCTATACTTTCAAGTAAAGCTGTTTCTTCACCACAAATATAAGCTCCTGCACCATAATGAATATAAATATCTAAATCCCAACCAGTTCCTGCAGCATTTTTTCCTATTAAATTTTTTTCATAAGCTTCATCAATAGCTTTTTGAAGTTTTTGTCCATCAACAAAGTATTCACCTCTTATATAGATATAACAAACATGTGCTTGGACTGCATATGAAGCTAATAAACAACCTTCGATTAATTTATGTGGTTCAAATCTCAGTATGTCTCTATCTTTACATGTCCCTGGTTCTGACTCATCTCCATTTATCACTAAATAATGGGGTCTAGATCCAACTTCTTTAGGTGCAAAAGACCATTTTAACCCAGTAGGAAAACCTGCTCCTCCTCTACCTCTAAGTTGTGAATCTTTTATTTCATTAATAATCCAATCCCTACCTTTATCAGTAAGATCTTTTGTATTAACCCAATCACCTCTTTTTTGGGATGAACTAACATCTGATCCTAAATCATTGTATAAATTTTGAAATATTCTGTCTTGATCTTTAAGCATTTTTTACATCCAAAAGTGTTTTTCGATTATTTTCAGGTTCATTATTTACTCTTCCTCTATAAGAGCCGGGCTTTGGTGTTTCACCATTTAAAATTTTGTCTAGAATATCTAAAGTTTTTTCTTTATCTAAGTCTTCATAATAGTCATCATTAATTTGCATCATAGGTGCATTTACACAAGCACCTAAACATTCTACTTCCATCCATGAGCAACTTTTATCATTTGATAACTCATTTTCATTTTCAGAAATTTTTTCCTTACACGCTTCAACTAATTTATTTGCACCTCTTATCATGCATGGTGTTGTGGTACAAACTTGAACAAAGTATTTGCCTACTGGTGATAAATTATACATAGAATAAAAAGTAGCTACCTCATAAACTTTTATATAGGGCATATCTAAAAATTTTGCGATATATTTCATTGCTGCTAATGGTATCCAATTATTATTTTGTCTTTGAGCAATATATAGTAATGCCATTACTGCACTTTGTTGTTTTTCTTTAGGATAATTTGCAATAATTTTATTTGCTGCCTCTAATGAAGAAGAATTAAATTTAAAATCCTCTGGTTGATTTTTTGCAGGTCTTTTTAAACTCATCTATCAACCTCTCCAAAAACTATATCAAGAGAACCAAGAACTGCAGGAACATCAGCAAGCATATGGCCTTTAATTAAATAATCCATTGATTGTAAATGAGAAAATCCTGGTGCTCTAATTTTGCATTTATAGGGTTTACTTGATCCATCAGAAATTAGGTACACACCGAATTCCCCTTTTGGCGCCTCAACAGCAGTATAAATTTCATCTTTCGGTACACGATATCCTTCTGTAAATAATTTAAAATGATGGATTAAAGCTTCCATTGATTGTTTTATTTCTTTTTTCGATGGTGGAGAAATTTTTCCATCAAAAGTTTTTATAGGGCCTTTTTCCATTTTTACTAAACACTGTTTGATAATTGAAATACTCTCTTTCATTTCTTCAATTCTGCATAAATACCTGTCATAGCAATCACCATTTTTTCCTACAGGAATTTTAAATTCTAATTGATCATAACAATCGTAAGGTTGGGATTTTCTTAAATCCCATGGGACTCCAGAACCTCTAATCATTACACCACTAAAAGAATAATCTAATGCATCTTCTTTTGAAACAATACCAATATCAACATTTCTTTGTTTAAAAATTCTATTATCAGTTAATAAATTTTCTAAATCATTGATTATTTTTGGGAAAGTTTCACAAAATTTTGCAATATCTGTCTCTAAACCAGCTGGTAGATCCTGATGTACTCCACCTGCTCTAAAATAATTAGCATGTAATCTTGATCCTGATGCTCTTTCATAAAAGGTCATTAATGTTTCTCGTTCTTCAAATCCCCACAAAGAAGGTGTTAAAGCTCCAACATCCAATGCTTGAGTTGTGACATTTAAAATATGACTTAAAATTCTACCAATCTCACAAAACATAACTCTTATAAATTGTGCTCTGATTGGAACATCAATATTTAATATTTTTTCAATTGCTAATGCAAAAGCATGTTCTTGATTCATTGGTGCAACATAATCAAGCCGGTCAAAATAAGGAACAGCTTGCATATAAGTTTTATTTTCAATGAGTTTTTCTGTTCCACGATGTAACAAACCAATATGTGGATCTGCTTTTTCAACTACCTCACCATCTAACTCCAAGATAAGTCTTAATACACCATGTGCAGCTGGGTGTTGTGGCCCAAAATTTAAATTTAAATTCTTAATTTTTTTTGTCATTATTATCTGTTTGTTCTTTGATATATTTTGTTCCTTCCCATGGGCTTTCATAATCAAAATTTCTATAATTCTGTTCTAATTTAACTGGTTCATTAATTACTTTTTTTTGATCTTCGCTATATCTAACCTCAGTATGACCTGTTAAAGGAAAATCTTTTCTTAAAGGATGACCTTCAAAACCATAATCTGTGAGAATTCTTCTTAAATCTGGATGATCTTTAAAATTAACACCATACATATCAAAAACTTCTCTTTCCATCCAATTAGCTGATGGAAAAATTGATGTTAAGGATGAAATAACTTCATTTTCATTTATTCTATAACTTAAGATTATTCTTTGGTTGAATTCATGACTTAAAAATAAATAAACAACTTTAAAACGTTGAGTATCTTCTGGATAATCAACAACTGTAATATCAATTAGTTGTCTAAATTTTGTATCTTTATTAGTTTTAATAAATAAAGTTACTTCTATTAAATCTTCTTTGTCAATTTCAACATAAATTTGATTATGTTTAATTAATGTACTATTAATCTTCGTTCCAAGTTCTGAATTAATTTTTTTTTCTAAATCAATAAGATTTTTCATTTTATCTATTAAATGATCCTTTGTTTCTAATTTTTTTTTGTAATTGCATTATTCCATAAAGTAGGGCTTCTGCAGAAGGTGGACATCCAGGTACATAAATATCTACAGGAACTATTCGATCGCAACCACGAACAACAGAATAAGAATAATGATAATATCCTCCACCATTTGCACAACTCCCCATAGATATAACATATCTTGGTTCAGGCATTTGATCATAAACTTTTCTTAAAGCAGGAGCCATTTTGTTTGTTAATGTGCCAGCAACTATCATTACATCAGATTGTCGTGGTGAACCTCTTGGAGCAGCACCAAATCTTTCAAGATCATATCTGGGCATTGCAGTTTGCATCATTTCAACTGCACAACAAGCTAAACCAAAAGTCATCCAATGCAAAGATCCTGATCTTGACCAATTTATTAAATTATCCATTGAAGTAGTTATAAAACCATTTTTACTAAAATCTTCAGCTAATTGTTTAAACTCTTCTGGTACTTGATCTAGTTTATTGTTCATTAAAAAAAATAATTATTCCCAATCTAATGCACCTTTTTTCCATTCATAAATAAAACCAATTGTGAGTATGAATAAAAAAATCATCATTGAAATAAAACCTAAAAATCCTATAGAGCCAAGCGAGACTGCCCATGGAAAAAGAAATGCTATTTCAAGATCAAATATGATAAATAAAATTGCTACCAAATAAAATCTCACATCAAATTCCATTCGAGAATCTTGAAATGGTTCAAATCCACATTCATAAGCTGATAATTTTTCTGGATCTGGATTTTTTGGTGATAAGATAAAATTAATTACTATAAATGCACAACTTAGTCCTAATGCTATAATTAGAAATAATATAATTGGTAAATAATCTTTTAAAAATTCCGCAGTCATGGTGGAATATATATCATTTTTTATAGCGAGATGAAGTGGTGTTAGGTCACATTATTCAAAATATACAGCTCAATTGATAGCTATTATCAACTTTAAATTAAATAAGTGGCGGGAGTGAAGGGACTCGAACCCTCGACCTATCGCGTGACAGGCGATCGCTCTAACCAACTGAGCTACACCCCCACTTTTGATTCTTTTGGTGGGCAGTAAAGGACTCGAACCTTTGACCCCCTCGGTGTAAACGAGATGCTCTACCAACTGAGCTAACCGCCCCAAAAAGAAGTCTACTAATACATCAAGGCTTAAATAATGTAAATTAAATATTATTGAATACTTGCTTGAGATTTGTCATCTTTTTTAGACATATCAACCTCAACCCATTCTGTTTTTTTAAGTTCTTTTGTTAATGCAATTTTTAAAACTTCATCAGCAAACTCAACCGGTGTAATTTTAACTTCATCAATTATTTTTTTTGGCATATCGACTAAATCTTTTGCGTTCTCTTTTGGAATAAGAACCTCTTTAATACCAGCTCTATGTGCTGCAATTAATTTTTCTTTCAAACCTCCAATCGGTAAAACTTGACCAGTAATTGTAACTTCACCCGTCATAGCTAAATCTTTTCTTACAGGTATATTTGTTATTGAAGAAACAATTGATGTAACCATACCAATACCTGCTGAGGGACCATCTTTCGGTGTTGCTCCCTCAGGGACATGTACATGGAAATCCTTTTTTTCAAATAATGGAGGTATAATTCCATATTCAAGACATTTTGATCTTACAAAAGATTTTGCTGCTTTCACAGACTCTTGCATCACATCACCTAATTTCCCAGTAATTTGAGTTCTTCCCTTGCCCGGCATCGTTACAGTTTCTATCTTTAAAATTTCTCCACCATATTCTGTCCAAGCTAAACCAGTTACTATTCCGATTCTGTTCTCTGTTTCTAATTCTCCTGATTTAAACTTTGGAACACCCAAGAAATCAGATAAATTTTCTTTGTTAATTTTAACTTCTTTTTCTTCACCAGAAACTACTTTTTTTACAACTTTTCTAGCTACTTTAGAAATTTCTCTTTCTAAATTTCTTACACCTGACTCCTTTGTGTAACTTCGTATAATTTCTTGAATTATATTATCATCTAAATTCATCTCTTTTTCTTTGACGCCATTATCTTTGATCTGTTTAGGTAATAAATATTTGTTTGCTATATTTATTTTTTCATCTTCAGTGTAGCCCGCAAGTCTTATAACTTCCATTCTATCCAATAGCGGTGGAAGAATATTTAAAGTGTTAGCTGTTGTTACAAACATAACGTCAGATAAGTCATAATCGACTTCGAGATAGTGATCATTAAATGTTGTATTTTGTTCGGGATCTAAGGCTTCTAATAAAGCAGAAGAAGGATCACCTCTGTAATCGTTTCCTATTTTATCAATTTCATCTAATAATATTAATGGGTTTTTAGTCCCAGCTTTTTTCATCATCTGAATAATCTTTCCAGGTAAAGATCCTATGTACGTTCTTCTGTGACCACGAATTTCAGCTTCATCTCTCATTCCACCAACTGACATTCTTACAAATTCTCTATTAGTTGCTTTCGCAATAGATTTTCCTAATGATGTTTTTCCAACACCTGGAGGTCCAACTAAACAAAGTATCGGCCCTTTAATTTTTTCCATTCTTTTTTGAACAGCTAAAAATTCAATTATTCTCTCTTTAACTTTCTCTAAACCAAAATGATCTTTATCTAAAATTTGTAATGCTTTTTTTAAATCAATATCTACAGCACTTTTTTTATGCCAAGGAAGTTCTGTCATCCAGTCTAAATAGTTTCTTACAACAGTAGCTTCAGCAGACATTGGACTCATATTTTTTAGTTTCTTAAGTTCTTGTAAACATTTTCTCTCTACTTCTTTAGGCATTTTAGCTTTTAGTATTGCTTTATTAAGACTTGTGCTTTCATCTTTACCATCTTCAATTTCACCTAATTCTTTTTGAATAGCTTTAAGTTGCTCATTTAAATAATATTCTCTTTGAGTTTTTTCCATTTGGGTTTTTACTCGTCCTCTAATCCTTTTTTCTACTCCAATAATACTAGTTTCATTTTCCATTATTTTGATTATTGCGTTCAATCGTTTTTTAACATCAATAGTCTCAAAAATTTGTTGTTTTTCTGATATTGTTGCGGTTATGTGAGAAGCAATGTTATCAGCTATTTGTGATGGATCTTTTAATTGTTTAATGGTGTTGATTGTCTCGTTAGAAATTTTTTTATTTATTGAAGTTAATTTTTCTAATCTTCTAACAGCTGTTGCGGCAAGAGGATATAAGTCCTCACCTTCAACTGTTGTATCGTTATGAGGTGTGTAATCACATACTATAAACTTTTCATTATCTTTGAAATCTAATATTTTTACTCTTTTAAGACCTTCAACTAAAACTTTGACTGTCCCGTCAGGCAATTTTAAAAGCTGAAGAATACTTCCTTCACAGCCATACATAAAAATATCTGTCTTTTTTGGATCATCAATTTCAGAATTTTTTTGAGTTACTAAGATAATCTTTTTATCTTTTTTCATCACCTCATTTAATGCAGAAATAGATTTGTCCCTTCCAACAAAAAGTGGAATCACCATACTTGGAAAAACTACAATGTCTCTTAGTGGTAATAACGGTGAAGATATTTTAATGTCCATGACCTAAATATGGATATTATAATATATATTGCAATACCTTTTTATTACTTATTAAGGATATTAAGCCGCTGATGTCTTGTCTGTTTTAGATTTGTTCTCAGTTTTTGAGTGCACAATGATTGGCTGAGATTGACCTTTTGCGGCTGATGCATCAATTATTACTTCTTGAATATTGTCTTGACTTGGTAAATCATACATGGTTTTCAAAAGAATATTTTCTAATATTGACCTAAGTCCTCTTGCTCCTGTTTTTTTACTTATTGCCTTAAGAGCAATCTCTTTAAGTGCATTATCTTTAAATGTTAATTTAGCTCCGTCAAGTTTAAATAATTCTTGGTATTGTTTTGTTAAAGAATTTTTTGGTTCTAAAAGTATTTTAATTAAAGATTTTTCATCTAAGTCCTCTAAGGTTGCAATCATCGGTAATCTTCCAATAAATTCAGGAATTAAACCATATTTTAATAAATCCTCAGGTTCCAACCCTTTCATCCATTCACCTGTTTTTTTGTCTTGAGTATTTTTAACATCTGCTCCAAAACCAATTGAAGTACCTTTATCTCTTTGAGAAATAATCTTATCAAGACCAGCAAAGGCTCCTCCACAAATAAATAAAATATTTGTAGTATCTACTTGTAAAAATTCTTGTTGAGGATGTTTTCTTCCCCCTTGAGGTGGAACACTAGCGATTGTGCCTTCCATTATTTTTAATAGAGCTTGTTGTACGCCTTCACCCGATACATCTCTAGTGATAGATGGGTTCTCTGATTTTCTACTAATTTTATCCACTTCATCAATATAAACAATTCCTCTTTGAGCTTTTTCAACGTTATAATCAGCAGCTTGTAATAATTTTAAAATAATATTTTCAACATCTTCACCAACATATCCTGCTTCTGTTAATGTAGTAGCATCAGCCATTGTAAAAGGAACATCTAATATTCTAGCGAGAGTTTGTGCTAATAAAGTTTTTCCACAACCCGTGGGTCCAACTAAAAGTATATTTGATTTTGCTAATTCTACATTTTTACTAGTCTTATTTTCATAATTTAATCTTTTATAATGATTGTGAACAGCAACTGATAAAACTTTTTTAGCGTGTGCTTGACCAATTACATAATCATCAAGTACTGAACAAATTTCTTTTGGGGAAGGCAAGCCATCTTGATGTTTGACAAATGTATCCTTACTTTCCTCTTTTATAATATCCATGCAAAGTTCGACACATTCATCGCAGATAAATACTGTTGGGCCTGCTATAAGCTTTCTAACCTCATGTTGACTTTTCCCGCAGAAAGAGCAGTAAAGAATATTTTTATTATTTGTACTCATAATTTTTATAACGAATCAATAAGCTTACTTTATTATAGAAGACTCCTACTAATCAAGTTTCTATTAATCATTATCCAATATGTTGTGTTCTAGGATCTTTTTTCTACAACTTCGTCTATTAATCCAAAAGTTTTAGCAGAATCTGCAGTCATGAAATTGTCTCTTTCAAGAGCTGATTTAATTTCATCAACTGATTTACCAGTGTGTTTTGAATATATTTCATTTAATCTTTTTTTTAATGATAAAACTTCATTAGCATGAATCTCTATGTCAGTTGCTTGACCTTGAAATCCTGCAGAAGGTTGATGAACCATTATTCTTGAGTTGGGTAACGAAAATCTTTTTCCTTTAGTTCCTGCAGATAGTAAAAAAGATCCCATTGATGCAGCCTGACCAATACACAAAGTAGAAATATCAGGTTTTACATACTGCATTGTGTCATAAATTCCTAAACCAGCTGTTACTAAACCACCTGGACTATTAATATATAAATAAATTTCTTTTTTTGGATCCTCTGCTTCCAAAAATAGAAGCTGTGCAGTAATTAAAGAAGCTACGTTGTCATTTATTTGGCCAGTTAAAAAAATAATTCTCTCTTTTAATAATCTTGAATAAATATCATAAGCACGTTCTCCTTTACTTGATTGTTCAACAACCATTGGTATCAAACTGCTCATATGTTCTGCTATTTTATTAGTCATAAAGTTGATTCGTTTTACTTATACAACTTGAGATTACTTTTTGCTAACTTTTTTTGTAGAAGATTTAGCTTTTGTTGATTTTGGCTTTGTTTTTTTAAATATTGTTTTTTTCTCTACAGCCTTTTTTTTGGATAATTTTTTATGATCTGTACGCTCAATATTATCATGGGGTTGATTTTGTGACTGTTTCAAAATTTTTTCTGCCTCATCTTTTGAAATCTCTTTTTTATTAGCTTTGGCTTTTTCTTTAATCATCTTAATAATTTTTTCTTCATAAACAGTTCCTCTTAAGCTTGAAAGCGCAGATGGATTTTTTTGATAAAAATCCATAACCATCTTTTCTTGACCAGGCATCATTCTTATTTGTTTCTGGACTTCAGCTTGTAATTCTTTTTCAGTTACTTTTACCTGATTCTGTTCACCAAATTCATTTAATATTAAACCTACTTTAATTCTCTTTTTAGCAATTTCCTCAAAATTTTTTTTACTTTTTTTTAAATCCTCTTCAGACATTCCCTGACCAAGAATCTTAACTTCTTCTTCAATTAAATTTTCAGGTATTTCACTTACTTTAAATTTTTCTATCTCTTTAAGAATTTGATTTTTTGATAATCTGTCTAAAGAATTTTTGTATTCATCATTAATTTGTTTACCTATAAGAGATTTTAGATCATTTAAATCTTTTGCACCTAAGTTTTTCGCAAACTGATCATCTATTTTAATCTCTTCAGGATTTTTTACATTTAAAATTGAACATTTGAATTTTGCTTTTTTATTAACAAATTCCTTTTCAGGAAAATTTTCAGGTAAAACAGCTTCAACAGTTTTTTGATCTCCTTTTTTTACTCCTATTAATTGATCATCAAAGCCTTTTAAAAATAAATCCTTACCAAGTGTTAACTGAGTATTTTTACCTTCCCCTCCCTTAAAAGTTTTATTATCAACAGTTGCATTATAATCAAACACAACTAGATCGCCTTTTTTTGCTTTGGTCTCGGATGATGCATCTTTAAAATTGGGTTGATTTTTTGCTATATCTTTTATTCTATTATCAGTTTCTTTAGCATCAATCTTAACTGTATAATCATCAAACTTAATACCATCAATTGATTTGATTTCTATTTTTGGAAGTTCTGTAACTGATATAACATATTCTAAATCTTTATCTTCTCCATAAGTCTTTAGATCTAATTTTGGTTGACCAGCTGGTTTAATCTTATTTTGTTCTAATGCTTTTGTAGATGTATCTTTTAAAACCTTATCAAGCACCTCACCAAATACTGCTTTACCAAATTGTCTTTTTAAAACTTCTTTTGGAACTTTGCCCGGTCTAAAACCTTTAATATTTACTTTATCTTTAATCTCCTCATATTTTTCATCCATATAAGAAGACATTGTTTTCTTATCTATAAAAACTTTTACATCCTTATTTAAACCTTTTTTATTTTCTACTGTAATTTTCATAATTTAATGTGGTAGGGCGAAAAGGACTCGAACCTTCACAGATTGCTCTATCGGTTCCTAAGACCGACGCGTCTACCAATTCCGCCATCGCCCCACAAATTCAAGTGGTTTTATATATTATTGAAACTATTTGTCCAACGAGATTTATTGTAAATTATATTAATTTTCCTCTATAATATTACTATGATTATTTCACCGTGCATCAGTATTTGTAAAACTGATCCAAGTACTGGATATTGTTATGGTTGTGGAAGGAATAATGATGAAAAAAAAATCTGGAAACTTGAAGATACAACTGATGATTGGAAAAAAGAAAATATAAAGATTATAAAAAAAAGATTAACTGGTTGGCAATTAAAAAGTTTCGAAGAGTCGTATACATATAAAATTGAAAATGGTATTTCTTTATTTAAAAAAAACTTAAAAAATGAGTAAAACTTCAATTGTTATAATAATCTATATAATAGGGCTTATATTTGGAGCACTAGTTCTTAAAATCTGGAGCGCGGATACTAATATTTTAAAAGGTCTTTTGGGTTTAGGTTGGACTGCTCTTCTTCTAATTGGAATATTTTTTGCTGAAAAAAATGAGAAAAATTAAATATTTAATCTTTCTTTTTTTAATAATTTTACCCATTCAAACTTTAAAATCAGAAATAATTATCCTGAGTGCATGTGATGATAAACAAGACGAATTTTTAAAAAATGAATATATTCTTAATCTTAATGAATTAATAATGACAAGAAATTATGTATATAAAGAAAAAACGTATCAAAAATATAGATTGACAGACTTGAGTGTTAAAAAATCTAACTCATATGTTAGAAATATTTATGAAGAAGGTGGAAAAATTTTGACACATAAGCATGGATATCCACAATTTTATACTCAAATTCTATTTGAAAAAGAAAAAAGGGAAATTTTCATCAAAACTGTTTTGAATGGTGAAGTGGGTATTTCAAAAATCTCTACATGTAAAAAAATAGAAAAGTTTGATCAAGAAAGTTAATTTTTTTTCTTATTTTTTATGAGAAACCTTTTTTTACTTCCAAATCTACTGTTGGTAATATTACTTCTGTGTTTCGCGTAAGCTTGTTTTTGTGCTTGTTTCATTGCTCTCTTTGACGACATAATTTTTAATATTCTATTTCTATATTACCAATTTTTTTCAATCTTATATTCGAAATCACAATTTCTCCAGATCTAGGAGCATAATTTAATGCTTCAGAAATTACCACATAATGTGTTACAAAAACTAAATTCTTATTGCCATCCCATTTATCTATATATTTTTTAAGATTTTTAATTTGTTTTGTTTTATTTTTCGAAAATTTTTCACTAAAGAATGAATTAAGAAAGTTATTTGTTTCAAATTTTTCAAATGCTAATTCTGAAGTTTCTTTACATCTACACCATTCGCTTGATATGACTTTATCAATTGGAATAAGATTTTCTCTAAAGAAATTTCCAATATTTTTTGCTTGTTCTCTGCCTTCATCATTTAAATTTCTTTGCGTTGAACAATCATTTATATCAAAATTATCTGGGTCTCCTCCACCAGGAGCGTAGGCATGCCTTATAAAAATTAAATTACCACCATTTTTAAGATTTTTTAGAATTTGAAATTCTGTATCTGCTTTAATTCCATTTGTTAAAATTAGAAATATAATTAAAATAAAGTTTAATAATCTCATTAATGAATATTAAGTTTAAAAAATTGAATAAAACAATAGTTAATTGTAAAAAATGTCCTCGTTTAACTAATTTTATAAAAAAAATTTCAATTGAAAAAAGGAAACAAAATATAAATGAAAAATATTGGGGTAAGCCAGTCACTGGATTTGGTGATACAAAAGCTAAACTTATGATTATTGGTTTAGCTCCTGCTGCTCATGGGGGCACTAGAACAGGACGAGCTTTTACTGGAGATAAATCTGGTGACTTTTTATTTAAAAGTCTGCATTCAGTTAAAATATCAAATCAAAATTTTTCTAATAATATTAAAGATGGTTTAAAACTAAAATCTACATATATAACTAACATATTAAAATGTGTACCACCAGGTGATAAGCCTATGAATAATGAACTCAGATCATGTTCAAATTATTTTGTAAAAGAGCTTGATTATTTAAAAGAACTTAAGGTTATTGTAACTCTTGGTAAAGTTGCTTTTGATAATTGTCTCAAAATATATAAAAAAAAATTTAAAGTTAATAAAAAAATTTCTTTTAAACATAATAAAAAATATTTACTTCCTGATGGTAGAATATTGATAGCTTGCTACCATCCAAGCCCTCGAAATGTTAATACTAAAGTTGTAACTTCTTCAATGATTAATCAATTGTTTCGTAAAGCTAAAAAAATTGCTAAGTTTTAATAGTGTCACAAAAATAAGGTTTAAATTTAAGATAAATTTCATCTGGTATTTTTACTGGTTTGCCATTCTTATTAACAAAAACTAAATGCACTTGAGCTTCAACTATTAAATCGTCTCCTTTTGTGATTATTTGGTTCATGAAAAAAGATGTTTTGGTAATAGATTTAACAAAAGATCTTACTGTTAATTCATCTTCTAAATGAGCAGATTTTTTGTATTCAATATTACAAGCTTTAACAATAATTAATGATCCAAAATCATTTTTAATTTTTTTATTACTATACCCTATTGAAAATAAGGCTTCAGTTCTAGCTCTCTCTAAAAATTTTAAATAATTTGCATAATAAACTACTCCACCAGAGTCAGTGTCCTCATAATAAATTTTCACTTTATAGAAGAAATTTTCATGCATAAAAAAAGTATATCAAATTATGATTATTCTGCAGAAAAATAAATATTCTGAAAATAAGCGATAGATTTCATTTGAGAATTATCGGTATCTGACATAATAGCCAATCCATCTAATTCATTTACATCTAAATTGTGAAATTTCTTAAAATCATCTTTTACGTTTGCTTTCACTGTTACCCACTCATTTAAGTTTTCTTTTGTTGTTGATAACACATAGTCTATTGATTTTTTTGTGTATGGGCTTGGCCTATTTAACCCAATATCGCTATTACTTGAAAAAACATAATTAATTGCTCTATTTGAAAGTGGTGTTGCCCCTGTCTTTTTTACTGCAAAAACTCTAGCTGCAAAATCATGACCTTTTTTGGTGTCTTCTTTTATACCAGACAAATCTTTCTCAACTTTCCATGTAATATTGATAAATGGTGTCTTGTTTAAGTCAATTTTGATTTCTTTACCTAGACCTGAGGCAGCATTATCAGCAACAGCTTTCAAAAAATTACCTCTCTCATTTGACCCAATTGAGTAAATTGTGGCTTTATCTGCTCCTCTTACTTTTCTAACCTGAAGCTCTGAAAGTTCATTTTCTGTAAAATTAAATACTTTTATTTCAGTTGTGTAACCAACCTCAACCTGAATTAAAATGAGTAGAAGTATAAGTATAATATTTTTCATTTAAAATTTTTTTAAAAAAAAAAGTTAATACATTATTTTGACAAGATTTAAACATTCAAAAATCAATATTTGCGTTTACAACCTAATTATGAAGACAATTTCAATTTTTATACTGTTAATTTACTGGTCAATTATGATTTTTGCACCAGTTATGTCTAAAGATTTTAAGCTAAGTCGTGCAAAAGTACACAATATCAAAATAATTGAACAAAAACCTCGAAGTTAATAGGTGGATCGACCACCACTAATATCAAAAACAGCTGCTGTTGAAAAAGTATTTTCTTCCGATGACAGCCAACAAACTAAAGATGTAAACTCTTCGACCTCTAAAAATCTACCTCTTGGCACCTTGGAAAGCATTCTTTGGACATGTTCTTTGGTCATTTGATCTAAAATTCTTGTTTTAGCGCCTGCAGGTGTTACTGCATTAACAGCAATATTCTTATTAGCTAACTCCTTACCTAGTGATTTAGTAAGTCCTATAGCCCCTGCTTTGCCAACACTGTATGCACTAGCATTCGCATTGCCATCTTTTCCAGCCACAGAAGCAACATTTACTATTCTACCATAATTATTTTTAATCATATTTGGCACTATTGTTTTACAACAATTAAAGGTTCCCATTAAATTTATATCAACGACTTTTTTCCACATTCCAACATCGTATTCCCACAAAGGAGCTGTTGGACCAGTGATACCTGCATTGTTTATCAAAATATCAATATTTGAGTTTTTAATAATATTATTAATACACGCTTCTACTTCTTGATAGTTTGATACATCAACAATATTTGAACTTAAGTTTGGATTATCTAATTCTTTAACAGCTTTTTCTAACATTTCAGAGTCAATATCCCAAATAATTACTTTAGCACCAGAATTTAAAAATCTTTTAGCAATATCTAATCCAAAACCTTGTGCACCCCCTGTAATTAAAGCAGTCCTATTTTTAAAATCAAAATCTATCTTTTTCATTTAGTTATTCTTTAGCTAATAAATAATAGGTCAATCCTGCAATAAATGCCCCTATTATCCATGAATATGATTGAAGAAACATTAAATTAGAGTTCCAAATTGTTGAGGCTGAAAAAATGAAACCAATGATTAAAGAATAAACTCCTTTTATGTGCCATCCACTTGAATAATAATAGGAGCCATCTGTTTCTAATGAATATATATCCTTATTATTAATTTTATTTTTTCTAATTGAATACAGATCAATAATCATAATTCCAAAAATTGGTCCAAAAAAGGATCCAAAAGTATCCAAGAAAGATATAATGCCAATTTGACTTAGATAACTTAACCAAAAAATCCCAACTACTAATGCAAGAATTGAAATTATTATTGTTGAGTTTTTAACTGAAAGTGATGAGGGCATGAAATTTATTAATGTATATTGAGAGGGAATAAAGTTTACAATTAAATTGGTAGATGCAGATGCTATAATTATTAATATTAAAACTAAAATTGTAACTAAAAGATTGTCTAAAGTGCCAATGATATCTGTTGGGTGAGTAAGTATTTTTTCAAAATTTTCATTTCCACTCTTAATAAATACATCAGATCCAGTGACAATAAATAAAGCAAAAAAAGAAAAGATAATTAAATTTACTATTAAACTAAAATTTCCCTTTTTAAGTTCTTTCTCACTTTTTACATAACGTGAAAAATCACCAAAACTCATTATAACTATTGAAAAGTATGCGAAGATAGTACCTGCAACGGTTATCAATGGAATTAAATTATCTAATTTTGTAAAATTACTGTAATCTAATATATTAACAAAAGCTTCTGACATGATCTTTACATCGGTCAAAAGAATTAATAGAAAGAAAAAAAACATACCGATGTAAACTATAATTGCAGAAATATTTATAAGCGATTTATTAAAATTCATTCCTCTACTAAATAAAATTCCTTGAAAAATTATGGCAATAATAATCGCAAACCAATCTATGATGTTTAAACCTAAAACAAAAATTAAAAAAATATTTATTTCTAATAATGATGAGTCATACGAAAAAATTGCGATACGTATTAAATAACTAAAAGCTTTAGATAAAAAATATGTTTGTATTCCAAAAAGAAAAATTCCCAATAAAGACCTTAATAAGCCAAAATATTTTGCCCCTCTAACACCCAGTGAAGTTCTCAACATAACCACAAATGGAAGTCCCGTTTTTTGTGATGGTTTTCCTATCATGTTGGAAAATAAATATACAAAAAAAGATCCAATCAATGTTCCAAAGAAGACTACAAATGTATTTAAATCATAAATAACATATAATGAAACTATAAGAGAAAAACCAATAACACTTTGAACGTTTACACCCCAATAACAAAATAAATCTTTCCAATCCCAATTTTTTTCACTAGGATTGACTGAGACTAAATCCCAATTAGTAAGTGTTTTTTTTTGTTTTTGAGGACTCACTTAAACAATATAAAACTTAAATTTTCTACTGTCCATACAACAGTGTCGGTAACCATAGAGCTATTTTTGGAAATATAATGATTAATACTAAACCGATAACTTGTAGAACCATAAATTGCATCATTCCATAATAAATATCTTTTAAATCCCATTCTGGCACAACTCCTTTTAAGAAGTAAGCAGATAGTGCAACTGGAGGCGATAGCCAGGCGGTTTGTAAATTGACTGCCACTAAAATTGCAAACCAAGTTAAATTGAAGCCTAATGCTTCAACTAAAGGTAAGATTATTGGAACAATAATCATTACTATTGGCACCCACTCTAATGGCCATCCTAATAAGAATATCATAACCATTATCATTGCTAAGATTAGATATTTATTCATCTCTAATCCCAATAAAAATTCAGTCAATAAAGTTGGTGTTCCTAATCTAGCGAAAACTGCACCAAAGAAATTAGAAGCAGCAACTAAAACCATTATCAAAGCAGTTATCTCCAAAGTTTTAACTAATGCTTCCTGTAACTTTGGAAGAGTTAATTTTTTATAAGCTAATGATAAAAGTAAAGCACCCATAGCTCCACAGCCAGCAGCCTCTGTTGGTGTTGCAAATCCGAATAAAATACTTCCTAATGCAGCAAACACTAAAGCGGCAGGAGGAACTAATCCAAGAAGGAATTCTATCCAAACTTCTTTCATGCTCGTAGCTCTCATATCATCGGGTAAAACTGGTCCTAATTTAGGATTGATCATACATCTAATTGTTGTGTAACCTGCATAAAGACTTGCTAAAAGAATCCCTGGTAATATGGCAGCCGCAAATAAATCAATTACTGGAATTTCCATTATCGGACCCATTACAACTAACATAATACTTGGAGGAATTAATATTCCTAAAGTTCCTCCAGCAGTAATAGTTCCTGCTGCAAGTCTAACATCATAACCAGATCTGTTCATTGATTTTGCAGCCATTATTCCAAGAATTGTAACAGAAGCTCCAACAATTCCAGTTGCTGCTGCAAAAATTACCGAAACAAATAAAACTGCGTAATATAAAGAACCTTTAACTCTTGATAACATCAATTGAAATGCTGAAAATAATCTTTCCATCAATCCGGCTTGTTCCATCATTATCCCCATAAATACAAAGAGTGGGACGGCGGCGAGTGTTTGCTCGGTCATAACCATAGAAAATTGGAGTGTCATTAAATAAAAGACTAATTTTCCAAATCCAAGATAACCAAATACAAATCCTAAAAAAATTAATGTAAATGAAATAGGAAAACCTACAAAGATTGCAAATAGCATTACTCCAACAAGTATAAAACCTAAAATCGCTGGATCTATAAATTCAGCTATCATTTAGTTTCTCCTGGCCATTCACCTTTTTTTGCAGCCCAATAACTTTTAAATAATTCTGAAACACCTTGAATAAGTAAAAATATGATACCAATTAATAGACAAGTTTTTATAGGCCACATGTAAGGCATCCAAGTAGTATCCATACCTCTTTCGCCTCTTTGTATAGACTCTCCTACATAGCCGATTGTCATGTAAAGAAAAACTATTAGCCCTGGAAAATAAAATAACAGATATAACCAAAAATCAATTAAACCTTGATTTTTAGTTTTGAAATTTCTGTATAAAAAATCAGCTCTAATATGAACACCTCTTGATAGAGCATAACCTGCTCCTAACATAAAGAGTGCACCATATAAAAATCGGCTTATGTCATAAGCCCATATTGTAGGAGCTAAAAATAATTTTCTTGCAAGGACTTCGTAGGTCATTGCAAAAATGAGTGGCATTAATATCCAACAAACAATATTTCCAATCCACTTGCTAAACTTATCAATATTTATAATTGATATTGCCATCCATAATGGCATGTCATCAGGCATTTTTCCCGAACCACCTCGCCTTTCGGCAATCATTTCATCTGATATATCTAATTTACTAGGTTCGTCCGCCATAAAATTCTAGTTAAAATAATTAGAGCGGACTGTAAAAGTCCGCTCTAATAAAATCAAGATTAATTACTGATTACTTTAATGTTGCAGCGTGAGCCATTCCTAGCTTCGCATTTGACATTTGAGCACCACTCCAGAATGGAACAGCAACATCAGCAAAGTCTTTCATTGAATCATATACTTTTTTGAAGAACTTGTTTTGTTCTGCATTTTTATTCAATGTAGCTTTTGCAGCAGCCATATATTCTGTGAAGTAGTCAGATGGAGTATCTTCTAATTTAACTCCATGCTTAGTAGTAAGCTCTTGTAAAGCTTTTCCATTTTCATAGATTCTGTAGCTTAAAGATTTTGCTAATGAAGCATTAGCAGCAACTTCAAGAGACTTCTTCTCATGAGCACTCATAGCTTTATAAGTTTTTCCAGTAATATAAAAGTCAGCATTTACCACTACTTGGTGTAAACCTTGTAGGTAGTAGTGCTTTAATACTTTTTGGAAACCAAATGTTAAGTCTGGTTTTGGACAACACCATTCAGCAGCATCGATAGTTCCTGCTTCAAGAGCTGGTAGAATATCTCCACCACCCATTGCAACAGATGCTATACCAATGTCTTTATATGTTTGTCCTGGAATTCCTGGAGGAGTTCTGAACTTATATTTTCTAAAGTCAGCCATATCTTTAATTGGTTTTGGAAACCAACCTAAAGCTTCTGGACCAACTGGTTGAAGCATAAATCCTTTGATGTCTCTTCCCATTTCTTTCCAAAGTTGGTCGTATAATTCTTTACCACCACCATACTGGAACCATGATAAGAATGCTAAGTTGTCAATACCAACACCACCACCAGCTACTGGCGAACCAAATAACATAGCAGCAGGATGATCTCCTGACCAATAGTGAGTCCATGCGAAACCACAATCAATCAGACCTTTATCAACTGCATCTAAAGTTTCTTTAACTCCAACAACAGCACCAGCAGGTAAGATTTCAAATTTTAATGATCCACCTGTTAATTCTGTAACTGTATCAGTAAAGTCCTTTAACATCTTAACTTCATCAGCTTTGGTGTTAAGAACAGTCTGACATTTAAGTGTTTTTGCAGCGTTAGCACTAGATGTAAATCCAAGTACTAAAACAGTCGCAAATAACATTGAAATGATTTTTTTCATTATATTTCCTCTTGTTAGTTAAATTTAACGTGCTGCATACAATCAGAAAAACAATGTTGACACAAGTGACAATTGATAAATATGAGTGTAAAACCTTTAAAAAAATTTAACTAAAAAAAGATTCAACTATCAATGGAAAATTTTGATTACATTATATTAGGAGCAGGCTCTGCTGGTTGCGTTCTTGCAAATAGACTTTCAGCAAATCCATCAAATAAGGTTTTGTTAATCGAGGCTGGTGGTAAAGATAATTATCCATGGATACATATTCCAGTTGGATATTTTAAAACTATGCATAATCCAAAAGTTGATTGGTGTTTCAAAACTGAACCAGATGAGACAATGAATAATAGGTCAATTAGATATCCAAGAGGAAAAACTTTAGGTGGAAGCTCTTCGATTAATGGACTTTTATGGATTAGAGGTCAAAAAGAAGATTATAATGTCTGGAGACAACTAGGTAATACAGGATGGGACTGGGAAAATGTTTTACCCTATTTTCTTAAATCAGAGAATAATGAATTAGGAAAAAGTGAATTTCATAATGATAGTGGTCCAATTACTGTAGCAAATAAAAAAATAAATTTAAAATTACTTGATGAGTTTCAAAATGCTGCTGAAGAATATGGTATACCTAAAACTAATGATTTTAATACTGGAGATAACTTTGGTGTAGGTTTTTTTCAATTCACCACAAGCTTTAATAAAGCAGGGTTAAAACTTAGATGTAGTGCTGCCAAAGGATATTTAAATCCTGCAAAAAAAAGATCTAATTTAAAGATTGTAACTAACGCACACGTTCAAAAAATAAATTTTGAAGGTAAGAAAGCTGTAGGTGTTAATTATTATAATGGGGAAAAAATTAATACTGTGAATGCCAATAAGGAAGTAATTTTATCAGCAGGATCAATTGGATCTCCTCATATTTTGCAAGTGTCTGGAATTGGCGAATCTAACAAACTTAAAAAATTAGGCATAGAGGTTGTTCATGAGTCAAATGGTGTGGGTAAAAACTTACAAGATCATTTAATGTTTAGGCCAGTTTATAAAGTCAAAAATTTAAAATCGCTAAATAGAAAAGTTGAAAGTTTATTTGGAAGATTTTTAATGGGGCTGGAATATTTAGTCAATCAAAGTGGACCTGTAACAATGGGAGCTAGCCAAGTTTGTGGATTTGTTAAAAGTGATCCCTCAAGAGCTACTCCTAATCTACAATTTCATGTATCTCCTGTTAGTACAGACATATTAGGTGTAACTCCGATGCATGACTTTGAAGGAATTACTCCAACTGTTGCAAATGTTAGACCTACTAGTAGAGGAGAAATAAATATAATTAGCAATGATAGTAGAATTTATCCTAAAATTAAGATGAATTATTTATCTACTGATGAAGATAGGAAGGTTGCAGCACAGGGATTAAAAATTGTCAGAAAAATTATGTTAGAGACTAAAACATTCAAACAATATGAACCAGAAGAATATAGACCTGGAGTTCATATAACTGATGATGAAGAATTAGTTAAAGCTGGTTCAGATTATACTCAAACGATTTTCCATCCTGTTGGTACCTGCAAAATGGGACAGGATGATATGGCGGTTGTTGATGAAAAACTTAGAGTTAGAGGTATTCAAAACTTAAGAGTAATCGATGCTTCAATTATGCCAAACATCACATCAGGCAATACTAATGCACCAACAATAATGATTGCAGAAAAAGGTGCTGATATGATACTTACAAATTAATGTTTGCTGAATTTTTTACTCCAGAGCAGTTAACTATACTAACTCAAATTATTTTAATCGATTTAGTCTTAGCTGGAGATAATGCCATTATTATTGGAATGGTTGCATCAAAATTTCCTTTAGAACAAAGAAGAAAAATAATTTTTTGGGGTATTGGTGGTGCTGTAATTTTAAGAATTATTTTAACTTTACTTACTGCATATTTATTACAAATTACAGGATTAAGACTGTTAGGTGGGTTGCTTCTTCTTTATATAGTCTATAAACTTTACACAGATGTTATAAAAGGCTCAGATCACGAGGAAGACATTAAAGTTGATAACTCAAGTTTCTTTAAAGCTATTTGGACAATTTTATTAGCTGACTTTACTATGAGTTTAGATAATGTCTTGGGTGTTGCTGGAGCAGCGGGTGATCATTATAAATTATTAATATTTGGTTTAGTTTTGTCAATTGCACTGATGGCTTTTGCTGCAACATTAATTTCAAATTGGATCAAAAAATATAAATGGATTGCATGGGCTGGATTAATAGCAATATTAATTGTTGCTATTGAATTGATTTACACAGATATTCAAATATTATTTTTATGATGTATTTAAAAAATTATAATTTAAAAAACAAAACTGCAGTTGTAACAGGTGCTGGAAAAGGACTTGGAAGAGCTTGCGCAATTGCTCTTGCTGAAGCTGGTGCAAATCTTATAATAATTAGTAGAACTAAAAAAGATTTAGACGAAGTATCAAAAAAAATAAAAAAACTTAAATCTAAATGTAAATCTTTTGTATGTGACATAACAAATTATAATCAGATTAAAGAAATTATTAATAAAATTCCTAAGATAGATATTTTGATTAATAATGCCGGCAATAATATTCCAGAACATTTTACAAAAGTAAAAACAAAAAATATGGAATATCTTGTAAGAATAAACACAATAGCAACTTTCAACCTAGCTCAACTATGCTCATTAAAAATGATAAAGACAAAAAATAGAAAAAAAATTGGTGGAGCAATAATAAATATGTCATCGCAGATGGGACATGTGGGAGGTCCGATAAGAAGTGTTTACAACATGACTAAATTTGGTCTTGAAGGACTAACAAAAGGAATGTCAATTGATTTAGCTAAATATAACATAAGAGTAAATACTATTTGTCCAACATTTGTTGTAACTCCAATGACAAAAAAATTTTTAAAAAACAAAAAATTTAAAAGAGAAACTCTTAACAACATTCCCCTAGGTAGATTTGCAGAACTATCTGAAGTAGCCTCTGCTGCTGTTTTTTTAGCCTCTGATGCTGCATCAATGATTACTGGAACTTCATTATTAGTGGATGGCGGATGGACTGCAAAGTAGTAAAAAAATTATTTTTAATAATCGTATTATTTTATTCAACACAACTAAATGCTATCGAGTTTAAGGGACAGTTTTTACAAGGTCATTTTATAATTGGTATTACTGATCCATCAGCGAAAATAATTATAGATAAAAGAAAAGTGAATGTATCAAAAGATGGTTATTTTGTTTTTGGTTTAGATAGAGATAGAAAATTTGATGTTTTAATAACTAAAACTCTAAATGGAAAAAAAGAAGTATTCACAAAAAAAGTTTTAAAAAGAAAATATAGAATCCAAAGAATTGATGGTCTTCCTGAAAGCAAAGTAACACCACCTGAGTCTGTGTACAAAAGAATTAGAGAAGAGAATAATAAAATTGGTGAAGCAAGAGCAATAAATTCAAATTTATCTTTTTTTAAAGATCAATTTATTATGCCTGTAGAAGGTATTATAAGTGGTGTTTATGGTAGTCAAAGAATATTAAATGGAAAACCTAAGTGGCCTCATTATGGAATAGATATTGCTGCAAAACAAGGGACAAAAATTAGATCTTCTGCGTCAGGAAAGGTTACAATGGCAGAAGATGATTTATATTATACTGGTGGGACAATTATAATGGATCATGGACACGGTATTTCAACAATTTATTCTCATTTAGAAAATGTAATGGTTTCAGTTGGTGATAAAATCAATCAAGGAGATATTATTGGAACTGTTGGTTCGACAGGTAGATCAACAGGTCCACATTTAGATTTTAGAGTAAATTGGTTTCAAACTAGACTTGACCCTATGTCATTGCTAAACTAACTAATATGAAAACTTTGATTGAAAGAACCTCGGATAATCTTGTAAAGGCTTTTCTAAAGAATAAAATTATAGCCCCAATACCATTAAAATTTTCAAAAAAACTAAGTGAGGCGCAAAAGTTAAGAAAATTATGTGAAAGCAAAATAAATGAGCCCATAATTGGATTTAAAGCTGCTGGTACTGGAATTCCATTGATTAAAAAATTTAAAGAAAAAGAACCATTTTATGCCTCTGTTTATAAGAGAAATTTTTTAAAAAGTGGAAAAAGCGTAAAAGTTAATAATTCAACCTTGGGTATTGAACTTGAGGTTTGTTATAAGATTAAAAAATCCTTTTTCATTTCAAAAAATAAAGTCACTATGAAAAATATATCTAAATATATCTCCCATATAGCAACATGTATTGAAATAGTTGGATACAGACAAAGAAAGAAAGGTATAACTTCATTTGGTGATTTATGTAGTGATTTTGGGGCAAATGTTAAATTTTTGATTGGATCAAAAAAAAAATATAGAAAATTAAATGTTGGCAATCTTAAAACTAAAATTTCAAATAGAAAAAATAACTACAATGTTGATGGAAATACGAATACAGTTTACATAAATCCCTTAAATTCATTAAGATTTGTTTTAAATAAAGTTAAAAAGGATAGAATTAATTTAAACAAAGACTTTTATGTTTTTACAGGTTCTACGGTTGGAGTTGTCCCCATTAAAGCCAAGGGTTTATATGTAGGGAGTATTGAAAAATTAGGAAGCGTTAAAGCAATTATAAAATAAATTGTCACATCTAATCAACCTTAAGTAGAAAAATAATTCAAAATTAAAAATATTTATTATTGAATTATTTAAAATTAAAAATATTTAAGACCGACAGAATCATATATTAGCATTTATTTATAATGAGAAAAATTTATTTGAGTTTATTTCTTTTGTTTGTTTTGAACCAGTGCACCACACCTGGTTCAGCACTTTTAAGTCCAGTCCTTACTGGGGCAAAAACTGGAAGTGTTTATCAAGCCAGTTTATCTTATGGATCTAATAAATTAGTAAATCAATTAACTCTTCAAAAAGAGAATAATATTTTTAAAAAAAAATTACCAAAAATTCCTTATATTGATGAAGATCCTACAATTCTCTTAGCATATGTAGTCGAATCTGTGGAATATTCAGAAGTCCTGGAGCCAGAACCACTCCCTTAAATAAATTGTATTCAAATAATTAATTTCAATTACTGCGTGCTTTTATATTTTTAAAGAATCATATATTTTAAATTCATGGGTGGTAGAGGGAGACTGAAGCCACCCTTTTTTTTTTATAAACCTGAGTATCTATAAATAAAAATCGTCCCTACAACATATAAAAATACTCCAAAAAAAACCTGAAGTTTAGTTTTATCTATTTTGTGGGCATAGTTAGCTCCTACTCGAGCCATCAACATTGTTATTGGAATAAAGATTAAAAAAGCTGGAATATTTATAAATCCAATACTAAGAGGTAAATTCGTTTTTAACAGCGAACCAGAAAAGCAAAATCCAACTGCTCCAAAAAGAGCTATAACAAATCCAATAGCAGCAGCACTACCTATCGCTCTTTTAATTGGATAACCAAAATATTTTAATATCGGAACATTCATAACTGCACCACCAATACCCATCGGTGCTGATATAAAGCCTGAAATTAATCCAAAAATAATCCTAAAATGTAATTTAAATTTGTTTTTGCTAATTTTTTGTTCATTAGAATTTAATAGCAAATATGTTCCTAAAATAAATACAACTATTGTAAAAAAAATAATTAACGATTTCGTCTTCATTAATGCAGCAAATGTTGTTCCTAGCATAACACCAATGATCACAAACAATCCATAAGTCTTTAAAATATTTTGATCTACAGACTTATGCTTATTGTGAGTATAAACTGATACCATTGAAGTAGGAATAATAATTGCAAAAGATGTTCCAACAGCTAAATGCATTAAATAAATTTTATTTACATCTAATGCTTCAAATATAAAAAAAAGAAATGGAACTGTTATTAAACCACCACCTATACCAAATAATCCTGCAAAAAAACCCACAGGAAAGGCGGTTGTAATCATCAATATAATATAAAGAGAATATGGATTAGAAAAAATTGTATTAAGCAGATCGTCCTACTATTCTTTGAGTGGAATTTAATTTGATTTTATCCATTATATGATCAACTTTTTGAATATCTGCATTACGAACACACATGTTTTCACTTAAGTATCTTTTCCAATAACTTGATCCAGTTTGACCATGAAATAAACCCAAAGTATGTCGCATTATTTGGTTTAATCTTGTTCCTTTTTTTAATTCATCTTTGATATATGGTATCAAATTTTCTATCACTTCTTCTCTACTAGGAACAATATGATTGTTAAATATTTCTTTTTCAATATCTGCTAGTAGATAAGGTGTATGATAAGCTGCTCTACCTATCATAACTCCATCTGTTTTTTTTAAATGATCTTTGATTTCATTGGTTGAAATAATTCCACCATTTATAATTATTTCATCATTGGGGAAGTCTTTCTTAAGATTGTACACAAAATCATATTTTAAAGGAGGAATATTTAAATTTTGTTTTGGTGTAAATTTTCCAAGCATCGCTTTTCTTGCATGTATAATAAATGTTTTTACCCCAGTAGACTTTATTTTAGAAATAAAATTATAAAAATTTTCGTAATCCTCTACATTATCATAACCAATTCTAGTTTTAATTGTTACTGGTAATCTAGTTTTATTTTGCATTTCTGTCAGGCAATCTGCTACTAGATTTGGTTCTTTCATTAGACATGCACCAAACTTATTTTTTTCTACTTTTTTACTTGGACAACCCAAATTTAAATTTATTTCATCATAACCAAAATCCTCACCTACTTTTGCTGCTTCAGCTAAAAGTTTGGGAGAAGATCCTCCCAGCTGAAGTGCAACAGGTTTTTCATTAACATTAAATTCTAATAATTTTTTTTTATCTCCACGGTTGATTGCTTCATCAACAATCATCTCTGTATAGAGAAAAGTGTTTTTTGATATTAATCTTAAAAAAAATCGTTCATGACGATCTGTGCAATCCATCATTGGAGCAACTGATACTTTCCTATTCATTAGTTATTTATTGAGAGTTTTCTGTGTCTGCTTCTTCAGTTTTATTATTTTCAATTTCAGAGACTTCTTCTAAAGAAACATCAGTCTCATCTTCCTCTATATCGTTAGTATCTGAAGTTTCTATTTCTGGCTTTGCTGTTTGAGAAAGTTCAGCTAAATCATCTTTTGAAACTTGAATTTTTTCTGGAATCTTTCTTGCTCTTTTTGAAGGTAATATTGGAGTTCCACTTTTTGAAATTTCGCCTTTATATAGATTTTCAAAATCATCTCCAACTTCTTCATCGTCCTCTAATCCATCATCAACTTGCTCTATGTGTTTTCTTAATTTATAAATTGCACTATCAGCTAAATCTTTTACTTTTACGTTTTCTTCAGCAATTTCTCTAAGAGCTATTACTGTATTTTTATCATTATCTCTCTCTAATGAAGGTTCGACACCTGAATTCAATTGAGTCGTTCTTTCTTTTGCCACAAGAACTAATTCATACGGACTATCAACTTTGTCAATGCAATCTTCTACTGTTACTCTAGCCATGCGGAGTATCTACACAGTGAGTAAAAAAAAATCAAGAGATTTTTAGATATATTGTGGATTTAGCCTCTTTCTCACAAAAAATAGTAAAACTAAAGAGATCAGAATATAGATAAATGACACTAAAGCAATTTGCTCGATAGAAAAACCCTTATCTATCAAAAAACCAAATAAAGCTGTTCCAAAAGCGGTAGAGAAAACCATTAAAGCTGTAGTTAAAGCTTTAATTGATCCAATAAATTTAACACCGTATATTTCAGCCCATGTAGAGGAACCTAAAACATTTGCCAAACCATTTGAAATCCCAATTAAGCCAAGGAAAATAAATGAAGTAATTGGATTATCAAAGTAAAACAAAACTAATGTAGAAAACATCAATGGTATATTCATAAAGATTAAAAGTCTTCTACTAGTAAACTTATCAATTAAAAATCCAGATCCTAGTAAAGTGACTACAGACAAAATTGAATAAACCATGAAGGATTGAGCAATAACAAAAGAACCCCAATCTTTAGCTTCTGTGATAAATGACTGATAGACAAATACACCAGTTGCAATCCATGGCATTGCAAGCATATTTAAACATACAATATAAAATCTATAATCTTTTATAACCTCAATTCTTTTCCATTGTTTAATTTCTTTTATTTCAGCATCACCTGAATCTACTTGCTCTCTTGTATCAAAATCTAATTTTTTGATTAAAAAAAATGAAGCTATTGGTAAAACGATTAAAATTAAAATAGATATTGATATCCAAATATTTTGCCAAACAGTGATTGTTAATAAATATACGACTAATACTGGTAAAATAAATTCTGCTGTTGAAAGACCAAACCATCCAATACTAAGCGCCTTTCCTCTTGATTTCGTAAAATATCTTGTAATAGTTGTTGTTGCAGTATGAGACATCAATCCTTGTCCAGAAAATCTCATTAAAAAAACACCGATAAATAAAAAAGTTATTGATGAAATCTTTGAAAAGAAAAAACAAGAAAAAGATAGAAGTAAAGTTACGTAAAATGCAAATTTAAAAATATTGATATCATCAATTTTTTTTCCAACCCAAATTAAAAGAAAACTACTTAATAATGTTGCAGAAGCATAAATTGAGCCAAATTGTCCATGAGTAATTGAAAGAGTTTCTCTAATGCTGGAATTGAATAGACCTAAAAAAAAACTCTGTCCAAAGCTAGAAAAAAATGTAAAAATAAATCCAAATATAATTACTTTTAAACTTAAACTATTAAACATAAAAAATTATGAGTTGTAATGTTGCTTTCATAGGTCTTGGTGTCATGGGTTATCCAATGGCTGGTTATATATCAAAAGGTGGTCACAATGTAACTGTTTTTAACAGAACAAAATCAAAAGCAGAAAAATGGATTAAAGAATACAAAGGTAAAATGGCAGAAACTCCTGCTGAGGCTGCAAAAGATGCAGAGTATGTCTTTACATGTGTTGGAAACGATAATGATTTAAGGGAAGTTACTTTTGGTGACAATGGTGCATTTAAAACAATAAAAAAAGGTGCAATTTATATTGATAACACCACAGCATCAGCAACAATAGCTAGAGAAATTTATGAGCACGCAAAGAAAAACGGATTTGGTGCATTAGATGCTCCAGTGTCAGGTGGACAAGCTGGTGCAGAGAATGGCGCGTTAACAGTTATGATTGGTGGAGATCAAGCTGACTTCGATAAAGCAAAAGATAAAATTGATTGCTACAGCAAAAAAATGAAGCTCCTTGGTAAAGCTGGATGTGGACAATTGGCTAAGATGGTTAATCAAATTTGTATAGCAGGCCTTGTTCAAGGATTGTCTGAGGGAATTAATTTTGGTATGAAAGCTGGATTAAACATGGAAGATGTTATTGAAGTAATTTCAAAAGGAGCTGCTCAATCTTGGCAAATGGAAAATAGATACAAAACAATGATTGATGATAAATTTGATTTTGGTTTTGCAGTAGACTGGATGAGAAAAGATTTAAAGATTGCAATGGATGAAGCTAAAAATAATGGTTCATTACTACCTGTAACAGAACTTGTGGATAAATTTTATGGAGAAATTCAAGATTTAGGTGGAAACCGTTGGGATACTTCAAGCTTAATTAAAAGATTTAGAAAGTAATGTATGCAGCCAGCATACTATGAAAATTTAGAGGAAATTCAGAATAAGTATTGGTCTATGTTAGATGATGCGGTAACCAATAGAGGTTCAGCGTTTAGAATTCCTGTTTTCATATGTGCTCACCAAGACGAAGTAGATGGTAGAATTGTTGTTTTACGTAAATCAGATAGAGCAAACAATCTATTACAATTTCATACTGATTTAAGATCTCCAAAAGTAGATATTTTAAAAAAAAATAAGAATGCCTCTCTAGTTTTCTACGACAAGGAAGAAAAGATTCAATTAAGAGTAAAAGTAGAATGTGAAATTAATAATCAAAATTCAACAACAGAAGAGTCTTGGAAAAAAACTCAGCATATAAGCAGACGTTGTTATTTAACTGATAGCCCTCCTGGAACTCCCTCAGAAAATCCAACTTCTGGTATGATATCTAAATTAGAAGATTTTGATTATACAATGGAGCAAAGTGAAGAAGGTTATAAAAACTTTACTGTTATCAAATGTAAAATTAAATCTATTGAGTGGCTTTATCTTGCAGCCAAGGGACATCGAAGAGCAAAGTATGATTTAGAAAATAATAAAAATGAATGGTTAGTACCCTAGTAAAAAAAGGTAACTAATTAACATTCTCTTAAGATAAATTGTGTTTCGTTTACGTATTCTCTACATTTTGGTCTTTCAGATTGTTCATTTGGTTTGTATGATGTATCTGGTTCTAATTGTGAATATATCAAACTATAATAGTCGTAGTGTCTATCTGTAGAATGAGCAGTAATAATTCTGTTATTATCAAAATCAATTACTACTTGTTGGCCAGCAAAACCATCCATCATTAAAATTGGTCTATCTTCTAAACCAATAGCGTCCCATAGAAACTGACCACCATAAGTTTGTGCAACTCTATGGTTCCCTTTAAACATACTATACTCATTATATTGTCTATCGACTCTATTTTCATACATCGTCTTTAAGTATTTACCAACACAGGTATCATTTTTCCAATGACTCATTATTAAGTTAGCAATTCTTACATAATCGTATCTGTCAGCGTAAAAAGAATATCTGCCATATTCACCTGATTTTCTGTTACCAGTTTTATTTTTCATTAAAGTCTTACTAAAATAAACTCTTTTAGCAACTTTAGCGTCTTCAATAAATATCTTATGTAATAATTTTTCCCAATCATCACCAGTTTTGTAAATGACATAGTTCACAATAACATTGGTTGTCATGGCACTATAGTTAAAATACTTACCAGGTTCTAAACCATCTTTACCTTTAAAGTATTTCTTCATAGCTCTTTTAATAGGTATAGTGTTAATACTTTGTTTATCTTTTGTAATTCTACTATCCCAAATACCGAGCCTATCACCAATTATTTCGTCATCACCTGCTTGCATGTTAAGTAAATCTATTAACTTTTGATTTTCAAATAAAGTATCAGCAACAGTTGGGTAATCAATTCTATCAAAAACTGTATGATTTATATAACCGCCACACATAGCATAACCTGTAACTAAAGATACTAAAGATTTACCGACCGAGTGTGAGGGATATGGTCCCCGATATTTACTTTTTCTATTTTGATCAACTAAAATTTTGTTGTTTTCAAATAAGATGTAAGAAACTAAACCAGTTTTTTTATCTTTAAGCTGTTCTTCAACTATTTTAGATAAATCCTTAGTCTGCATTCTTCCGACACTATCTCTGTAATTAACGGAGATGGTAGTTTGTAAATCTAACTCAAACTCATACGTATCATTTTCTTTATCACCGATTTTGTATTTATAACTACAATTAAAACAGTATTTTTCATTAGCATGACCAGCAAAAGTAACGTTATTAGAATTTAGAAATAAAGATATAACAAAAATAGTTAAAAAAATTCTCATTATAATTAGAAGATTGATTTAGAATATTTTTTCCAATTATCTTGATAGTGTCGAGTGTTTTCTGCTACAGCTTTTTTTTCTTCTTCAGTAACTTCTCGGACAACTTTACCAGGTGAACCTATTACTAATGAGTTATCTGGTATATCTTTATTTTCTGTAATTAAAGCTTTTGCACCAATGATGCAATTCTTTCCAATTTTAGCATTGTTAAGAATCACTGCACCAATTCCAATTAAGCTATTGTCCCCTATCGTACATCCATGAAGCATAACCATATGACCCACAGTTACATTTTTTCCAATTTTTAATGGATAGCCTGGATCAGTATGTAAAACACTACCATCTTGAACATTTGACCCCTCACCTATATGAATATTTTCAATGTCTCCTCTTAGGGTTGCATTAAACCAAATACTAGAATTCTTTTCTAAAGTAACATCACCTATAATGGTTGCATTAGGTGCTACCCAATTTTCGCCAGAGTTTTTTGGTTTTTTATCTTTTAAATCGTAAAACATAATTTATATATTATTACATTATGCCAATACAAACTCCAATATGTGATTTCGGCCAAAAGGCACACGACTTTAAGCTTAAATCAACTGATAATAAAATAATTTCATTAAACGATGTTAAAGGAGAAAACGGAACTCTAATAATGTTTATCTGTAATCACTGTCCTTATGTTAAAGCAGTTACGAAAGATATTGTTGAAGATTGTAAAAAATTAAAAGATCTAGGTGTTAATTCAGTTGCTATATGTGCAAATGATGCTGAAAACTATCCTGAAGACTCATTTGATAACATGATCTTGTTTGCAAAAAAAAATCAGTTTGATTTTCCTTATTTAGTAGATGAAACACAAGAGATTGCTAGAACTTATGATGCAGTGTGTACGCCAGATTTCTTTGGTTATAATAAAGAATTAGAGCTTCAGTACAGAGGTAGATTAAGAGAGCTTAAAAATCTAGTGCCAGTAAGAGATGGTGAAAGTGATTTGTTTAAAGCAATGAAAAAAATTTCAGAAACTGGTAAAGGGCCTGAGCAACAAACTCCAAGTGCTGGATGCAGTATTAAGTGGAAAAATAATTAATGTATTTAATCGCAACAAGATCTTTTCCACCTGAAGTAGGCGGCATGCAAAGCTTAATGTGGGGTCTTGCTAAAGAAATGTCTAAAAACTTTATGATTAAAGTTTTTGCAGATTATTATGAAAATCACAAAGAATTCGACAAGGAAGTTAATTTTTCAATTGAGAGAGTTGGAGGAATAAAGTTTTTACGAAAAATAAGAAAAGCTCAATTAATAAATGAGTTTTTAAAAGAGAATAAAGTTCAAGGAATTATAGCTGATCATTGGAAGAGTTTAGAATTAATAAAAACTACAAAGAAAAAATATTGTTTAATTCATGGAAAAGAAATCAACCATCCTAAAGGAAGCTTTCAAAACAAAAAGATAGTAAAAATTTTAAATAATGTTGAAAAAGTAATTGCTAACTCGGAATATACAAAAAAATTAGCAATTAATATCGGTATCGAACAAACAAAGCTAGTAGTGATAAATCCTGGAGTTAATCCTGCTAAAGAACTGAATAAAAAATCATTAGATAAAGTTGAAAGTTTGTTAAAAATAAAAACACCTCGATTAATTACAGTTTCAAGATTTGATAAGAGAAAAAATCATGAAAAAGTTTTAATGGCAATAAGAAATTTGAAACAAATATATCCAGATATTGTCTATGTTTGTATTGGCTATGGGGAAGAAGAAAACAATATTAGAGAATTGGTTAAAGAACTTGATTTAGGAACTCAAGTTATGTTTTTCAAAGATATAGGGAATGATTTGAAAAATGCTTTAGTTGCTAAATCCAATATTTTTGTCATGCCGTCTATCATACATAAAAAATCTGTTGAGGGTTTTGGAATTGCTTATGTTGAAGCTGCTCAATATGGTGTTGCATCTCTTGGGGGTAAAGATGGTGGTGCTTCTGATGCTATTCAGCATGATAAAACAGGATTAATTTGTGATGGAAATAATCTTGAGGATATCTATTCATCACTCAATTCAATGATTGAAAATAAAAAGTATTTAGAACTTGGAAAAAATGCAAAAGAATTATCTTCTAAATTTAATTGGTCGAATACAATAGAAGAATACAAAAATTTTTTATAATAAGTTATTTAGTCTTTCAAAAACTTTTTCAGCACTGAGGTTATTAAGATCACTAACTTCAATAGCTCTAAAATTTTCTCTTTCAATACTTACTTTGTAAGCAGTTGTGTGTTTACCAAATAACGTAAGGCCTTTGACTCCAACATGAGCTGCAATATGTGCAGGACCTGTATCATTCGCAACAACAAATGAACTTTCTTTTATTAAGGATGTTAATTGAGAAATATCTAAAGCTCTACCATTATCTAATAAACTTAATGCTTCAATATTTTTTGCTTCATTAATCTCAGAAGGACCTGGTGCTATTACAATTTTATATTCATCACCATATTTATCTGAAATCAATTTAATAAGATTATTATAATATGGCCATTTTTTAATTGTTAAGTGAGGCGAGCAAAAAGGAAATAATAAAATATATTTATTAAGCTTATAAAAATTTTTTATTTCACTTATATCAGTAGAGGCCCAAATAAAATCAGGTTTTAAAGTGTTCGAAGTATTAATTCCAGACTTTTTTAATTGGTAATCAAATCTTTCAAGTACTGAAATTTTATCAAATTCTTCCTTGTTTTTATCTGTTGGTAATGTTGTCACTGAGCTCGACCAGACTATTTTATCTGCTTTTGGAAAAAGGATATTTTTGTAAAAGCTGGTTCTAGATGAATTTTGAAGATCAAAAACTTTTGAGAAGTTATGTTTCTTTAATTCTCTCATTAGAAAATATAAATAAATCAGATTATATCTGGGCAATCTCTTATCTAAAATCACCTCATGAATAAAAGGATTTTTCTTAAATAAATCAAAGTAAGTTTTGGTTGTAAGTAAAAATATCTGATCATTTTTATGATTTTCAGATATATCTTGAATTGCCCCACTTGCTTGAGCTATATCTCCTAATGATCCGTGTTTGATAATTAAAATATTAGACATATTTATAACAAGATAACACAGTATTAAATTTTATGAATAAAATTATAGTAGAAGTTTCAATTGGAGAGCTTTTAGACAAAATTTCAATTTTAGAGATTAAGCAAGGAAAAATAAAAGATCCTGAAAAGTTAAAATTTATCAACAACGAACATTCAATTTTAAAAGATCAATTAGAAAAAAATATTAAATCTGATGAAAAAATTAATAATCTTTATTTATCTCTTAAAGATATAAATGCTAAGCTTTGGGTTATTGAAGATGATAAAAGACAGTGTGAAAAAGAGAAAGATTTTGGTGAAAAATTTATCAAACTATCTAGAGATGTTCATTTTTTAAATGACGATCGGGCAAAAATTAAACTTGAGATTAATAACTACACTGGTTCAAAAATTAAAGAAATAAAAGAATATACATCTTACTGATTAGAAATTTGTGATTATAATAAAAAACCTCATTAATAAATTTTTATTTATATTTGGATATAGAATATCAAAAATAAATAATACTGGAGTACTTGTTAAAATTCACAAATATAAAAACTATGAAGAATATAAAAAAACACAGATTTTTTATAACAAACAAAAAATTGATAAAATTTGGGCTGACGAGAATACTTTAAAAATTATAAGTGATTTTTTAAAAGATAATATTGATTCAGAACAAATAAAAGGATTGTGCCACGGATCAAGAAATGGTTTTGAGCAAAATTACTTTAATAAGGAAATTGTAAATTCTAAAGTATTAGGAACAGATATATCTGATACAGCACTTAATTTTGATAATTCAGTAGTTCATGATTTTCATAATGAAAAGAAAGAGTGGATAAATAATTTTGATTTTGTTTATACAAACTCCTTAGATCAAAGTTATGACCCTCAAAAAGCTCTAAATGTTTGGTTAAATCAAATAAAAAAAGATAGATTTATTATAATAGAACACTCTGATCAACATGGAGTTATATCCTCTGGAAGTATGGATCCATTTGGGGTCGAAACAAATTTTTTTCCATATTTACTTACAGAGTGGTTTGGTCATTCAATTTCAATAAAAATAATTAAGGGTGTAAAAAAAAATAAAAACAATGCACCTGTCTTTTTATTTATTGTGAAAAAAAATTTTTAGATTATGGGTCTACATTTTTCACAAGAAGAATTTAAATCAAGAAAATCCAAAGTTTTGAATTCAATGAAAGAGCAAAATATAGATGCTCTTTTAATGTTTAGGCAAGAATCTATGTATTGGTTGACGGGTTATGACACGTTTGGATATGTTTTTTTTCAAACATTAATTTTAGATAAAAATGGAAATACAATTTTACTAACCAGAGCTCCCGATTTAAGACAAGCACAAAACACATCTAATATAGAAGATATTAGAATTTGGGTCGATAAAGATGGATCAAACCCAACTGATGATCTTAAAATTATTCTAGATGAATTAAATCTTAAAGGAAAAAAATTAGGAGTTGAATATGAAGCTTACGGTTTAACGGGCCGTAATGCAATTCGACTTAATAAATCTATAAAAAATTATTGTGCTGTTGAAGATAAATCTGACTTAATAACAAAATTAAGAGTAGTTAAATCTGAGGAAGAAATTGTTTATGTAAAAAAAGCTGCAGAGCTTGCAGATAAAGCCTTGGATGAGGTTTGGAAACATGCAAAAGCTGGTGTGAGTGAGTCTAAAATATTAGCTGAAATGAATAAAGTTATTTTTGAAGGAGGTGGTGATTATCCTGCAAACGAATTTATTATTGGCTCAGGAAAAAATGCTCTTCTATGTCGATATCAATCTGAAAAACAAATTTTGAGCAATCAAGATCAATTAACTGTGGAATGGGCGGGAACTTATAGACATTATCATTCAGCAATGTTTAGAACCATTCCCATTGGTAAAGCAAATCCTAAACATTATAAAATGCATGAAGCTTGTATTGAGGCATTAAAAAATTGTGAACATAAATTAAAACCAGGAAATAAAATTGGAGAAGTTTTTGATGCTCATGCAAAAACCTTTGATGATCTTGGTTTTAATAAAGCAAGAATGAATGCATGTGGTTATTCTTTAGGCACAACTTTTTCTCCAAATTGGATGGATTGGCCAATGTTATACACAGGAAATCCATACATTATTGAACCAGGAAATGTTTTTTTTATGCATATGATTTTAATGGACTCAGATAGTGGGTTAGCAATGAACTTAGGTGAAACTTATCTAGTTACTGAAAAAAGTAACGAAAGACTTGGTAAACAAAAATTAGATTTAGTTATTCTTTAATTAAAGCTGTATTTTTTTTCTAAAAATTTAATCACATTATGAATTATAAAAGTCATAAATAAATAAATACCACCTGCTACAATAAATACTTCTATTGGTTTAAAAGTTGTAGAAATTATATATTTTGCAACACCAGTTAAATCCATCAGTGTAACTGTGCTAGCTAAAGAAGTACCTTTCATCATCAGAATTATTTCATTACCGTATGCTGGAAGTGATTGTCTTATAGCTATTGGAATTTGAATTTTATAAAAAATAATCTTACTAGATATACCTAGACTTTGACCAGCTTCAATTATACCAGGTTTAATTGTTTGAAATGCTGACCTTAAAATTTCAGAAGTGTAAGCACCGGTGTTTAATGCAAAAGCAATAATTGCACACCAATAAGGTTCTTTTAAAATTACCCATAAAAATGTTGATCTCAAATATTCAATTTGACCTAAACCAAAATAAATAATGAATATCTGTACTAGAAGTGGAGTACCTCTAAATACGTATGAATATCCATAAGCAAATCTATTTATAAAAATATTTTTATTTAATCTTAAAATTGCAAACAAAAAACCAATGAATAATCCTACAATTAAAGAAACTGACAAAAGTTTTAAAGTTATAACAGCAGCATTGAGCAGTTTTGGAAAACTATTGATCATTAATTCAAAATCCATCAATACCCCCTACTATATTTAACTTCTAATTTGTTAATTAACTTCATACTTAAGAAAGTAAGCAATAGATATAAAACTGCTGCAAATGAGTAAAAAAACAATGGATCTCTTGTAGACCCAGCGGCAATATAAGATTGTCTCATTATTTCAACCAATCCTGTTACAGAAATCAAAGATGTGTCTTTGAGTGTAATTTGCCAAACATTACTTAAATTTGGTATCGCAAGTCTTAACATTTGTGGCAGAATGATTTTATAAAACTGTTTAAATTTGCTAAAACCTAAAACTTTAGCAGCTTCAAATTGACCTTTGTCGATAGATTGAATTGCACCTCTAAAGACCTCAGTAGAGTAAGCACCCGAAATAATTCCAATAGCAAATGAACCAGTTATAAAAGCATTTATTTCTATGTACTCATTATAACCAAACATTGAAGCTACAAACATAATCGCTCCACTACCTCCGAAGAAGAAAAGATAAATAACAAGAAGTTCAGGAACTCCTCTAATTATTGTTGTGTATGTATTTGCGATTAAATTTAAAGATTTTAATTTTGATAATTTTAATGGAGTAAAAATTGCAGCAAAACTAAAACCAATTATCATTGCTGTAATTGATACAGCTATCGTCATTAAAGTAGCGCGAAATAACTCATCACCCCAACCAGTATCTCCAAATGCTAGAAGTTCCATACAGATCGGCGACTATACATGATAGTCGCCAAATCTAAAATTGAATTACATAGAAGCGTCGAAACCGAACCACTTAGTAGCTATTCTACTAATATCTCCGTTCTTTCTCGCTTTATTTATTGCAGCATTAAACTTTTTCAAAAGTTCAGTATCATCTTTTCTAATACCAACTCCAACTCCATTTCCAAATGCACCACCTGAAAAAGTTGGTCCAGTTAATACAACAGGCTTACCTGATTTTTCTGCATAATCACTAAATGCTACTGCAGCAGCTAATGCAGCATCACATCTTCCTGATGCTAAATCTAGGTTAACTTCGTCTTGTGTTTTATAAGTTCTAACATTTACTTTTCCAACATCACCTGAATCTAAAAAGTTTTGGTGAATTGTAGCGGTTTGTACACAAACAGTTTTACCTGCTAATGCTGCTGTAAGAGTTTTTAAAGCTTTTTTTGCAGCTGCATTCGGTTTAGTCAGATTAATTCCAGCTGGAGTATCTAAGCCTTCAAGACTTGAGCCTTTCATTACTGCTAAAGATGCAACTTCATCTGCATAACCTTGAGAAAAGCTTATTGCCTTTTGTCTTTCTGCAGTAATAGACATTCCTGCCATTATTGCATCAAACTTTCTCATGATTAATGCTGGAATCATTCCATCCCAGTCTTGTTCAACTATAGTACACTGTTGTCCAATATATCTACAAAGTGTCCAAGCTAACTCCACTTCAAAACCAATTAATTTACCAGACTCATCTTTTGAGTTCCATGGAGGATAAGCGCCTTCTGTTCCGATTCTAATTTTGTCAGCATAAACATTTCCCATAACTAGTAAAGAAAGTAAAACTGAAAAAATAGTTTTTTTGAATATATTCATCATTCTCTCCTTTAATAAAAAAAATAGTATTTCATAAATTAGAGATTTAAAAAAGAAAAAATTAGTGATTTATCGATGATGAGAAATTCCAAGAACAATCAAAACTAGGTACATAAACCCTAGATAATTTAGTATTTCCAAAATGATGATGAAATACGTTCAACCAATTTTCAACTTGATGGGGTTTTTTATCTTGGCTACCAACTTGTGCTGTAATTACACCTTTAGGTTTTAAAATTCTAACAAGTGAGTCCATATTCTTCGCTGCTAAATCGATGCAAAATTGATCGTCATTTAAATCTACAAAAATATGATCGTAACTATCATCCTTAATTGCTTTGATGCTTTCGAAAGCATCTCCCCAAACACATTTTACTGAATTTTTCTCTGTAGCTTTTTTTCCAATATTTCCCAAATGTTTATTACAAACTTCAACAACTTCTGGATCAAGTTCAAACCAATCTATAAAATTAAATTTTTTAGAAATACATTCTCTAGCAACACCTCCATCACCACCACCAATTATAGCGGCTCTTTCATTGTTTTTATTTAAATTTAATCCTGAACCAACAAAAGTTGAGCTGTATAAATGCTCATCTGAAGCAGCAACTTGAATCTCACCATCAATAAACAAAGATTTTCCAAACTGTTCAAGATCTAAAATTTCGATATGCTGACCAACTTTAGATTTAAAATCTTCCAAAACATCATTTACAACATAAGCTTTTTGAAGACCAGGTGAACTGTAAATATCATGATAAAGAGATCTAGTGTCTCTATTGAATTCCTTTTTGACAATTCTTTTGTGCTTAAATTCTTTTTTAACAATATCAATTGCAATTGATGGACTAATTTTTCCACATGTAAAAAAATCAAAACTAATAATTCCTTTTTCAGGAAATGTATGAAAGCTAATATGACTTTCAGCTAATAAAGCGAGTATAGTAAAACCTTGTGGCTCAAATTTATATTTTGAAATATTTAAAATTGTAACTTTTGCAGCTTCAGCAATTTCTTTAATTACTCTCTCAAAAACTGATGGATCGTACTCTTTATCAGTTCCAATTATATCTAAAGTAATGTGCTCCCCAACTTTTATCATATTACCCTTTTTTATAATTCTTGGCTTTTTCTAAAACTTTTTTCATTTCTTCAAATGAAAGAATCTTAGGTTGACCTAACTTTAGAGCAATAGTGTATTGATGACAAATATTTTCTACCTCTTGTGCAAGTTCGAAAGCTTGTTCTAAATTTTTACCAAAGGCAACCTGGCCGTGATTTGACATTAAGCAAGCACATCTATCTTGTAGAGCTTTAAGTACATTTTTAGACAGTTCATCTGTTCCAAAAGTAGCGTATTCAGCACATTTAATGTCCTCACCACCTGCCAGCGCAACCATATAATGAAAAGGAGGAATTGCTTTTCCATGTGAAGATACAGCCGTTGCGTGTGGAGAATGAGCATGAACAATCGCTTGAGCATTCTTTTTATCAACATAAATATCTCTATGAAATCTCCACTCAGATGAAGGTTTGTTATCTGAGTCGTTTTTTTCTGTCTCTTCGTTTAAACCCATAAAAACAATATCTTCTGGTTTCAAAGTTTCGTACTTTTTTCCTGAGGGTGTAATTAGATATCCATCTTTATCATCTTCTTTAACTCTTACAGATATATTCCCTGATCTAAGAGGGGAAAGATTTGTTGAATTTAATTTTAAAGAATATTCAATAATTTGATTTCTTTGATCTAAATTCTTCATTTAAATAGCTCTTTAAGTCCTTTTTCTGATGCTTCACATATACCTTTTTCAGTAATCAAACCTGTTACATATTTTGCAGGCGTTACATCAAAAGCTAAATTCATAGCTTTACTTTTTTTTGGATAAATTTGTATTTTCTTTAAATCTCCTTTTTCATCTAAACCTTCAACGTGAGATAATTCATCTGAATTTCTTTCCTCAATTGGAATATCTTTATGATCTTTTATATTCCAATCAATTGTTGAACTTGGTAGCGCAACATAAAAAGGAATCTTATTATCATGGGCAGCCAATGCTTTAAGATAAGTTCCAACTTTATTACAAACATCCCCATTGGCTAGAGTTCTGTCTGTTCCAACAATGCACATATCAACTTCACCTCTTTGCATTAGGATTCCACCAGTATTGTCAGCTATAATTGTATTTTTAATACCTTCCTCATTTAATTCATAAGAAGTTAAATTTGCCCCTTGATTTCTAGGTCTGGTTTCATCGGCCCAAACATGAACTGGTATACCTTTCTTGTGTGCATGATAAATTGGGGAAGTTGCAGTCCCCCAATTTATTGTTGCAAGCCAACCTGCATTACAATGAGTTAAAATATTAACTGTACCTTTTTTTTTATTATAAATTTCTTCAATAATTTTTAGTCCATTCAATCCTATATTTTCACAAAATTTTACATCCTCTTCACATATGTCTTTTGCTTCATTCAAGGCTATTTCTAAGATTTTATCGCTATTAACACCTGATAATTTATTCATCATTCTATCAACAGCCCACTTTAAATTTATTGCTGTTGGTCTTGAACCAATTAAATCTTCTGCAGATTTCTTTAAAAATGATTGATCATTATTTTCTATAATTGCTAAAACCAAGCCATAGGCAGCGGTTGCTCCTATTAAAGGTGCACCTCTTACTTCCATTACTTTTATAGCATTAATTGAATCCATAACCGTTTTAAGATCTTTTATTACGAATTGGTGAGGAAGTTTTGTCTGATCAATAATCTTTACAACATTATTTTCAAACCAAATAGTACGATATTCTTTTCCTTCAATTCTCATTTTAACCTTGAAGCAATAAAATTTAGAATTTCTGGATTATAGTATTGAAAACATAATCCTTGGTTCATTTCATGACCTGGATTTTTACGAGCTGAAACATTTTCTTGCCAATCATCTCCTTTTACAACACAAGATTTTCCTTTAATTTTATAATCTTCAGAAATAACAATTCTTTTAACTCCCGGAACTTCTTCTAACCAATCAGATAAGAGTCCCTCCCATTTATCCTTGGGGTGAGTGAAAGCTAAAACAGGAACATTATCAGATTGTTTAATATTATTAATTTGTCTTGCTCGTAATTGAGCAGGGCCTGGGTATTTTTTAGCAAATTTTTCTAATGCCTTTTCAGAGCCTACTTTTTTTACTTTATAAGTTTTAGAGAGCTTACCAAAACAAGCTTGCATATATGATATGCCCCCGCCTACTTTTTCGGGGTAAGCTGATAACAACATTAGAGTTAATAGACCTCCACATGAATGACCTGATATTATAATTTGTTTTCTTGGAACCCCTATACTTATAAATTTTTCAACTAATTCTAAATTTTTTTCAATTCTTTTATCTAATTTGTGTTTACCAACATAAGGAGTTTTAGAATTCCACCAATGTTTTTTTAATGACATATCACCCGCAAAATCATTTGAGCAAAAATTATAAACCATAATTTTTTTACCATTAATTTCCTTATCAACTAATGAAGCTTGATTTCTAATTTGATTTACCCAAATGCATTCGTTTTTGTGTGCTTTATCGTTTGAATTTTGACCATGATTGTAAATAATTACAATTTTATTTTTAGGGTCATCAATATTCATACCTTCTTTCACTGAGGCTGATTTGCTAATGAAACCACTTTTTAAAATTTTTCCATTTGCATAAACTGTATTTGAAACTGCTAAAAATATTAGAATTAATAATAATTTTTTCATCTTTTTAATACCCTACCTGCTACTGTATTTAATTTTTCTATTGTCTTTTTTGTTCTTTTCTCAGGTGCTGTGATAATGGCTACATCCAAACAATTATTAGTTGGATCATTAGGATCAATATGATCTTCAAAAGTTTTTATTAAATTCTTAATCATATTTTTTGCTTTAGCAGCATTACCTAATAAAACTTTTACTACTTGTTGAACATCAACATTTTCATGATCCGGATGCCAACAATCATAATCTGTAACCATTGAAACAGATGCATATCTAATTTCTGCCTCTCTTGCTAATTTTGCCTCTGGCATATTAGTCATTCCAATTACATCTGCTTTCCAAGATCTATATAAATTTGACTCAGCTAAAGTTGAAAATTGTGGTCCTTCCATCACTACGTATGTTCCGTTTCTTTGATAATCTATTTTTTCTTTTTTAATTGCTTCCTCACAAGCATTCATTAAACCATTTGAAGTTGGATGTGCCATTGATACGTGGGCTACGATTTCATCATCAAAAAATGTTTTTTCTCTTGCAAATGTTCGATCTATAAATTGATCAACAATTACAAATTTTCCAGGTGGTAAATCCTCTTTTAAAGAACCAACTGCAGAAACTGAAACAATATCTGTTACACCTAATTGTTTAAGAGCATCAATATTTGCTCTGAAGTTAATTTTAGATGGCGAAATAAAATGACCTTTTCCATGTCTAGGTAAAAAATAAACCTCTTTATTATTATAGTTAGTTTTTAAAATTTTATCAGATGGTTTTCCCCATGGGGTGTTAAAGTCCAATAATTCTCTATTTTTAAATTCTTCAACATCATATAAGCCACTTCCACCAATTATTGCTAATTTATTTATTGTCATGTTTAAAATTTAATTTAATTATACTTTTATAAATTACTAATATGAATTTAAAAGACTTTATTAGATCTATCCCTGACTATCCTAAAAAGGGTATTTTATTTAGAGATATCACTACCTTAATAAAAGATAAGGATGCATTTAACGAAACAATTAATCAAATAGTTGATAAGTCAAAAAAATTTAAATTTGACAAAATAGCAGCTATAGAATCAAGAGGTTTTGTATTTGCTTCTGCTGTTTCATATATTCTTGAAAAACCATTCATAATGCTAAGAAAAAAAAATAAATTGCCAGCTAGCGTTCATTCAGTAGATTTTGAATTAGAATACGGAAAAGCAACAATAGAAGTTCACAAGGACTCGATTAGTAAAGATGAAAGTGTTTTAATAATCGATGATTTAATAGCTACAGGAGGGACTGCTGAAGCTGCAGCTAAATTGATTGAATTATCTGGAGGAAAAGTTTCATCCTTTATATTCGTAATAAATCTTTTTGATTTAAATGGTTGTAATAATTTAATAAACAAAGGTTATAAAGTAGAAAACTTGATTGAATTTCCAGGACATTAAAATGGAAAAATTATCAAAATTTAAAAAAATTTTTAATCGAATATATCATCAATTATTTGTTGAAAATTTTGATAAAAAATTAAATTTCGAATTTCCAAAAGATTATTCTCGCTTAGATATGATTAATTATTTTATAAAAAAAAATAATTATAAAAGTTATTTAGAAATAGGTTGTGATAAAAATCAAATTTTTTCACAAATTACTTTAAATAAAAAAATTGGAGTTGATCCATATAGCGGTGGGAATGTTAGAAAAACCAGCGATGATTTTTTTAAAGAAAATGCAGAAAAATTTGATTTAATTTTTATTGATGGATTACATGTGTATGATCAAGTAAAGAGGGATATCGTTAATTCTATTAATTTTTTGAATAAAGAAGGTGTAATTTTAGTTCATGATTGTTTGCCAGACACGATTGGTAAACAAGCAGTTCCAAGATATAAAATGCAATGGAATGGAGATGTTTGGAAAGCTATTGTTGATTTAAGACAAAGAGACGATTTAGAAATTCATACTTGTTTTGTTGATCAAGGAATTAGCATAATTAAAAAAGAGAATAATTCATCAATACTTAAGATTAATAAAAAAACTCAAGATTTAAAATTTAGTGATTTTTATCACAATCATAACGAATATTTAAGAATCATAAATTTAGATGAATTTAAAAAGATTTATTAAACTGATATGATAAATATTAATTAATGAAAAAAAAAATTATTGTAACTGGTGGACTGGGTTTTATTGGGAGTAATTTAATTGGGCTTCTTTTAAAAAAAGGATATTCAGTTACCAATATTGATAAAGTTACTTACTCATCAAATTTTTATAATGTTAAAGAATTTAAAAGAAATAAAAATTATACTTTTATCAAATGTGATATTGTCAGTCCAAAGCTTGGAAAGATAATCAATAAAATAAATCCTATTGGAATATTTAATCTAGCAGCAGAAACGCATGTTGACAGATCAATTGACAGTCCAAACTCATTTATTAAAAGTAATATTGTTGGTGTATTTAATCTTCTAGAAATTTTCAGAAAATTTTCAAAAAGAAATAAAAAGTGTAAACTCGTTCATATTTCTACTGATGAGGTTTATGGTGATATTCTTAATGGTCGAACGGCAGAAAATTATCCCTATAATCCAAGTTCACCTTACGCAGCTTCAAAAGCATCATCAGATCATTTAGTTTCATCTTACGTTAGAACATACGGGATTAAAGCTATTGTGACTAACTGTTCAAATAATTATGGTCCAAAGCAACATCCTGAAAAATTGATACCAAAACTTATATATAATATTATTACAAATAAAAAATTACCTATTTATGGTAAAGGTTTAAATTCTCGTGAATGGATTTTTGTTGAAGATCATTGTGAAGCACTCATAAAGATTTTTCAAAAAGGTAAAATTAATAACTTTTATAATATTGGATCTAATAAAAATTTAATCAATTTAGAAATATGTAAAAAATTAATTCAAATTGGAAAAACAAAAATAAAATTAGGTAAAAATGTCAAAATTGAATTTGTAAAAGATAGACCAGGTCATGATGTAAGATATGCACTAAATAGTAATAAATTAATTCATGAATTAAAATGGAAACCAAAAACTAATTTGAAAACTGGTTTGATAAAAACTTTTATGTGGTACTTAGAAAATCTAGGCTATTTTAAGTTGCTCAATAAAAAAGATATCCTAAATAGGTTGGGTTTAAAAAAATAGCTTGTTGGTAGCGGGAAGTGGGATCGAACCACTGACCTCGGGCTTATGAGTCCCGCGCTCTAACCAACTGAGCTACCCCGCCATTAAATAAAGCTAATATATAATAGTTTTTAATTTTGATGCAATATAGAGTTTATATCTAAACAATTTTTAAGTGTTAATTCAGAGAAGTTTCTATTTTTTTAGTAATTTTAATATATCTTATTTTACAGATTAAATTATCATTTTTTTTGGAAATAATAAAATTTTGACATTTTTGAAGTGCTTTTTGTTTAGCTAAAGAAGAAGAATTATCAAAAACTAAAAATTCATAAGCATTTTCTTTTTTTTTATTTTTATAAAATGCAACAGATTTTGCTTTAAAATTATATATTTCTTCTAAATCATTTAGACTAAAATTCTTCTTAGGTGCGCAGGAAGCTAATAATATAAAAAGTATTAAAATTATCTTATTCATTAATTACTATTTTTTAACCATAAATCTATAATTTTAGATATTTCTAGCGACTCATTTATATCAACTAAAAAATTTTTATCATTATTTTGATTTAAGAAAACGCTAGAAACTAAATCTAACTGGTGATTATATACTCCTCTATCTGAAACAATAAAATCCTTAAAATATCTACTTTTTGTCTCAATCTCTAAATATGTTTTTTCAGATGGAATCCATGGAGATGGAATGGTAACTATTGCTTTTTCAAAATGAATTTGACAAATATTTTTCAAGTTTTTTTTCAAACTTACATGAGCATGGGCTTCAATTTTTTTTCCAATATTTAAAAAAATTTCACTATCAATATCAACTCCTGTATCACAAGTTTCAAAATTAGATTTAATAAAATTAATTTTATTATCATCATTAGTAAAAAGATTGAAAAAACTAATTGGATAACATCCTAAGTCTAAAATTGCACCACCTCCTAAAAATTTACTAAATAATCTTGAGTCTTTTTTTATCTTTTTAACTCTAAAACCAAAGTTTGATACAATCTTTTTTACTTTTCCGTATTGATTATTTTTTAAAAGACTCAAAATTTTACTTGTTTGTGGGTGAGATCTATATGCTATTGCCTCAAAAAAATTATCTTTTTTATTTTTAAGTGCCTGATGAACTTCAGAAACTTCCTGAAAATTTACTCCTAAAGGTTTTTCACATAGAATTTTTTTGTTTTGAGTTATTGCTTTTAAAACAATCTCTTTATGAGATTGATTAGTTGTTGAGACATAAATAGCATCAATTTCTTTTGAGTTAGTTAATTCTTCATAAGAACTAAAAATAATTAAATCATTTTTTAAAATTTGTTTAGGATTAGACTTACTTGCTATTCCAAGAATTTTACAATTTTTTTTAGAATTATTGAAACATTGTAAAAATTGTTTTCCCATTCTGCCATAACCTATAATTCCCCAATTAATCATCAACTATCAAACCATTTATTGAATTTATCAAAATTCTCATTAAGATATTTTGGTAAAAAATTATTATCAATTTTTTTACTGTATTAATTTTCACTTATAATTATTTATTAACTCTTCAATAATTTTTTTTGTATTATATTTTTGTTTCCATTTTGGATAATGTTTTTTAAATTTGTTTAAATTTGAAATATACCAAATATGATCACCAACTCTTGGTGTTTTTATTAATTTCCTTTTTATATTGATGTTACATAATGACTCAATTAAATCTAATGCTTCAATAATAGAGCAATTTGAATATCTTCCACCTCCTATATTATAAACCTCACCATATCTTGGTTTTTTATAAAATTCCCAAAAACAATTTACTAGATCATGACTATGTAAATTATCTCTTACTTGTTTTCCCTTATAACCGATAAGATTATATTTTTTGTTTATAATACTTGACTTTACTAAATATGATAAAAATCCATGAAGTTTGGCGCCACTATGATTTGGACCAGTAATACAACCCCCTCTAAAACAAACAGTTTTTAAACCAACATTTTTACCATATTCTTGAACAATTAAATCTGCATATGTCTTTGAAACACCAAAAAAACTGTGAGTCGAATTGTCGATAGTAAAATTTTCACTAATTCCTTTAAAGTTTTTATCTTTACTTTTTAAATCCCATCTTTTTTTTTTTTCGTAAACATTAAGTTTGTTTGGGCTATCACCATAAACTTTATTTGTAGACATAAATATAAAAGGTGTATTGGGGCAGTATTTTTTCGTTAAATCTAAGAGATTTAGTGTTCCTGTCGCATTTATATTAAAATCTAAAAATGGGAATTTTTTACCATAGTCATGAGATGGTTGAGCAGCACAATGAATTATGACTTTAATTTTATTCTTATATTTTTTAAATACATTTGCTAGAGCATCATAATTTCTTATATCAATATTTAAATGCCTAAACTTTTTATTTCTTTTTTGAAGATTTTTTTTAACCCACAATGTCGAGCCATCATCACCAAAAAAAAATTTTCTAAGATTATTGTCTACACCAATAACGTCAAAACCTTTATCACTAAAAAAGTTTACAGATTCTGAACCAACCAATCCACTTGATCCTGTTATTAATGCTAAAGACATTAGAAATATTTATTTATTATTTTTTTATTTTTTGATAACCAGGTATATATATCTTCTACAATTTGATGTATATTTTTTTTAATCTGCCAACCATAAATTCTAGAAACTTTAGAGTTATCTGTAATATAATATGGGATGTCATAATTTGAAGTCTTAGCTATTTTACCAATTTTAATTTTATTTTTTGTGATTTTCTGACAAATTTTGGTTAGTTCTTTGAGTGACACTTGTGAATAATTTGATCCGCCAACTGTAAAAGTTAAGTTATTATTCTTAGAAAGTTTTTTAATTTGCAAATTTATTAATCTACATAAATCGTCAATATGAAGAACGTCCCTTAGTTGATTACCATATCCACCATAACCTATGTAGTTCAATTTTAAATTGTTTAAATGTTTCCAAACCCACAAGCTCACAAAACCCTGGTCTTGTTTACCAAATTGCAGTGGTCCAGAAATAACTCCACATCTATTAATTATATATTTTATTTTATATAAATAAGAAAATTCCTCAATAAGCATTTCTGATGATAGTTTTGTAAATCCATAAATGGATTTTGTACCAATCACATTGGTGTTTTCATTAATTTTTTTTTTTATATAAATTTTATTTTTAATTGTTTTATTACTTACTAATTTATTAAGCATGTCTATTGGATAAACTCTGCTACTTGATAAAAAAATTATTTTTGATTTATCTCTTCTTGCTTTTTTTAAAATATTATAGGTTCCAACAAGATTTGTGTTAAAAACTTTATCTGTATATTTTTTTGAAATTTCAACTGCTGCCTCAGCGCAACAATCAATTATAAGATCAAATTTAGGTAAAATCTTTATTTTTTTAAAATTAGATATTTCAATTTTATAGTTTTTAATTTTTTTTTTTCTTAGCAAATTTAAATTATAATTCGATCCTTTTCTGCTAAGGTTGTCTAAGCTAAAAACTGAATGTCTTTTATTTTTTAAACTTAAACACAAATTTGTTCCAACAAATCCACAACCACCTGTAACTAAAATTTTCATTTATTTTTTTTTAAATAGATATATTCAAATTTTATAAAATTTATTAATACAATAAAAGATATTATTATATATTTTATTTCAAATTTTAATAATTCTATAAAAAATCTTATTAAAAAAAATCTGAATTGTTTTATTGACAAATTAATTAATTTTTTTTTTGAAGGAGCCTTTATTTTATAACCAAATGAATGATATCTCCAAACTCTTTTTGACAATGACAAAATACTATCATCCTGAAGATGATAACATAATGAATTAGATGAATAATATAAATTGATGTTATCTATTGACTTTATTTGTTTACAAAAATCAATATCCTCACCATTAGTTTTTAAGTTTTCATCGTATCCTTTTGTTTTTTCCCAATAACTCTTTAATAAAATAGTATTACATCCATACAGAAAAGATGGATTTAGTATGTCACTATTACCCCAACTTTGATTATAATATTTTTCTCTCCATGCATTAATTTTATTGCTAGTGTACTTTTCAATCATATTTCCACCACACATTACAATGTTGTTTTTTTTTAAACTTATGATTATATTTTCAAGCCATTTCTTATCTAGTTCAACGTCTGAGTCTATTGAAGCGATTATTTCATTTGAGCTATTTTGTATTCCCAAATTTCTATTATAACCCAAGCCTAAATTTTTCTTATTATTAATAATTTTTAAATCACTATGTTTTGAAATTATTTCTTTAGTTTTATCTGTAGAGTTGTCATTAATTATTATTATTTCATCAACTGGATATGTTTGATTTTTTACAGAATTAATAGATAACTCGATTGTATTTTGTGCATTAAATGCTGGAATATAAAATGAAACTTTTTCAGCCACTATTGTTAATTGTTTTGTAATTCTTTAACTAAACTTTGCCATTTTTTACCACCATCCTTTTGTCTATCGTAATTTGCATCGGCAATAGCCCCAGGATATGTGGTCAATTTCTCTTCGTGAATAAGCGCATGTAAAGGAGTGCCTTCTATTTCTGCTGTTCCAGACTCCTGGATTGTACTAAATTCTGTATCTTTTATAAATTTTTTAGTTCTAATCATGTCCTCTTTAGTTTCACCTGGCAACCCATATGTGAACGTTCCATGCACAGACATATCTAAAGATCTAATATGAGAAACAATTTCTTGCACGTATTTTAAATCGAGATGCTTATTTACAATTTTATCTACAACAACCTGACTTCCAGATTCAACACCCAGCTTCACTCCTTTGCATCCACTATCTGCCATTTTTTTCCAAGTTTCTTTTTTTGAAGTATCCGCTCTACACATAGCGAACCAGGGAATATCAAATTTGGACATTACTTCAGACATTTTTTCTGTATGTCTGTTACCAATATTAAAAGTATCATCATCAAAATAGATTGCATTAAATTTATATCTGCCAGTTAAATCTTTTATAAAACTTTCAATATATTCAGGAGTATATTGTCTTACTGATCTTTTACCATCCCCGTGAGGGTCATTGCCCGTCATTGCTGCAGGCCATACACAAAAAATACATTTAAATGGACAACCTCTACTACTCCAAATGTGTGCTTGAGGAAACAAGGTATTCATAGGAATTGGATTTCCATCGAAATACTTATCATATATATTTTTATCATAGTAAGGAAAAGGAGCTTCGTTCATTTCATCCTTTGTTAAAAGATCATGATTGTAAATCCCATCTTTTCCATTTATAACTTTAATTATATTTTTTTCATATTCACCTTTAAGAACTGCATGTATTATGTTGCTATCCCATTTTTGGTCTGATGTTGATATTGGGCCAGAAACAATTATTTTAAGTTTAGGATATTTATTTTTAATTTCTTTAATAAGTTTATAGTCGTGATCCCAAGATGGTGTTGCACTTTCGATCAAAAAATATTCAATTTTATTTTTTATTTCATCTAGATACTTATAAAAACTTTCATAGGACTCTGATAAAGCAATGCTATCTCTAAAAAAAACTTTATCTTCACCAATTTTATTTGCAGCATAGGTAGTCGCATAACCCAAAAAAAATGGATATGGTATATAGTCGTGTGCTCTTGGATTGTCAGGAGAACATCTGCCTAAGTATGTGAAAGGCCATCTAGATCCTGCACGAACTCCTCTTCTCCATCTCTTTTTTCTGAGAAAACCCCTGCTTTCTTTACCTTCCCACCATGGTGGATTGCTGAATAGTATTGACATAATTGTAAATATATTTTGTATACTAGTTTATATCAAGAACATACGTTAATCTTTTTCAAACCATTTTTTGTATAATTCTTTATTTTTAACTAGGTACTTCGGTAATATTGTATCATTTATAATCTTTAGTTTGTAGCCATTATTTATCTTATTAGTTTGTGATTTATCTAAAGTATGGTCGTAATCAACAATTCTATTATTAATATTTTTTTTAATATCATCCAATGTCATTCCAGCATCTTCAAATTCATTATGATGACCGTAATTTGAAAGTTTAATAAAAATTTCCTCGGGAGTTTTTAGGTTAGTAAAATGCCAGCCTCCATCCTCAACAATCCTGACATTTCTTTGTTTTAAATTTGAAAAATATGAATCAATTCTCCAAATTGGATATTTTTTATTTTTAAGATTTCTTAGCCACGAAAATGATTTCAGGTTTTTTTTTTTACACGCTTTTGATCCAAACCAAGGAATACGATCATAAAATAAATTAAATTTATAGTAAAAAAAGAGTTGTTTAAAAATAAAAATATTATTCTTTACTTCTTTAAAATATTTTGAATCAAAATTAGGTATTTCATCATTATCACTCAATACAATTAAGTCATTATCATCTGCCTGAGTTATTCCATTGTTCATATAATTATAAGACTGCTCAATTCTTTTCAAACTATTCATTCTTTTAGTTATACTACTATTTTTATTATCAGTGATTTTTTCAATATTTTTCGGCTCTTCTTCAATGACCAAGTGAATTATTTTGTCTTTAAATTTAGGATAATCATCGATGTTAAAATTTAATTCCTTTTTTTTACCACTATGTGAAAAAGTTGACTCTACAACTATGAATTTACTTACATATTGGTCTAAAACATTAAACCTCACATCCATCATCATTTTTTCATTATAAAAAGTTGTGCAATCAAATATTTTCATGATTTTCTATGTTAAAATAAAATAGCAAAACTTAAATAATAATATTATGTCTGAAAATTGTTAATTACTTGCAATTAACTCAGTTTAAGTTCAATTTTGGGAGGTTTAATTAAAAAATCATGATGCCAAACAGAATCAAACCAGTAGAAGCTGCTGCTGAAAAATAAAGTTTTTTTCTTACTTCATTTTTTTGATTTGTTTTTACTCTATTAAGCATAATATTGATGTCAGGATTTTTAACTTCTTTTACTTTATCTTTTGTAAGATATTTAGCTATGAGTTTTTCTTTAATTGGATCAAAATTTTTCACAGACTTATTAAACTATACCTTATTTACATTTGCAATTACAAAGACAAATAAATACCTAAAAACCCTAAAATCAAAATTAAAGAAGATAATATATATAAATTTTTTTTGAACTCTTTGCTCTCAGTTTCTTTAAGCTTCGACTTAAGAACATTTATGTCTACTCGTTCTTTTATTTTTTCATTAATCTTTGATTTTAAAGGCTTTTCAGTCATACCTACATCATTTGGGGTCTCGATGTTTGTTTGATTGTCTGCAAAGCCTTTATTATTCATGAATTGATTTAATCATGAATTTCATACTGTCTCAAATAATAGGAGTTCAAACTGGGTCACAATTTAGTTGACACATGTTCATTTTGGGTTTCTTATTCGATTTTTAAAATATGAAGTTAAAACAAGTAGATTTTTCAAAAGTTCTAAATGATGATCAGGTTTATGATCATATGATGGCAAGCTATGATAAATTAGGAAGAGATTGGATTGTTCATCAATGGTCATGGATGAATAATGTGTATAAAGCTTTTAATGACCATTATAAATATTTGATTGTAATTTCATTAATAGAAAAAACTTTACAATTTTATGATCAAATGAATATCAAATATTCGTTTGATCAATTTTACTCAAAACAAAATCTCCAAATAGAAAAATTTAGTATCACAGAACTTTGTGAAAAACTAAAATTGCCTAAAGAAACTGTAAGGAGAAAAGTTTTAGAGCTTGATAAAATAGGTGCTTTAAAAAGAATTAAAAAACAAATAATAATTGATCGTTCTGTATTTTCTCAGGTAAGACCTGAAAGACAAGTAAAAACAACTGCTAAATATATTTACCTTATATCTGAAATTTTTAATAAAGATGGAATTTATACAAAAAAACTTGATCCAAAACTTATTGAAAATACAATTAATAAAAACTTCAGTATTTGTTGGAGATGGTTTTATAGAATGCAAATTCCAATGATTATTGGTTACCATGAAATGTTTGAAGATGTAGCAACATTCCATATTTGGGGAACTGTAGCTATGAATCAAGCTTTTAATTATAAAAAAAATATTAATGACTCAAACGTGTATTCTATAACACCAGACTATATGACATTTAATAAAGGTATTGTTACCGACCAAGAAAATGAAAAAACAACTGGTGTAAGTGCGATGTCTTTATCTGATATGACTAATATTCCAAGAGCAACAGTGATTAGAAAATGTAAATATTTAGTAGATCAAGGATACTTAAAACCTAATGAAAAAAAACAATATGTGATGACAGGATTAAATATTGAAAAAATTCTTCCATATCAAAAACAAGTTTTTAAAAATAAAGCAAAATTCCTAAGAAAGATGCTTAATCTTTTAACTATATCATAAACTTCTTTATTTAATGATAATAATCTTTTAAGTTGTATGTGCTACAACTTACAGAGGGGTCATGGGTATAGTAACAACAATAGCACCGGTTGCTTTAGCATTAATCATGCTAGGATTGGGTGCATCTTTAACTGTAAAAGATTTTACAAGGGTACTTCAAAATCCCAAAGAATTTTTTGTTGGATTATCTTGCCAGTTAATTTTACTTCCAATAATTGCATATCTTTTAATAATTATTTTAAGAACTCCTGTTGAATTAGCATTAGGTGTAATGTTGATTGCAGCTGCACCTGGAGGTGTGACTTCTAATGTACTTACAAAATTTGCAGATGGCGATGTAGCACTTTCAATATCTTTAACAGCAATTACCAGTTTAATTAGTATTGTTTCTGTTCCTTATGTAGTTTTTTTATCAATTGAATTATTTGATATTACATACGTCAAAAAAGAAGTTTCAATGCTTGGTATATCTTTAAAAATGTTTTTTGTTGTAACAGTACCAGTTTTAATTGGAATGATTATTAGAAAATTTGCTGATAATTTTATTATCAATAATATTAAAATCATTAATAAAATTTCTATTGGTTTATTCATAATTGTGTTTATTGCTATCTATATTGAGGAATGGGATAGCATTGTGATGTTCATAACAAAAGCTGGTTTAATTGCTTTTATTTTAAACGTCACAATGATGATTGTGGCTTTTTATATAGCTAAATTTTTTGCAACAGGAGTTGCTCAAAGAAGATGTATATCTTTAGAAGCAGGACTACAAAATGGAACTTTAGCTGTTTTTGTAGGAATACAATTATTTGGTACTAATATGACATACATGGTTCCAACTGCTGCTTATGCATTAATTATGATGGCAACGTCTGTAATTTTTGTTTTTATTTTAAGAAGACAGACTTAATTATTGATTTTTAAAATCTGTTCGTTTTAAGGGCTCAGGTTGAATTGATATAGGATATTTCTTTTTTTCAACTTCAATAAATAAATTATTTTTTTGAAGTTCCTCATTTGAAAAATGATTGTTTATGTATCCAAAAGTTAAATTTTTCTTAAAATTAAATGAATAATTTCCTGATGTGGATCTGCCTATAATTTTATCATCTAAGTAAATTGGTTCATCGTGAAGAAGTAAAGGTTCACCCGGTTTACTATCTTTTAAAGTAAACATTGCAAATCTACTTTTCATTTTCTCTTTTTTTATTTTTTCCAAAGCTTGCTTGCCAATAAAATCCACACCTTTTTTATTGCTTATCGTAAATGATAAACCAGCTTGATATTGATTTTCTTCAGGTGAAATATCATGTCCCCAATGTAAAAAGCCACTTTCCATTCTCATAATATCCATAGCGTGCATACCACAATTAGAGAGGTTAAAATCTTTTCCTTTTTCAATAAGAAACTCATAGATCTTTTTTGCCTTATCAAATTCAACATATAACTCGTAACCTAATTCACCCACATAAGATAATCTTTGAGCCCATATTTTAACTCCATTAATGGTAATATATTTTGCAGTACCAAATTTAAAGTTTTCATTGTCAAAATTATCTGAAGAAATCGATTTAATCAAATCTCTGCTTTTTGGTCCAAATAAACCAAATACACAATAATCATCTGTTACATCTTTTAACTCCACTCCCTCTGAAAGATGTTTATTAATATGAAATTTATCTCTTTCTCTTGTTGCTGCTGAACTAATTATTCTGAAGTGATCTTTGTCAACACAAACAACTGTTAAATCAGTCTCAATACCACCATCACTATTTAACATATGAGTATATGTACATTTACCAATCTCATTTTTGATATTTGCAGTACAAATTCTTTGTAATTCTTTATGTGCTTTTTCAGATTTTATCTCAAACTTTGCAAATGGCGTTAAGTCAAATAAACCAATATTTTTAATTGTATTATTAGTTTCATATTCTGCTGATGGGTACCAATTTTGATAATTATAACTGTACTCATACTCAGATTTTTCACCGTCTAAGGCAAACCACATAGGTCTTTCATAACCTGCTGAAACACCGAAACATGCGCCAAAACTCTTTAAATTATCGTGATAAGGAAGTGTCTTTATATTTCTTGAAGTTTTGTGTTGTTTAAACGGCCAGTGCATTCCATATAAATCACCCAAAGTTTCGGTAATTCTTTTTTTGATAAAACCTAAATCTGAATGAAATTTTTGAAATCTTTTAATATCATAACTAAATATGTCTTGATTAATATGACCTGTCATTAACCATTCAGCGGTGACTTTTCCAACACCTCCCCCACTTCCGATCCCAATACTATTTAAACCACAACATACAAAGAAATTCTTAATTTCTGGTACCTCACCTAATAAAGTATTAGTGTCTGGCGTAAAAGATTCTGGTCCTGCAAAAAATTTTCTTATTCCTGCTTTTTCTAGAACTGGAAACCTTTTAATTGCAGAGGCAAGATAGGGTTCAAAATGTTCAAAATTTTCAGGAAATTCTCCAAAAGAAAAATCTTCAGGCACTAAACTAGTTTTATCAAATGCTGGAATAGATTTTCCCTCAAAAATACCTACTAAAATTTTACCAGCATCTTCTTTAATGTAAGTACTATTATCAAAATCTCTTATCACTGGTAAAGTTTTAGACAAATTTTCTATCGGCTCAGTAATTATATAAAAATGTTCTGCAGGATAAAGAGGAATGCTTACTCCATTTTTCTCTCCTATTTGTCTTGACCACATTCCTGAAGCTAAAACAATATATTCGCATTCAACTATTTGTCCGTTAACTTTTACTCCAGAAATTTTTCCATCTTTAGTTAAAATTTCTTCAACTGGTGATTTTTCAAAAATTTGAGCACCTTCCATTCTTGCACCTTTTGCAAGCATATGCGTTACACCTGAAGGGTCTGCCGCACCATCACCAGGCATTAAAATTCCACCTATTACGTCATCAGTGTTAATGATTGGATAGTCTTTTTTGATTTGATCTTTGTCTAGAATTCTAACATCAACATCATAAAGCTGAGCTGTAGTTGCTTGTCTTTGAAGTTCTTGCCATCTTCCTTTGTTTTGTGCAATTGAAAGAGCACCGTTTAATCTTAGTCCTGCAGAATGATCAACTTCTTTCTCAAGTTTTTTATATAAATCTAAAGTATATTTTCTTATTTTTGTTATTGCAGCAGTTGGGCCTAATTGACTGACTAAACCAGCGGCATGCCAAGTAGTTCCAGAAGTTAATTGATCTCTCTCAAAAAGAACTGTATCTTTCCATCCAAACTTAGCTAAATGATAAGCGACAGAACAGCCAACTACACCACCACCAATTACTACTACTTTAGTTGTTTTAGGAATTTCTTTATTCACTTTAGTGTTATATTAAATATTAGAAAAAAATGAAAACAAAAATTTTTATTACTGGATCTTCTGGTTTTATAGGCTTTCATGTTTCAAAGAGATATTTAGACAAAGGTTTTAAAGTTTGTGGATTTGACTCGATGAATAATTATTATGATGTGGGTTTAAAAAAATCTAGATTAAAAATTCTTAAAAATTATAAAAATTTTTCTTTTATTAAAGGAAATCTTGAAAATCAAAAAATTTTAAATAAATCAATAATTAGATTTAAACCATCAATAATTATTCATTTAGCCGCTCAGGCTGGAGTGAGATATAGTATTAAAAGTCCAAAAGTTTATCTAAATTCAAATATTATCGGAACTTATAATTTGATTGAAGTTGCAAAAAAATTAAAAGTTAAGCACCTTATGATTGGATCAAGTTCTTCAGTTTATGGATCTAATAAGAAATTCCCTTTCCAAGAAATTGATAAAACTGATAATCAAGTTAGCCTTTATGCTGCTACAAAAAAATCAACAGAAAACTTAGCTCATTCATACTCTAGTCTATGGAAATTACCTATAACAATATTAAGATTTTTTACTGTTTACGGTCCCTGGGGTCGACCCGATATGGCTTACTTTAAATTTACTAAAAATATTATTAATGGAAAAAAAATAGACATTTACAATAAAGGAAAAATGTACAGAGATTATACCTATGTTGATGATATTGTTGATGGTGTATTTAAATTAACCAACAAAGCTCCTAAAATAAATAACTCAAAAAAATATAAAAATGATAGCTTGTCAAATGTTGCACCTTTTAGGGTTCTCAATATTGGAAATACAAAAAAAATTCTTCTTTTAGATTTTATAAATACTCTTGAAAAAAAATTGAAAAAAAAGGCTATTAAAAAATTTATGCCTATGCAAAAAGGTGATGTATTTTCGACTTTATCAGATACTAGCCTATTAAAAAGAATAACTGGTTATAACCCTAAAACTAAATATCAAGATGGAATTCAAAAATTTTTAAATTGGTATTTAAATTATTATGGTTAAAGAGCTGACGTAGGATCAACATATTCATGGCCAAAAACATCTGCAACAGCTTTATATGTCACTTGTCCTTTACAAACATTTAGTCCTGCTAAAAAATTTTTATCATCTTTTAAAGCTTTTTGATAACCTTTGTTTGCAAGTTTTACTAAATAAGGAAGTGTGGCTTGATTTAAAGCAAAAGTAGAAGTTCTTGGAACCCCACCAGGCATGTTTGCAACACAATAATGAACAACATCATCAACAATATATGTTGGATCTCCATGAGTTGTTGGTTTACTTGTTTCAACACATCCACCCTGATCAATCGCAACATCAACAATCACTGATCCTCTTTTCATCAATTTCAACATATCCTTAGTCACCAATTTCGGTGCCTCAGCCCCTGGAATTAAAACTCCACCTACCACTAAATCTGCTTCAGCTACTAATTTATTTAAATCTATTTTATCACTTTGTTCTGGGGTAATTTTTTCACCAAATATTTCAACTAACTGTTTTAATCTAACTTCAGATTTATCCACAATATGAACCTTAGCTCTCATACCGGTAGCTATTATTGCAGCATTTTCTCCTACTACACCACCACCAAGAATTAAAACATTTGCAGGCTCTCCACCTGGTGCGCCACCTAATAATACTCCTCTACCTTTTTGGTTTTTTTCTAAACAATGTGCACCCGCTTGAACAGACATTCGACCTGCAACCGCACTCATTGGTGCAAGTAATGGAAGTCTTCCATTATTGTCTGTTACAGTTTCATACGCAATATTTATACTTTTTGATTTAATTAACCCCTCAGTCAATTCTTTTGCAGCTGCCAAGTGAAGGTAGGTATATATAATTTGATTTTCTCTAATCATATCTACCTCAACCTTTTGAGGTTCTTTAACTTTAACAATTATATCTGAGTCGTTAAAAATATCTTCTGCGCTTTTAGCAATTTTAGCTCCAGCTTTTATAAATTGATCGTTTTCAAAACCTGCTTCGAAACCGCCATTGTTTTCAACTAAAACTTGATGACCCTCAGATACGAGTGTTTTTACACTATCAGGAGTTAAACCAATTCGATTTTCTTGTGGTTTTATTTCTTTTGGAACACCAATTCTCATTAGTGAAATTTAATTTTTTTTGCTTTTGGCGTAGTTAGTAATTCCAGTTCTCAGTTTTTCAATAATTTCATCAATATGTTTTTTTTCACAGATAAACATTGGTGCAATAATTAGACAATCGCCAGTAGCTTTGAAATTAACTCCTGCATCATAGCAATGTTTAAAAGTTGCTAAACCTGCTTTACCTGGTCTGCCATCAGTTTTAATATCAATACCGCCCATCATCCCGTAACCTCTTATATTATCGACGACGTCAATATCTTTTAAAGAAAATAAGCCTTCTTGGAAATAAGGAGCTAGTTCTTTTGCTCTTTTGAAAATATCATCTTTTTCAAAAATATTTTGCACCGCTAACGCTGCTGCAACAGAAACAGGTATTCCTGAGTAAGTGTAACCATGGAACAGTTCGATTGCTCCTTTTGGAGAGTTGTCCATTACTGCATCGTAAATTTCTTCTTTACATGCAACAACACCAAATGGAACTATGCCGTTTGTAGTTGCCTTTGCCATAGTCATTATATCGGGAGTTACTCCAAATTCTTGTGCCCCAAATGCTGAGCCAGTTCTTCCCCAACCTGTAATAACTTCGTCAAAAATCAAAAGTATTTTATGTTTATCGCACAGCTCTCTAAGTCTTTGTAAATATCCCACCGGAGGAACTAATGTTCCAGTAGATCCAGCGATCGGTTCAACTATACATGCTGCAATATTCTCTGAGCCGAAATTTGTACAAATTCTCTCTAAATCATTTGCAATTTCTACTCCTGTCTCAGGTTGACCCGAGATAAATTTATGTTCATCTAAATGTGTATGTCTCATATGCACCACACCTGGCATTAAAACACTTGCATAAGCTTTGACATTATTAATCATACCTCCAACTGAAGTTGCTCCAATATTCATACCGTGATACGCACGCTCTCTTCCGACAAATCTAAATCTTTGTCCTTCACCTCTCGCTTTGTGATATGCAATACTAATTTTTATTGCGGTTTCAACTGCAGTTGATCCACAAATTGTATAAAAAATTTTGTTTAAGTTTCCTGGAGTATGTTTTGAGATTCTTGTTGCTAATTCAAATGATCCTCCAAAACCTTGTTGAAATGGTTGACAGTAGTCTAAAGTGTTTAATTGATTTGTAATTGCTTCTATAATTTCTTTTCTTCCGTGTCCTAAAGGATTACAAAATAATCCAGAGCTCGCATCGATTTGCGTTTTACCTTGATGGTTTTTTAAGTAAACACCTTTTGCCTCCACTATTAATTTTGGATTTTCTTTAAAATCTTTATTAGATGTAAATGGCATCCAATGTTCATTTAATGAATTTGGAACTGATGTGCGATTTTCAGAGCTCATAATTTTTTTTAAATTTTATTAAATAGTCTTAAAAAGATTCTTTAGACTAAATAAGGGCAATTAACCACAAAAATAATTGACGCAACCTTAAGTTGTGTATCAAACTAGACACTTTTTTGTTTTACATCTATGCTAATTTAATCTTAAACTTACAACATATAAATAATCAACTAAGAGGAATAAATGAAAAAAATAATTAGTTTTATTCTAGGATGTTTTGTAGCTCTTAACTTATCAATCGCAACTGCAAACGCAGCTGCTAACGAAGTTAGAGTTGCTTATTTCTTAGAATGGCCAAGTCCAAACTTAGAAGACATGCAGAAGAAAAATTTTGCAAAAGCTTTAGGCGTTCCAGTAAAATGGACAAACTTCACCAATGGTGGAGCTATGACAGATGCAATGTTAGCAGGAGATATTGATATTTCTTACTCACAAGGTTTAGTGCCTTTTATTAATGCTGTTAAATCTAAAGCACCTATCAAACTTGTAGATATTGCTATGGAATACGGAATGGGAGGAACAACTTGTGTTACTTCTAACGCTTCTGGAATTACAAAAGCCAATGCTACTGAGTTAGAGGGTAAAAAAGTTGCTGTTCCACTAGGAACAATGGCTGAGTATGTTTTCGATGAAAGTATGAAAGTTGTTGGAGCTGACAGAAAAAAAATGGATATTATTCAAATGGATCCTGAAGAGGGAGCTGCTGCTTTAGTAAGTGGTGATGTTGTAATGGCATGTTTATTTGGTGGTAACTCTATTAAAGCTGCAACTGCTGTAGGTTCAAGATTACTTACAGTGCAAGAAGCAAGAGATGCTGGTATCTTAGGAATAGATATAACTTCTGTAACTACAAAGTTTATGAAGGAAAATCCTGAAATGCTAAGAACTTTTATAGAAGTAACTCATGAAGCAAATGCTAGATACAAAGCTGGTAAAAGCAACATGAATGTTATGGCTAAAGCTTCAGAGATGAAAGTTGGTGATATGAAAGAAACTTTAAGTGGTTTTAAATTCTTAACACCTGAAGAAACTAAACAATCTATGACTAAAGGAAATCTTGACGCATTCTTAAAAGGAATGGGAACACCAAGAGGAAACGTAGACACTAGTTTCTTACCTCTATAATTAAATAGAGAAAGAAAAATTTAATAGGCGCCAACTTAAAAAATTGGTGCCTATTTTTTTTAAAAGATTTCTAATATAAGGTATTTAATGAGTGATTTAGTTTCTCAAAATCTAAACATGATTTTTAAAACTCCAAAAGGAGAGACTGTTCACGCTTTAAAAGATTTAAATTTTACTTTAAAAAAAGGAGAACTTCTCACGGTTCTTGGTCCATCAGGTTGTGGTAAAACAACATTATTAAATATCACAGCAGGTTTTATAAGACCAACATCAGGAAATATTACATTAAATAATAAAGAGATTGATGGTCCAGGTGTTGAAAGAGGAATGGTTTTTCAACAAGGAGCTTTGTTTGAATGGCTGACAGTAGCTGAAAATGTAAATTTTGGTCTTAGAATGAAAAATAATGATCCAATTGAAACTCAAAAAAAAGTTGATGAATGGTTAGAAATTGTTGGACTAAAGGGATTTGGTAACACACCGACATACCAACTATCTGGAGGAATGCAGCAAAGAGTTGCTCTTGCAAGATGTTTAATTAATGATCCAGATTTAATTCTTATGGATGAACCTTTGGGAGCACTTGATGCTTTAACAAGAGAAAAGATGCAGTCATTAGTTTTAAAAATTTGGAAAGAAACAGGAAAAACAATTATTTTAATCACTCACTCAGTAGAAGAAGCTTTATTACTTGGTGAAAGATTATATGTTATGGCTCCTCGACCAGGACGGATACATAAAGAATACAATCTTCCATTCGCTTCAATGGGTCTTAAACAAGATTTAAGAGAAATTAAGAAAGATAAAGATTTTTCTGCAAAACGAGAAGAAATTTTAGAAATGATTTGGAATATGGAAGAAGAAATCATGGGGAAAGAAAATTAAATGTTAACACAGATAGTAACTTTTTTAATATTCTTTGCTGTCGTCGGCTGTATCCTTTATGGCAGACGCTTAATCAAAACTGAAAAAGTTGATGCAGTTTTTGGAAATCCTGAAAGGGCACTAGGTGGAACTCATTGGGTTATTGTTGGGAGTAGTTTTCTTCTTTTAATTTGGCTTTATTATTCTTGGGATATCGCAAAAGGTTTTTATCCAAAATCTGCTAATGAGCTATGCCAAGTAGGAAAAGTAAATGACTCTTTATTAGGTTTAAAATATCAATTTCCAATAGAAGAAAGAGAGTTCAAAAGCACTTCTCAAATAAAAAAAGAAAATAAAAATCTTAAAAAACTATCAATTGAGATAAAGAATTCTAAAGAGCTAAATAATGAACAAAAAACAATTCTTGTTAACTTTATAGATAAAACAAATCAATTAATTCCTTTATTAACTAATGAGGATTTACTTGAAAATGAAACTAGAGAAAAAATTGAAGATATAACTGGAAAGATTAATCTTTTAACTGAAAATTTTCAAAAACCTGATTATCCATTTGAAACAGAACAAGAGCTAAACGAAAGGCTAAAGGCTGTAAGTGAAGAAGGTGGTTGGGGTATTACAAAGATTGATGCAGGTTCAGGAAGTATTGAAAATACGTTAGAAGTACCTCTGGTGCCAGCTACAAACAGAGGTTTAAAATTTCATGCTGCAGCTCAAGAGTTAAATTTAATTAGTGATGAATTTTTCAAACTAAGAAACCATAATCCAGAGTTCAAAAATAAAATTAAAGAAATTAAAGATGAAATTAAAGCATACAGAAATGATTTGAGTGAAAGTGAAGAAATAGCTTCTACATATGCTAAAAATATTGTCAAAATTGCAAGAAGAATAGAGTTTGCGAGTATTTATCCACCAAATGCATTAAATAAAATGCAAAATGCAATTGTTAAGTTTGATAATGCACAAATACAAGCTCAAGGTGGTTTAAGATTTATCGATATTTTTTTATTTCCAGCTGGGACAATTGTTGCGAGTGGACCGAGTTGTTCAGAACAAGGTTCTGGTAGATGGCTTCCCAAACCTTCAGATACTTTTAACAAATTTATTCTGATGTCTAAACCAAGTGTTGGTTATAAAGATATTCCTCTTCTATGGATAAAAATGGTTGATATAAGTAATGTAGTTGGTTTTATTTTACCTGATTGGATAGCAGATATACTGCCTGGCGAATATCCAATTCATAATAAAGAAGGAGTTGTTAAACAAAACTTCAAAGGTGCAGTTTTAAAAATTGTGACTGGAGACTTTAAATTATTAAAAGTACCTGTTCCCTATGGTCATATATGGGACTCGTTCATGAGAGTTTTTTTTAGGATTAGTTTTTGGAATTATTATTGGTGTTCCATTGGGTTTATTTATGGGACTAAATAGATTTGCTAAAGGTTTCTTTGATCCTCTTATTGAACTTTACAGACCAGTTCCTCCATTGGCATGGGCTCCTCTTATCATCTCTGTTTTGGGAATTGATAATACTGGAAAAGTTTTCCTTTTATTCATGGTATCATTATCTATTATGATTATTTCAGCAAGAGCTGGTGCATCAGGTACTCAATTATCAAAAATTCATGCTGCTCACTCTTTAGGTGCATCTAAAAAACAAATATTGAGATATGTCATTTTTCCTAATTCCTTGCCTGAAATATTAACAGGAATAAGAGTTGCAGTTGGAATGTGTTGGGGAACATTGGTTGCAGCTGAATTCTTGGCAGGAACAACTGGTATTGGATTTGTCGAAAATGTTGCTAAAAAATATTTTCAATACGAGGTTATTTGGATAACTATTTTTATAATGGGGATGCTGGGACTATTATTTGATATTACTCTTCGAAAAATAATTGATAAGACAATTCCTTGGCGAGGAAAAGGCTAAAAACTTTAAATATATATATGTTAAAAAAAAAAGAAATTCTCAAATTTATTAATCAAATATCAAAGGGTAAAAATATGAAATACCCTTTATCTCCAAATTCATTTTCTGATGACGACATCTATCAGGCAGCAAAAGTTTTATTTTCAAAAAATATTACTATGGGTAAAATTACTAAAAATTTTGAAAAAGCTTTCGCAAAATTCATAGGTGCAAAACATGCTTTAATGGTTAATTCAGGATCCTCAGCTAATTTACTAGCTACATTTGCGTTAATTAATCCTGCTAAAAAAAATAATTTAAAAGTTGGCGACGAATGTTTGATACCAGCTCTGTGTTGGTCAACCTCATTATGGCCAATTGTTCAAGCAGGGTTAAAGCCAAAATTTGTAGATATTGACCCTCATACTTTAAATTTATCAATTTCTGATTTAGAAAAAAAAATAACAAAAAAAACCAAAGCGATTATGGGAGTCCATGTTTTGGGTAATGCAACGAATATGAGAAAATTAAAGTCTATTATCAAAAAAAATAAACTGTATTTAATTGAAGATACCTGTGAGTCCTTAGGTTCTAAGTTTGATAAAAAATATTTAGGAACTTTTGGAGATTTTGGTACTTACTCATTTTATTATTCTCATCAAATTACCGCAGGTGAGGGTGGCATGATAGTCTGCAATGATAAAAAAAACTATGAAATTATTCATTCATTAAGAGCTCATGGTTGGGATCGAGGTTTGCGAAATAATAAGGAAAAAAATTTCAATTTTATTAACTCAGGTTTTAATTTAAGACCAACGGATATTGCTGCAGCTATTGGGTTCAATCAATTTAAAAGACTCAATAATTTTAAAAAAATTAGAACAAGCAATATCAAGAAAATAATAAAGAAATTAAAGAGATCAAAAAG
>QCKW01000003.1 GCA_003215055.1 Pelagibacteraceae bacterium AG-410-N23 | reverse complement strand
CTTTTTTATCCGCTATGTCATCGAGAACTCTACAAAATGCATATAATTTAGCAGAATCTTCATAAGTTTTTTTTGGTAAAAAAAAACCTGCCCAATTAAATGATTTAGCAAAAATAGCTAGATAGTTTTTTTTATTCATTAAATTATTTTATCCAATACTTTAGCTGAAGACAAAACTCCTGGCACACCAGCACCAGGGTGTGTTCCTGCTCCAACAAAATATAAACCATCATAAACTTCTGATTTATTATGAAATCTAAAATAAGCAGATTGTGAAAATTTTGGTTGGATAGAAAAACCTGAACCATGTTTAGTATTTAAATCTTTTTCAAAGTAATCTGGAGTTAAATAGAAATCTTCGATAATATTTTCTTTTAGATTGGGCATTAAATCGTTTTGCATTTTATCAATTACTAAATTTTTCATTTTTTCTCCCTCTAAAGACCAATCAATATTTGATTGATTATTTGGCACCGGAACAAGAACATAAAAACAATCGTTCCCTTGAGGAGCCATAGATTTGTCTGTTGAAGAAGGTCTGTGAAGATAATAGCTAATATCATCATTCAACTTTTTATTATTAAATATATCATCTAGATGCTCTTTATATTTATTACCAAACTTAATTGTGTGATGTTCTACATTTTCATATTTTTTTTTAGTACCAAAATAATAAACAAATAATCCCATTGAATATTCCATTCGATTTTTTTTCCATTTAAATAGAAAAGAATTATTTATATTTCCATTTAACATTTTTTCATAAACTGCAGGTGGGTCAGCATTACAAATAACATTATTAGAGTTTATGATTGTTTGATCATTAAGCTGAACACCGGTAATCTTTTTTTTATCGGAAATAATTTTTGTAACCTCATGACCTTTGATTACTTTAATTCCTTCTTCATACATAAGTTTTTCAAATCCTTTTATTATATTTCCAGTCCCCCCCATCGAATAATGAATACCCCATTTTTTTTCTAAGTATAAAATGAGTCCATAAATCGAAGTTGTGGTGAAAGGATTACCACCAACTAGTAATGGGTGCATACTGAACATTCTTCTTAATTTTTCATTTTTTATATAGGATGAGACTAATGAATAAACTGATTTGTAACTTTTAAGTTTTAAAAGAGCTGGTAATTGTTGCATCATTACAAATGGTTTATTAAATGGTACATCAGCCAGTTCAGTAAAGCCTTTATCAAATATTTTTTTTGTAAAATTTACTAATTTTTCATAGCCTTCAACATCATCTTTGTTTATTTTCTCAATTTGTCTTTTCATTTCGTTCTCATCTCCTGAGTAATTAAATTTAGTTTTATCTTCAAATACAAATTGGTACCAAATCTTAAGAGGAGAAAGCTCTATGTAATCTTTTGGATCTTTTTCAAATAATTCGAATAGCTCATTAATTAAGTAAGGAGCAGTGATTACAGTTGGCCCACCATCATAAATAAAACCATTTTTTTTAAACACTCTAGCTCTGCCACCTAAATCTGGATGTTTTTCTATTAAGGTTACATCATGTCCTTTTGCTTTCAGACGGAGAGCAGCAGCTATACCTCCAAAACCAGAGCCAATTACAACAGAATTCATTATGATAATTTATAGTTTTTTAAAAAAATTGTAAGAGGATTATGAGTTAATTTTTTTTAACTCTTCTTTAGTTTCATCTAAATTTTTTTGAAACAAGGTGTCTAGTTTAGATTTATCTACTGATGTAGAGATAATTTTTTTTGCAGAATTTATAGCAATTTTAACAGACGCATTTTTTATATCTCTTATTGCTGCGTCTTTCATCTGTGCAATTTTAGTTTCTGCTGAATTTTTTCTAATTTCTGAGGATTTATGAAATTTGTCATTTAACTCTATAATTAGTCTATCACTATCTTTTTTTGCTTGTTCTAAAATCTCATCACTGACTGATTTTGCTGAATCAAGTTTTTTTTGAGCATTATCTAACAACACTTTAGCCTCAGTTCTTAATTTCTCACTTTCGTTAATTTCATTTGTTATATCTGAAATAAGCTTTTGTAGGATTTGATTTATTTTTTGAGGAACTTTTAAATATATTAAGCCACCAAAAAATATAAAAAATGAAACTGCCACCCAAAAAGTTGAATCAATTGTCATAATATTTATTTCCATTTTTCTTTGAAAGATCATCGACTATTGCCGAAATGCTACTATTATTTATTTCTGTACCCAATAAGCTTTTTAATATTTCAGATGAAGTTTCAATCGCAATCTTATTTATCCTTTGAGGAGCAGTTTTTTTTAGTTCATTTATTTCTTTTTCTACTTTTTTAATTTCCTCATTAATTTGTTTCTCTAAAGTTTCTTTTTTTGAATTAATATCTTTAAGAGTTTTCTCTCTTGTTTCCTTAAAAATATTTTTTGCTTCAGATTTACTTTTTAATATTATCTTTTCAAATTCTTTTATTTTAGACTCGCTATCTTGTCTCTGTTTATCTGCAGCCTCAATATTTTCTTGAATTTGAGATTTTCTTAATTCTAAATTTGCACTTATTTTCGGCAATATAAATTTTGATAAAACAATATATAAAATACCAAAAGTTAATGTAAGCCAGAAAATTTGTGAAACCCAAAATTCAGGATTTAATTGAGGCATACCCCCACTTTTAGCGGCAAAAACCTCTTTAGAAAAAAAGAGGTTAAAAAATATCAACTGAAAAAAATATTTTTTAATCATTAAGTTTAAAACGCAAAAAGAATGATTAATGCAACTACCAATCCAAATAATCCAGTAGCCTCTGCAAGTGCAAAACCTAAAAGTAAATTAGGAAACTGTTTTTGTGCAGCTGAGGGATTCCTCATTGCTCCTGATAAATAGTTTCCAAAGATTATACCTATACCAACACCGGCGCCTGCTAAAGCTATCGCTGCTAAACCTGCTCCGATCATTTTTGCTGCTTCTAATTCCATTATTTCCTCCTTTGTTAGTTTAATGGTGTAAGTTTAATGCATCATTTAAATAGATGCAGGTTAAAATTGCAAAGACATATGCTTGAAGAAAAGCAACTAAGATCTCCAAACCAGTCAAAGCAACTGAGAAACTCAGTGGAAGCCATCCACCGACTATTCCAAGACTTATTACAAAGCCTCCGAAAACTTTCATCATAGTGTGACCTGCCATCATGTTAGCAAAAAGTCTGACAGATAAACTTATGGGTCGACTCAAATATGAGATAATTTCAATAATTACTATTAAAGGAAGCAGCACAACAGGCACTCCACTAGGGACAAATAATTTTAGATATCCAAACCCGTGTTTAATAAATCCTATAATTGTTACTGCAATAAAAATGAATGCAGCTAGCACAAAAGTTACAATGATATGACTAGTTACAGTGAAAGTATATGGAATCATTCCAAACATATTGCAAAAAAGTACAAACATAAATAATGAAAAAATAAATGAAAAATAAGGTTTTGCTTTTGAGCCAGCTGTATCACTTATCATCTTTGAAACAAAGGTGTAACTCAATTCTGCAAGAAGTTGAATTTTACCAGGTATCATTGAGTTTTTTTTGGAACCTAGATTAAAAACAATTAAAATTGCCAAAGAACTTATAACCATAAATAAACTAGCATTGGTGAATGAAATATCAAAAGCACCTATTTTAATTTCTGGTCCAATTCTGTAAACCTCGAATTGTGTCATTGGGTTTGTTGCCATAAATTTTTATCTATTTTTGCATGTTTTTTGCAGATTTAATCACATTAGCTATTCCAGCAACTACCCCTACAAAAAAAAATATTAAAATTAACCAGGGTTTAGTATCAAAGGTCTTGTCCAAAATAAACCCAATAATTGTCCCTACAGCCACGGCTGAAACTAATTCCGTGCTTAGCTTAAAAGCTACGCCAATTGGTGATGGATTGTGTTTTTTATTGTCTAGATTTCTTTTTAAAGCCTTTTTTTTTGCAATTTCTAAGCGAGTTTTAAAAGGATCTTTGGACATCAATAATTTTAGATAAATTAAGCAACCATACTCTCAGCTTTTTGAAGGTCAACAGCAACTAATTGACTTATACCTTTTTCTGGCATTGTCACTCCATATAATCTATCCATTTTTGACATTGTAAGTGCGTGGTGTGTTACAATAATAAATCTAGTATTAGTAATTCTAGTTAACTCATCAAGTAAATTACAAAATCTTGTAACGTTTGCATCGTCTAATGGTGCATCCACCTCATCTAAAACACATATTGGCGATGGGTTAGTCAAAAAAACTGCAAAGATTAAAGACAATGCGGTCAATGCTTGCTCTCCACCAGATAACAACGTTATCGATTGAAGTCTCTTTCCTGGTGGACTAACCAGCATCTCTAGCCCTGCCTCTAGCGGATCTTCTGAGTCTACTAATTCTAATTTAGCATTTCCCCCATTAAATAGTTGAGTGTAAACCTCATTGAATTTTCTATTAACTTTTTGAAATGCCTCAAGGAGTCTTTCCCTTCCTTTTTGATTAAGTTCATTTATGCTATCATTTAATTTCATTATAGCAGTGACTAAATCTGCTCTATCTTTTTCCATTTTTTTAATTTCATTCTCATATTTATCAGTTTCTTCATCTGCTTTTAAATTTACTGACCCTAATTTTTCTCTTTCTTGTTTTTTTTTGTCTAATAAATCTTCTTGATTAACAGCATCAGGTAGATTTTCTTTTCCATATAAATTTGAATTTTCTAAAATATTTTCCTCTGTTAAATTTAGTTCAGAATGTATTCTATCAACTAAATCACTTTTTCTTTTATTTAATCCCTCAATTGTTGCGCTTGAACTAGCTTTTCTTTCTCTAATTTGTATTGATTGCTCTTGAATTTCATTTAGTTGAGATCTGAGATTTTCTATTTTATCATCAGTAATATTAATAAAAGACTCATTTTCATTTTTCTCTTTTTCAGAAATTCTTAAACTTTCAGAAATTTGTCCTTTTTTCTCTGCCTGTAGTTTTGGTCTATTATCTAATTTTTCTAACTGTGAATTAAGTTTGCTTTTTCTATCTGTAAGTTCATTTACCATTTTTTCAGAATTTGATAATAAATTTTTCCAGCTTTCTATTTCCTTTTCTATTATTTTTATTCTCTCATTTCTTTTTACAGACTCTTTTTTTATATTTTGATTTTTACTATAATTTTCAGCATATTCCTCAATCAATATTCTACAACTCTCCAAAGCATTTACTGCTTCAGCATTATTTTTTTTATTAATTAGTTCTTTTATATTATTTATTTTATTATTTAGTTTACTTTTGACATCATTTAAATCTTCATTGGATTTCTTTTCTGTATCGTAATATTTTGAGTCAATTTCAATAAGTTCATTTTTTTCTTCTTTGAGTCTTTTTTCATTTGAATTAGCATCAATTATAATTCCTTTTTCTCTATTAATGTCTTCATCCAAAATACTTAGTGATTTTTTTATATTTTCGATTTCTTCCTGCGTTCTTGTATTTTCTTCATCTAAACTTTTAAGTTCTAAATTTAATCTTTGAATTTTTGATAAATTTTCAATATTTTTTTCTCTTAAAGGTGAAACTTTTTCAGTTTCTAATTTTATTGATTTTTCAATATCTGAAATTTTATTGTTGAAGCCACTAACTTCTTCACCAGCTTCGGTATTTATTTCATTTTCAATTCTTATTTCTTTATCTATTTCTAATAATTTTAAATAATACAAACCTGCTTCAATTTTCTTTATTTCATCTGTAATATTTTTGTATTTTGTTGCTTCTTCAGCTTGTTTTTGAAGATTAGCAAGCTGTTTCTCTTGTTGTCTTCTTAATTCATCTGCTCTTTTTAGATTATTTTCTGCAGCACCCAATCTTAATTCAGCCTCATGTCTTCTCACATGCAGGCCAGAAATTCCTGCAGCCTCTTCCAATATTGCTCTTCTATCTGTTGGTTTAGCAGTCACCAAGGCTCCTATACGGCCTTGACTAATCATTGAAGGCGAATGTGCACCTGTAGACATATCGGCAAAAAGCATCTGAGCATCCCTAGCTCTAACCTCTTTGCCGTTTATATAAAATTTGGATCCTTTATCTTTCTCAATTTTTCTTCTAACATTGACTTCGTCAAGTTCTCTAAATTGAATTGGGCCTTCATTATTTTGATTTTTTATGACAACAGATACCTCGGCTAAATTTTTTGATGTTTTATTTGAGGTGCCTGAAAATATAACATCTTCCATTCCAGAACCCCTCATGCTCTTGGCGGATGTTTCTCCCATAACCCATCTGATAGATTCTACTATATTTGATTTACCGCAACCATTAGGACCAACGATACCCGTCAAACCTTTTTCAATTAAGAAATCAGTTTTATCAGCAAATGATTTAAATCCATTAAGTTGGATTTTTCTAAACTCCATGGATTAACTTATATCAGTTTTTCTAAAGATTTTTTTAAATTTTTATAATTAAGGGTTTTTTCAAACTTTTTATTATTAATTATTACCGTAGGAGTAGAATTTACTTTAAATTTTTTAACACCCTCGATTCGATCATTTAGAACAAAGTCCTCTATTTTTTTATCATTTAGACATTTTTCAAATTTAATCTCAAATCCTGCTTTCTCTAAATATTTTTTTAAATTATCATTAATTTCTTCTATTGTACTTCCTTTTACCCATTCTTGTTGTTTTGAGTAAAGACTTTCAAGAATTTCTAAACTCTTATCACTTTTACATTGAGAAATTTTTGCAGCATTTAATGCTGCTATGTCCAAAGGAAAATGTCTAAATTCTATTCTCACTAATCCCGTATCTATAAAATCCTTTTTAAGTTGAGGATAAATATCTTTATGGAAATCTGCACAATGACTGCAAGTTAAAGACTCATAGGCAATTATTGTTATTTTTGCGTTTTCTTTCCCTGAAATTATTCGATTAGTTTCAGCATTGACATTTAAAGTAATCCCAAAAAAAATAAATATGATTAAATAAATTTTTTTCATTTTTCTTTGAATAGTTTTGTAAGTTCTAATAAAGATTTTTTAATTTTTTCATTCTTAACATCATTTAATTTTTTTAGATATTTGTTTTTTGTCTCACTTTTATTAAATAATTCTGTGTCCTTTTTTAAAGGTTCTGAATTTGTTAGAATTTTATGATCTTCATTAAAACTGGTTAATTTAATTCTTTCTATGACTGTTTTTCCAAAAAAATTATTCATCCTATTTATGATTTCTTTTTTTGAATATTCCAAATCTACTTCGTGACCTCTTTTTACCATAACTAATAAAGTACTTACTCCAAATTTATTTGAATTCTTAAAAGATTTAGGGTAACAAACTTTAAATAGACTCTCTCCAGCTATAAGCTTCCAGTTATTTAATGTTTCTGAATAGATTTGACCTCTGTTATTAATTACTTTTCTAATATTTTTTGGCAAAGTGTCCTTTAAAGATCTTAAACCTTGAATGGTTTTGAATCTCTGCTTAGTATTATTTTTATATTGCATATGAAAGAAAAGATAATAACAAAAAAAATTCTTAAATGGTACGATTTAAATAAAAGATCATTACCTTGGAGAAAAAAAGTTTCTTTAAAAAAGAAACAATATTACACGTTAATAAGTGAATTCATGTTACAACAAACTCAAGTTTCAACTGTTATTCCTTTTTTTAATAGATTTATAAAAAGTGTACCCAACTTAGAAATACTTTCAAAAATTAATGAAAAAAAACTGATAAAGCTCTGGGAAGGTCTTGGATATTATTCTAGAGCAAGAAATCTGAAAAAAACTGCACAAATTATTATTAAAAATTTTTATGGAAAACTGCCTAACAATTTTGAAGATTTATTAACTTTACCTGGTGTAGGAAATTATACTGCTAATGCAATTTTGGCTATTGCATTTGATAAACCAAATATTCCAGTAGATGGAAATATTGAAAGAGTTTTAAAAAGATATCTTTATTTAAGAAAAAAAAAAGAAATTCAAAAAGATTATCTTGTTAAAAAAAAAACTATATTTGGAACCACTTTAAGATCTAGTGATTATGCTCAAGCATTAATGGAATTGGGGGCCTTGATATGTAAACCAATTAATCCAATATGCAATCAGTGTCCGATCAAGAAGAATTGTAAATCTTTTAAAAAGAAAGATTTTACTTTAACTAAAAACATAAAAAGAAATAAAGACAAATATTTTATCATTAAAGTTTATAAAAAAGATCAAAGATATTTATTAATCAAAAATACTAAATTTAATTTTTTAAAAAATTTATCGATATTTCCTATGGAAGAATTATCTAATCCTAAAAATTTTAATGAAAATTTAAATTTTAAGATGTCTAATATGAACATGAATATAAAGATTCAATATTCAAAAGATAATCAAAAATTTTCATCAGCTTATTGGTTTGATAGAAAAAAAATAGATAGTTATATTTTACCTACATTTACGAAAAAAGTTGTTAAATATTTAGAAAAAAATTAATGAAAAAAGTTGGCATTATTGGAGCTGGTATTTCAGGGCTATTCATTGCGAATTTATTTAAGAGAAATAAAAAGTATCAAGTAACTATTTTTGAGAGAAATAGCTTAATCGATCTGAAAGAAGGATACGGAATTCAATTATCTGTCAACAGCATCAAACTTTTAAATAAAATTCAGTTTGATAAATTAGAAAATAATGAAAAGTTTAATCCAGACAAAATCAATTTTTACTCAATTAAAAATTCTAATAAGATATGTGAGTTAAATATATCAGATTTTAATAATGAAAATTGTAAATATACTACTCTTAAAAGATCATCACTTATCAATTTTTTAAAAAAGGATTTAGAGAAAGAAATAAAATTTAACCACACTATTTCAAAGATAGAACAACAAGATCAAATCGTTAAAATCGCTTTTGAAAATAATGAAGCTTATGAATTTGACTATCTAATTATTTCAGATGGTGTCTTTTCAAAGAGTAAAAATCTGTTATCAAAAAATCAAATTCAACCAAAATTTGATGATACGTTAGCTATAAGAGGAATAATACCACGCTCTTCAAACATAGCTGATAAAAAAAACATCTCATTGTTTTTAGCTTCAAATTTTCACTATGTTATTTATCCAGTATCTCCTTATGGTGATTTAAACTTTATAGCTGTAATGAAATATCTACTTTCAGAGGATGAACAAAAAGACTTCTCATTGTTTAAAGATGATAATTTTATAAGAAAGATTTTAGAAAAAGTTCCGCACTTAAAAAAGGAATTTTTCGATAGTATTAATGATTTAAAGATATATCCAGTATTTGTGAGTCATGATTTTTTTGAGGTTAATAATGATAATATTCATCTAATAGGAGATGCTTTTTTTACTTTTTCACCATCATTTGCTCAAGGTGCATCACAATCAATAGAAGGTGCATATGAATTATTTGAAAATATAGAAAATAATACTGAAAGTAATTTTTTTAGAAATAGAGTAGATAAAACAAAAATGGTTAATAATCGCTCAAGATTTAATCAATTTGCTTTTCATTTATCTAATCCTTTAACAACATCATTAAGAAATATTTTTTTGAAAAGATTAGTAAAAAATAAAAAGTTTTTAGAAGGTTATCTTGGCAAAATATATAAAAACTAACTATTAGAAATCAACCTTTGCCTTAAATGATCGATAGGAACTACGTTTCCATTCAAATTATAATGCCAATAGGTCCATCCATTACAGCTTTCAGCACCTAAGATTGTAGCTGCTACTTTATGGATTGAGCCTTCAGTTTGAGCATGTTTGATACTGCCATCAGCCATAATTTTTGCACTGATTTTCCTCTTATTGTCAAAAATAGTAGTGCCTGGTTTAATTATTCCTAATTCAACCAATGAGCCAAAAGGTATTCTTGGCTTAGATCTCCCATTTTGCAAAGTATCTAAATAATCATCTTCTATAGGTATTGTTTTTTTTATTCTTTGTTCTGCAGCTTTAAAATAGGTTTTTTCTTTTTCAATTCCGTAATAATTTCTACCCAATTTTTTTGCAACTGTTGCTGTAGTCCCAGATCCCAAAAAAGGGTCTAAAACTAAATCATTTTTATTTGAAGTTGCTAATAAAATTCTGTGAAGTAGAGCCTCTGGTTTTTGGGTAGAATGAACTTTTTTGCCATTTTTTTTAAGCCTCTCTGAGCCGTTGCAAATTGGTAATTCCCAGTTAGATCTCATTTGAAGGTCATCATTTAAACATTTTAAAGACTGATAGTTAAAAGTGTATTTTGATTTTTCAGATTTTGAAGCCCAAATCAAAGTTTCATGCGCATTGGTAAAACGTGTCCCCCTGAAATTTGGCATAGGATTTTTTTTATTCCATATGACATCATTCAAAATCCAAAAACCCAAATTCTGAATTGTCGTACCAACTCTGAAAATATTGTGATAACTTCCAATAACCCAAATAGCACCGTTTTTTTTTAAAACTCTTTTGCACTCTCTTAACCATGAGTAGGTGAAATCATCATATTTTTTAAAATTTTCAAATTGATCCCATTTATCGTTTACTGCACTAACCTTGGATCTGTCAGGTCTGGTTAATTCACTTTTTAATTGTAAGTTGTAGGGAGGGTCAGCAAAAATTAAATCAAATGTTTCGTCAGGAATTTTTTTTAGTTCTTTTAAACTGTCTCCATTAACTAATTTATTTTTTAGATCTAAAATCATTTTATAAAAACAAATTAGACTCCATTAGAATTCTTAGGTCAACCTACGATTGAATTAATTAGATCGATTTGTGTAAGGTTTTTTTTAGATAACTATATATTGTGTTTCTACGTGGAACTTATTTCATCTTATTTATTGGGGAAAAGTTTTTTCTATGATGAATAGTAATACCTAGATTTTTAATTGCTTTTAAATGTTTTTTAGTTCCATAACCACTATTTTTATTCCAATCGTATCCTTTAAATTTTTTACCTAAATTACTTATCATTTTATCCCTAAAAACTTTTGCAAGAATTGAGGCTGCAGAGATACAAGGAATTTTTTGATCACCTTTGATTACTGATTTTAATTTATAATTTTTTAATTCTGGCAATTTATTCCCATCTACCATTACAAGAGTGGGTTTCTTTTTAAGTTTTTTTATAGCCCTTTTCATTGCCAAAAGACTAGCATTTAAAATATTAATTTTTTCTATCTCTTTAACTGTAGCTTTTCCAAGTGCCCATGTAGAATTCTTTTTGATATATTTAAATAACGTTTTTCTCTTATTTCTCGATAATTGTTTAGAGTCTTTTAAAGTTTTAATATTAATTGATTTATTAAGAATTACAGCTGCAGCATAAACTGGTCCTATAAGACTTCCTCTTCCAACCTCATCAACACCAGCAATTATTTTCATTAAATTTTAATGTTTAACTCTTGAATTTTTTTCTTCAATTTTTTTAAATCGTCCCAAGAAAATTTTTTATTTTCTGGAAATCTTATTAAGTAAGATGGGTTAAAAGAAATCATAAATGGAAAAGTCTTATTTTTTAAAATAATTTCTTTCCACCGTCCTCTTTCATTCGTAACTTTATTATTTGTACCGGTTATAGCTTCCATTGCAGTACTACCTAATATAAATAAAATTTCCGGATTTATGATTGATATGTGCTCTTTTAAGAATGTTGAATATCGTTTTACTTCTTGGGCAGTTGGCTTTCTGTCCTCAGGTGGTCTAAAGTTAACTGAATATGTTAGATAAATATCTTCTCTTTTAATATTAATTGCCAGTAACATTTTATTTAATAAATCACCTACCTCACCTTGGAACAGTAGGCCCGTGTCATCTTCCATCCTGCCCGGAGCTTCACCGACTAACATAAGTGGACTATCAACGTTACCATTTCCTAAGATTAGATTTTTTGAATTATTTTTTAAATTACAATTTTCGATTGAATTTATTTTTTTCTTCAAATTGTCTAATAAACTATTTTTGGTTTGATTAACATTTTCTCTATTTTTTTCAGTTTTTTTAATTCTCTTAATCGGATTATTGCTAAATATAAAATCAGGCTCAACGAAATTTTTTAAAATTTTAACATATTTGTCATTTTGATTTATAGTCTTTTTGATCATAAAGTTAATGATATATGCACTTTAAAAAAATTAAATTTATTCTTATTATTATCTTACTTTACCAGATACCATTTAATTCTAAAAGTAATAGTTTTGAAAAAATAAGATCTGAAAATTTAGCAAAATATTTTTCAGGCATTGTAGCATCTGAAAATGATAACAATTCAAAGGCATTAGAATTTTTCAATTCTTCTAAAATTTTAATTAATAAACATAATCCGTATTTGAAAAGATACACTTACTCATTAGTGCTTAATAATAAAATTCCTTCCGCTATAAACATTATAAAAAAAAATGAGAAAAAAAAAAATTCAGATTTTTTTGAGGCAAATCTTCTTTTAATAATTGACAATTTAAAAAAAGATAATCTTGATCAAGCATATTTATATTCACAAAAAATAAATACTTCTTCACTTCAAAATAGATTTGAAATTGCTTTAGTCACAACTCTTAAACAATATATTTATGTTTTCAAAGAAAAAAAAATATTAAATACTAAAGAAAATTTTGGTAAATTGTCATCTATATCAGAGACTTTTCAAAGATGTTATTTAGGAGAAAAATCAACAGACACATTTTTTAGAAATTTATTTAACGATCCAAGAAATGATTATTCAAGATATATTTTCTTTTATTTAAGTTATCTTATTGAAAATAAAAGATTAGTAGAGGCAGAAAATATAGTAAACGAAATTGAATATATAAATTCCACGTTGCTATTATCTCAAGGAAAAAGCTGGATTGAAAATAATAATCATAAAAAATTAATGGAGGTTTTTTCATGCAAAAATCACAATGATGTTATAAGTGAATTCCTTTTTTTAATATCAAACCTATATTCATCCCAGGATAAATTTAAGAAATCAAATTTTTATTTAAATCTCTCAAATTTTTTAAACCCAAAATTTTTATTTAATTTATCTTTGATTGTTGAAAATCAATATTTAAATGGGGAATATCATAAAGCCCAAAAAACACTTAAAAATTTTAGAAAAGAAGATAATTTTTATTATTGGTACAGAGTAAAAAAACAAGCAGCAATCATTTCTAAACAAAAAAATAAAAAAGAGGCTTTAAATTATATTGCCACAGAATTTAATAAAATCTCAAATCCAAATGAAAAGTTTACTTTTGACATTGCAAATTTCTTTAGAAGTTTGAAAGAATATGAGCAAGCAATTAAATACTACACAAATTTATTGAAGATAATCAATCCGAATTCTGAGATAAAATCAGATATTCTCTATAGAAGAGGTGGCAGCTATGAACGTCTTGGTCAATATAAAAAAGCAGATGAGGATTTACAAAATTCATTAAACATAAATCCAGATGATGCTTATGTTCTTAATTATCTTGCATATTCATGGCTTGAAAGAGATTATAAAATTAATGATGCTATGGAGATGCTTAAAACCGCATATGAAGCTGAAAGTGATGATCCTTATATTATCGACTCTATAGGGTGGGCTTATTATCTTTTAAAAGATTATACGAAAGCAGAGAGTTTTATGAAAAGAGCAGTTGAATTGATGCCAGATGATCCAATTGTTAATGATCATTATGGTGATATTTTATGGAAACTTAATAGAAAAATACAAGCAAGATATTTTTGGACAAGTGTTTCGAATATGAAAGATATTGAAAAAGACTTGTTAGATAAGGTTGAAAATAAATTGATTAAGGGTTTAAAAAATTCCTAAAATGAAATTTAATGAAGTTAAATCATTTGCTAAAATTAATTTAGCACTCAACATTACTGGAAAAAATTCAATACTTCACAAAATAGAAACTATAGTAGCATTCACCTCATTATATGACCGTATATTAATAAAGAAAACAAAATTTAAGAAACACAAAATAGTATTTTTTGGCAAGTTTTCAAAAGGAATTAATAGAAATAATACTGTTTTTAAATTACTTGAAATATTGGATAAAAAAAAATTACTTAATGAAAAAAAATTTTTTATAAAAATAGATAAACAAATCCCCAATAAAGCAGGTTTGGGAGGTGGCTCAATGAATGCAGCAAATATTTTGAGATATTTTATTAAAAAAAAGATTATCAAAATTAATAAAAGTGAAGTTCTTAATATTTGTAAATTGATAGGCTCAGATGTTATTTTAGGTCTGAATCCTAATAATTGTATTTTAACTTCCCAAAACTTAATAAAATATTTTCCAAACAGTGAAAAATTCTATATTTTAATTGTAAAACCAAATTATGGTTGTGATACCAAGATTATATACTCGAAAGTAAAAAAATTTAAAAAACCAAAATTAAGTAATCCAAATAAAAAAATGTTTAATTTAAATTTTTTAAAAAAAATGGATAATGACCTTGAGTTGGCAGCTTTTTTAGAATACTCAAATTTGAGATATATTAAATTGTATTTGGAGACATTATTTAATCCAATTTTTGTGAGAATGACAGGCTCTGGCTCAGCTATAGTTTCTTATTATAAATCAAAAAAAAGATGCGAAAGTGCGAAAAAGATGTTTAGCAAAAAATATAAAAATTACTGGTGTATAGTTTCAAAAACTATATAACATCTACTTTTTGTGATATACGATATAATTTTGGGGCGTAGCCAAGCGGTAAGGCACGGGTTTTTGGTACCTGCATCCTAGGTTCGAATCCTAGCGCCCCAGCCAAATATGAAAAGTTTATTAGATAATTTATTTTTTAGAAGCAATAACCTCAATATTGTAAGTAATAACTTAAAACAAATTTCTTTGGATACTCCTGCATCAAAAATTTTTTTTGCAATTAATTCATATTCATCATTAAGCGAAGTAAGATACGTTGGAGGATGTGTTAGAAAAGCTATTAAAGGTGAAAAAATTGATGATATAGATTTAGCAACAAATTTAGAGCCACAAGAAGTTTGTGAGGCATTAAAAAAAAACCAAATTAATTATTATGCAACTGGACTCGAACATGGAACAATAACAGCATTAATTGATGACTACAAATTTGAAATAACAAGTTTAAGAGAAGATATTTCCACAGACGGAAGACATGCCCAAGTGAAGTTTTCAAAAGATTGGAAAAAAGATGCTTCTAGAAGAGATTTTACAATAAATGCAATTTATTCTGACATTGAAGGCAATATATTTGATCCTTACAATGGTAAGGATGACCTAGAAAAAGGAGTAATAAATTTTATTGGTAATCCCGAGATAAGAGTTCAAGAGGATTATTTAAGAATATTAAGGTATGTAAGATTTTTTATCACTTATTCTAAACAACGTCACAATCACGAAATAGTAAAGTCTTTAAGAAAGAATTTTAATGGCATTTCTAAGTTGTCTAAAGAAAGATTAATAGATGAGTTAGAAAAAATTTTAGATAAAAAAATTTTACGTAATTTATCAAAAGACAAATTTTGTTTAGAAATTTTACAATTAACTTTCCCACAATTAAGATATTTTGATGTTTTTTTTAGATTAAATCCTTATGCAGAAAGGGTTTTTATAGATATTGATTTTATATTTATTGTGTCATTATTAATTATTGATCAAACAGATAATGCTGAATATTTTTTGTACAAGTTTAATATCTCAAAAAAAAATCAAAAAAGAATTAAAAATATCTATTATTTTTATAAGGACAAGACTACTTCTAAAACGTTTAGTGAAAGTAATTTAAACAAGGTTTTTTATTATCAAGGCAAAGAGACAGTAATTGATATTATAAATTTTAAAATATTTAAGTCAAAAAAATTAGATAATCGTTTAATCGAATTGTCAAAATCTTATTATAACAAGAGCGTACCAGCCATGCCTGTTAAAGCAGATACTTTGATGAAAAAAATATAAAATTTTAGAAGGTAAAAATTTAGGTGATAAATTAAAAATGATTGAAGAAGAGTGGGTAAAAAATAATTTTAAAATTTCAAATCAACAAGTAGAAAATATAATAAAAAACTAAATATATTTAACGCCCTTTATTTCAAAATTTTTTGTTCCTGCTGGTGTTTTAATTTCTACTAAATCTTTTTCACATTTGCCTATCAACCCTTTTCCAATAGGTGACTGAAAGTAAATTAATTTATTCTTAAGATCAGCTTCATCTTTGCCAACAATTTTATAATCAATTTTTTCTCCAGTATCTAAATTTTCTAAAAATACAGTAGAGCCAAATATTACTTTACCATCATTATTTAATTTTGTAACATCGATAACATTAGCTCTTGCAATAATATCATTTATTTCAGTAATTCTACCTTCGTTATGTGATTGTTCTTCTTTTGCTGCATGGTATTCTGCATTTTCCTTTAAATCACCGTGTGATCTTGCCTCTGCTATTGCAGCAACAATTTCTGGTCTTTTTTTTTCTTTTAAAAAAATTAGTTCTTCTTTTAATTTGTTTAAACCATTTGATGTTATTGGTTCTTTATCCATGTTATTTCCATTTTGCCATAGGAGGTAATGACATCAATATACCCTCTACATTTCCTCCTGTTTGTAAACCAAATTTTGTACCCCTATCATATAATAAGTTAAATTCCGCATATCTTCCTCTTTTAATAAATTGTATTTCTTTATCTTTTAAAGACCACTTTTTTTTAATTTTTTTCTTTATGATACTTTCAAAAATTATTTCAAAGGTGATACCTACGTCTCTTACAAATTTAAAGTCTTTCTCAAAGTTATTCTTTTTGTAATCAAAAAAAATTCCACCAATGCCTCTTGGCTCTTTTCTATGGGGTAAATAAAAATAATCATCACACCATTTTTTATATTTTGGATAATAATTTTTATTATGACGGTCACACATATTTTTTAAAATTTTATGGAATTCTTTTTTTTCACCATCATCTTTTTTTGATGGAGTAATGTCCATACCACCCCCAAACCAATCATAAGTTGTTGAAATATATCTTGTATTAAAATGCATTGCAGGTATTAAAGGGTTTTTCATATGCATAACTACTGATATTCCTGATGCCCAAAATCTTGGATCTTTTTGTGTGCCTGGAATTTTTTTTTGAAATTTTTTTGGAAATTTCCCAAAAACTTTTGAAAAGTTAACACCAACCTTATCAAAAATTTTTCCATTTTTTAAAATTCTATATTCTCCTCCTCCTTCATCTCTTTTTGAATTTTTTTTCCAAATTGTTGATTTAAATTTAATATTATTTTTTTCTAGCTCATTTATGCGGTAACATATTGAATCTTGAAGCATTTTAAACCAATTACTTGTTAAATCTCTTTTAATTTCAAAATTCATTTTAAAACAATTTAGTTTGTTTTAAACTTTCTGCCAAGATGATTGCAACTGATGAGGCAATATTAAGTGAGCGCTTATCATTTTTCATTGGTATTTTTAGTCTATATTTTACAATTTTATGTATATTTTCAGGTACACCAGCGCTTTCTCTACCAAATAAAATTGTATCATTTTTATCAAATTTAAATGTTGTGTAAGACATTGATGCTTTGGTCGTCATCAATATAATTCTCTGATTTTTTTTAGACTCAAAGAAATCTTTTGAGTTTTGGTAAAATTTTATCTCTTTTTCGTCAAAATAATCCATCACGACTCGCTTGAATCTCTTATCATTCAAAAAAAAACCACAAGGTTCTATGATTTCTAATTTTGCACCCAAACACGAGCAGGTTCTGATTATTGCAGCAGTATTTTGGGGAATATCTGGTTCAAATAATGCTATTTTAAGCCCATGATTTGTTAAATTATGTGTCATTCTTTCAGTAGTAAATTTAATATTTTATACTATATGAAACCTTATATTTAAGTAGAAAAAATTTATATTGAGTATATTTAATTAGAATAACAGATGTCAGAAAAAAAAACCAATAGAAGAGATTTCTTATTCACAGCAACGTACGCTGTAGGAGCCGTTGGTGCAGGTGCAGTAATATGGCCAATGATAGATCAAATGAATCCAGATGCTTCTGTCAAAGCCCTTGCAAGCACAGAGGTAGATGTAAGTTCAGTAAATCCTGGAAAAACAATTACAGTTTTATGGAGAGGTAAACCAGTTTTCATAAGAAGAAGAACAGAGGATGAAATAGCAGAGGCTAGATCAGTTAAGCTTGAGGAGTTAAAACATCCAGAAACTGACGAAGACAGAGCAAAAAATCCAGAGTGGCTTGTAATGCTGGGTGTATGCACTCATCTAGGCTGCGTTCCTTTAGATCAAAAAGGTGATTATAATGGTTGGTTCTGTCCATGTCATGGATCACATTACGATATTTCAGGAAGAATTAGAAAAGGTCCAGCACCAACAAATATGGAAATTCCTGAATACGAATTTGTCGATGCTAATACAATTAAAATTGGATAATTATTATGAGTGATCACGAGTATACACCAAAATCAAAAGTTGGAAAATGGTTCAATGATCGACTTCCATTGCTTACACTCGCTAATCATTTGACTGATTACCCAACTCCAAAAAATTTGAATTATTGGTGGACATTTGGTGGTATTTTAACTTTTTGTCTGATTACCCAAATTGTAACGGGTTTAGTGTTGGCGATGCACTATATCGCTCACGCCGATATGGCCTTTGATAGTGTAGAACATATAATGAGAGATGTTAATTATGGTTGGTTAATTAGATACATTCATGCAAATGGGGCATCAATGTTTTTTTTAGCAGTTTATATTCATATATTCAGATCTTTATTTTATGGGTCTTATAAATCTCCAAGAGAAATAATATGGATAATCGGAATCATAATCTACTTGTTAATGATGGCAGCAGCATTTATGGGGTATGTTCTTCCATGGGGACAAATGAGTTTTTGGGGTGCAACAGTTATTACAAACTTATTTAGCGCAATTCCTTTAGTAGGTGAGGGGATTGTAACTTGGTTGTGGGGTGGTTATTCGGTTGACAATCCAACATTAACAAGATTTTTTACCCTTCATTATCTCATACCTTTTTTAATTTTAGGTTTAGTTGTTCTTCATATTTGGGCATTACATGTTCCAGGAAACAATAATCCAGTAGGTATTGATATAAAAAAACCATCCAAAGATACCGTTCCATTTCATCCTTACATTGTAATAAAAGATGGTTTTGCATTATTGATGTTTATGATTGTTTTTGCGTTTTTTGTTTTTTATACACCGAATATATTAGGCCATGCTGACAACTATATTGAGGCTAATCCATTGGTAACGCCAGCACATATTGTTCCGGAATGGTATTTATTGCCTTTTTATGCAATCTTAAGATCAGTTCCAGATAAACTTTTAGGTGTTGTTGCAATGTTATCTGCCATCTTAATTTTAGCCGCTCTTCCTTGGTTAGATACTTCTAAAATTAGATCTGCAGTATTTAGGCCTTTGTACAAACAATTTTATTGGATACTTGTAGCAGACGTTTTGATTTTAGGATATGTGGGTGCAATGCCTGCAGAAGGACTGTATCTGCTGATAGCAAGGGTAGCCACCGCATATTATTTTTTACATTTTTTGGTAATACTTCCCGTTTTAGGTTTGAAAGAAAAATCTCTACCGTTACCTTTGAGTATTACTGAGCCTATTTTAGGTGGATCTCCAAACTTATCTACCGCTAAAAATAGAGAAAGTTTAAAAAATTAAGTGAAAAATTTATTTAGAATATTATTCTTAATTATATCATTATTTGGATTTCAATATAGTTCTAATGCAGCAGAAAAAATTGAATATCTTAAAACAGATTGGAGTTTTAAGGGTCTTTTTGGAAAATTTGATCGAGCTGCACTTCAAAGAGGATATCAAGTTTATACTGAGGTTTGTTCATCTTGTCACTCAATGAAATATTTGAGCTATAGAAATTTAGCAGAAAAAGGTGGGCCAGAGTTTAGTGAGGCCCAAGTAAAAGCAATAGCTGCATCATTTGAGGTCAAAGATGGACCAAATGAAGATGGCGATATGTTTACAAGACCAGGAAAATTATCTGATAAATTTGTTATGCCTTATGAAAATGTTAAAGCTGCTCAAGCTGCCAATGGTGGCGCCTATCCACCAGATATGTCTGTTTTGGTCAAAGCAAGAAAGGGTGGGGTAGACTATATATATTCTCTCCTTCAAGGATATGAGGAGCCACCTGCTGGAATCACTTTAGATGATGGTGTTTACTACAATAAATATATGTATGGCAATAAAATTAAAATGGCAAATCAATTGTCTGACGGGTTAGTCGAGTACTCTGATGGAACAAATGCAACAGTTGAACAGATGTCTAAAGATGTGACAACTTTTTTAATGTGGTCAGCAGAACCTCACTTAGAGGCAAGACATCAGATGGGATTTAAGGCTATTGTCTACTTGATTATTCTAACAACTCTAGTTTATTTTAGCATGAAAAGAATATGGTCAGGTATTAAAACGGAAGTTTAATATATCACCGTCTTTGACTATATAGTCTTTTCCTTCTAGTCTCATTTTACCGTTAGTTTTGGAATTTATCCATCCTCCATTAGAAATAAAATCCTCATATGAAATTGTCTCAGCTCTAATAAATCCTTTCTCAAAATCTGTATGAATTTCGCCAGCAGCTTTTGGTGCAGTACAATTTTTTTGAATAGTCCATGCTCTAGTTTCTTCTGGTCCTGATGTAAAAAAAGTTTCTAATTCTAGGATTCCATAAGCTTTCTGTATTAACATATCTAGGCCTGTTTTCTTTAATCCAATCATTTCCATGTAATTTTTTTTTTCTTTCATATCTAATCCATTGATCTGATTTTCAATGTCAGCAGATATTGTTAATGTATTTTCTTTTCCATACTTTTCAGTAAAAGAATTAGTGTAGCCATTACCTTTTTGAACGCTCTGTTCATCAACATTACATACAAAAAGTTTTGGTTTGATTGATAATAAACCACTTTGATTAATACTTTTCTTATTATATTGATTTTTTAAAACTGATATATCTTTATTTTCATTTATACAGTTTAGTGCATTTTCTAGTATTCTTAGCTGCTCTTCATCAATATTTTTTTTATTATTTTTTTCTAATCTTTTTTGAATAGACTCTAAATCAGCTAACATCATTTCTGTTTCAATTATTTCAAGATCTCTAATTGGGTCAACATTTGGATTTACATTTTGAATATCGTCAGAGTCAAAGCATCTAATCATATGAATAATTGCATCCACTTCTCTGATATGAGAAAGAAATTTATTACCAAGACCTTCTCCTTTTGAAGCACCTTTTACCAAACCAGCAATATCAATGAATGAGATCGTTGTGTTAATAATTTTTTTAGATTTTGAAATTTCTCCTAAATTATTAAGTCTTTCATCAGGTACAGCAACAATTCCTACATTAGGATCAATTGTACAAAATGGAAAGTTTGCAGCTTGAGCTTTATTAGAATTAGTCAAAGCGTTGAATAAAGTAGATTTACCTACATTTGGTAATCCAACTATTCCACATTTCAAGCTCATTATTTGTTATTAACAGTGCTAGAAAATAAATCTAATTTTTTTTGAATCAAAATTGATATTGAATCATTTATATTATTCAAAATTTCCTGAATCCCAGATGTTTCCTCTTCATCAAAATTTTGTAATACATAATCGGAAATCTCAATACCTTTGTTAGGCTTACCAATTCCAATTCTAACCCTTGCATAATCTTTTCCAATAAATTTATCAATTGATGCTATACCGTTGTGACCAGCGTCAGAACCACCAAACTTTGCTTTAATTTTTCCAAATTCAATGTCTAAATCATCGTGAAAAACTATTACATCTTGAGGATCAATTTTAAAATATTCTATTAACTCTCTTATGCAAACTCCTGAGTTATTCATAAAAGTAAGAGGCTTAATAGCGTAAATTTTTTGGTTTTCAATATTACCGGTAGTCAATAAGCCTTTAAATTTTGGTTTTTGTTTTGAAAGGCTAAATTTTTTATTAATAGAGTCAATTATTTTAAAACCGACATTGTGTCTATTATTTTCACTATCAGCTGTTGGATTACCTAGACCTACAAATAAAAGCATAAATTAATTGATTCTTATTCTCAAAATTGATTGATTATTTTTTTTCTTCAGCAGGTTTTTTTTCAGTCGATTTTTTTTCTTCACCTTCTTTTTTATCACCACCATCTGCAGTCGGCTTTTCACCATCAGCTGCTGCTTCAACTCCATCAGCACCCTCTGCACCTTCTGTTTCCTCTGCTTCAGCTGGTTTTTCTGGTTCCTTCATAACTGTAGGCGCTGCAAGTGTTGCAATAACAAAGTCTCTTCCTTGAATAGTTGGAACTACTTCACTGTCTAATTTTATTGATGAAATCTTAAAACTCTCACCAATATCAACACCATCCAGATCAATTGTTAAATTTTCAGGTATTTTTTCGCTTGGGCATTTTAATTCTACTTTTCTTCTTACTATATTCAACACTCCGCCTCGTTTTAGTCCTGGAGATTTTTCATGATTTATAAAGTTCACAGGGACTTCAATTTTGATTTTAACTCCAGGCAATACTCTTAAAAAATCAACGTGAGTGGGCTCATCGTTAATTATGTGATACTTAACTTCTCTAGGTAAAACGTTTTGTGTTTTGCCATCAATTTTTAAGGTAACAATACTTGATAAAAAATTTTCATTTTCAATTAAAGTCTTAAGCAATTTTTTAGATATAGAAATCTTCTGATTTTTTTCTTTTCCGCCATAAATTATTGCAGGGACAAGGCCATTATTTCTTATATCATTAAGCTGTCCCTTAGACTTGTTGTTTCTAATGTTTGCTTCTAATGAATTCATAAAAGTGAGGTTTTTAACTTATGCTGATAAATAATCAAGGTAATTATTTAAATAAATCTGATACAGATGTTGAGTTTGATATCCTTTTTATTGCTTCACCCATAAGACTAGATATAGGTAAAACTTCTATATTTTTAACATTTTTTGTTTTTTCGCCATTATCTATTGTATCTGTAATTACTAAATTTTTGATTACTGATTTTTTTATTTTTTTGACAGCATCACCACTTAAAACCCCATGAGTAATATAAACATACACTTCTTTAGCACCTCTTTCTTTTAATGCTTTTGCTGCATTAACAATCGTACCCCCTGAGTCAATTATATCATCTACAATGATACATGTTTTTCCTTTTACATCTCCAATAACATTCATCACTTGAGATTGACCAGGTTTTGGTCTTCTCTTATCTACAATTGCAAGTCCAAGATTTAAGATTTTTCCAAGAGCTCTAGCTCTTTCTGTGCCACCAACATCTGGCGCAACAGCAATCATATTATTACTTTTAATTTTTTTCTTAATGTGTCTAGCAAATATTGGTGTAGCAAATAGGTTATCTACAGGTATATCAAAAAAACCTTGGATCTGACCAGCATGCAAGTCAACAGTTACAACTCTATCAGCACCCGCTTTTGTAATTAAATTTGAAACTAATTTGGCAGATATAGATGTTCTAGGAACAACTTTTCTATCTTGTCTTGCATAACCAAAATATGGAATAACAGCAGTTATATTTTTTGCAGATGATCTTTTTAATGCATCTATACACAGCAATAATTCCATTAAATTATCATTAGCTGGAGACGAGACGGACTGAATGATAAAAATACTATTTCCTCTTATATTTTCATTTATCTCGATATAAATTTCCCCATCAGCAAATTTTCTTATACTTGAATTTACAAGTTTTGATTTTAAATATTTAGCAATGTTTTTGCTAAGAGCTTTATTGCTATTTCCAGTTAATAATTTCATTGAAAACTTTAATTAATCATAATTATTGAAATATTTCTACCATAATCATCATGTTTTAATCGTAAAGATTGTCTTGCACTAAAAAAATTATTTTTTTTATCAAAAGTATCAATATTTATAGTGTCAATTTTTGTTATTTTATTTGATTTAAGTTGATATTTAACAAAATTTGTAAGATTGAAATAAATCATTTTTTTTTTCTTTTTAAAAAATATTTTGTTCTTTGCATCTTTTTTAAGAAATTTTTTTTGAAAATCTTCTTTGACGCTATAATTGTTTTGTTTAATACATGGACCAATTGCAGCAATGATATTTCTTTTTTTACAACCTTTTTTTGTCATAAATTTAATGACTTTTTCAACAATACCCTTGAACGCTCCTCTCCAACCAGCATGAATTGCTGCAATTATATTTTTTTGATTATCGTATAATAATAGAGGAATACAATCTGCAGTCAAAACTGCAATAGGTAATTTTTTTTGATTAGTTATGATTGCATCAACTTTAAATTTTTTCTCGTAAGATTTAAATTTTTCATTAATAAAAATAAATTTATTACTGTGAATTTGATGTACTAAGAAAATGTTTTTTGTTTTTTTTCCAAACTTATTTTTAACAATTCTCAAGTTTTTTTTAATCTTATTTTTTTTATCATTTGAACCTGGTCCACAATTCAAACTTCTATAGATGCCATTTGAACTACCTCCATTTTTGTTAAAGAAACCATGACTTATTTTTTTTTCATTGTGCAATCTTTTTGATAAAATCAATTTAAAATCCTAATTTAAAATTATTTTTTTTATTTTTTATAAACATAACTTTAAACAAATTGCCCATTTGTTTTTCATCAATTAGCCTATTAAGTCTATAGTAAATATCTGCTTTGTTTGAAAAATTAAGATTTTGTGAAATAATCTCAGCTCTTTGTTTTATACCCATTTTTGTTAAGAATTTTTTTTGAGTTGTTATATTATTTTTTAAACCACCCATTTGATTAGTAAATTTTCTAAAAAGCTCAAAACTTATGTTGTGAGTTATATCAATATTTCCAATATCATCTAAAATATTGGCAAATTTATGATTTGAGATTGCTTGTAGAGTATTTTTCATTTTTTTATCTGTATATCCATAATCTATCAATAAAAGTCCCCCTGAATTTTTCTTAATAAACTTTGATATTTTTGCTAAATAATTTAATCCCATTTCTGAGAATTCAATAAAATCCTGATTTTTAGATATCTTAAAATTTATTTTTTTTTCAAATTTTTTAATGTTAGTTTTTTTTTCATAATAAAAAAACTTTTTTTCACTTTCAGATTTAATAAACTTTTCAAACCATAAATTTTTATTTTTTTTAAATTGTTTTATTGCAAGAGAATCAAAAAATTCATTAGCAATAAATATAGTTGGAATTTTTTTAATCTTATCTATTTTTGAGGTCCAAATAATTTTTTTTTTATTTAATTTTTCTTTTTGAATTTTGACAAGAAATGAACTTTTTTCATATATAATTAGATTACTTGATTTTAAAAAAAAATGGAAAATTTTGAAAACTTTCTAATAAAATTTTCATCATTTCTCCATTACCAGCACCCATCTCAACAACATTAAATTTTTTTGGAGAACCTAAGCTTTTCCAAAAACTAATAATCCAAATAGCAATCATTTCAGAAAAAAGCCTTGAAATATTTGGTGCAGTTATAAAATCTCCTTTTTTCCCAAAAGGATTTTTTTTCATATAATAGCCATGTCTTTTATCATACAAGGCAAAATTAATAAATTTATCTAACGAGAGATTAAATTGTTTACTTAATTTCATAATTTTTTTTCATCAAATAAATTCCAGTAATAAAGAATGTCAGACTCATAATTTGACCCATGGAAAGATTAAAAAATAAATAACCTAGTTGCTCATCTGGTACTCTAAAAAATTCAATTACAAATCTGAAAAATGAGTAAAAAATTAAAAAAAGGCTTGAGATTAATCCTGGTATTTTCATAAATCCTTTTTTCCTAAAATATATCAAAATTAAAAATAATATTAATCCTTCAAAAAATTGCCTCATAAAGTTGAGAAGGATGTCTATTTAAATTATCTATTTGAATAAATTTTACTGACCATGGTAAATTAGTTTCATGACCATAAAGTTCAGAATTTATAAAATTTGCTATTCTTCCAAAAAAAATCCCTATTGGTGCTACTATTGAAACAACATCAAGGTAATTGTATGGGTTTTGATTATTTTTTTTTGCAAATATTATGCTGGCTAGAATAACTCCAATTAAGCCCCCGTGAAAAGACATTCCGCCTTCCCAAATTTTGAAAATATCTAAGAAGTTATAAAAATAATATTTTGGATTGTATAATAATACATATCCAAGCCTTCCTCCTAAAATTATAGCTAGTATTGAATAAGTGATAAAATCATCAAATGTTTGTTTTAAGACCGGATTAGTAATAAAAAATCTTTTTCCAACAATCCACCCAGACAATATCCCAATGACATAAGCTAAAGAATACCATCTTATTTCAAAAGAGAAAATTTGGAGAGCAACTGGGTCAAAATTATTAATGAACATTTTTTGATATAGTTATAAATTCAATTTATAATAACTTAATAAATAAATATATGAAAAATTCAAAATTTATTATTGAAAAGATGTCAAAATTAATTGAGCAAGGGTTAATCTCATCAAAAGATCTTACTGAAGAATTGATGAGTATTTTAAAATCAAAAAGAGACGAAGTTATTTTTAGAATGAAAATTACAAGTAAAGATGAATTCGAAATTTTATCTAAAAGAGTTGAAAATCTAGAAAAAAAACTAGAACAGATTAAAAATCGAAAAAAAATAAAAATTAAGCGGGCAAGAAAATCTTAACCCCTAAACCACCTAAGGGTGATTTTTCTAATTTTATATTTCCACCGTGTGATCTTATAATATCAGATGTTATAGACAGACCTAGGCCAACACTTGACTTGGTATCAGCTCTTCCCTTATCAATCTTATAAAATGGTTTAAAAACATTCTCATATTCATTCTCAGGTACTCCCGGCCCATCATCTTCAATTTTGATAAATAGATTATTCTTATTTTTAAATAGTTCGATATTTACTTTTTCACCATATTTAATTGCATTATCTAGTAAATTGTTAATACATCTAATGATTAAATTCTTTCTACCATTAATACGAATTTCTGAAGAAATATTTTTTGAAATATTATGATTTTTATATTTTTCAACAATATTTTCAATTAATTCACTTAAGTTAAAATTTTCATCTTTTTCTAAGTAAGAGGAACTTGTGAATTGAAGATATTCATTCAGCATTTTCTCCATCTCGTTGATATCTTCAGACAACTTTGAACTAAGGTCTTTATCTTTAATAAATGCAAGTTGTAGTTTCATTCTTGTAAGGGGCGTTCTCAAATCGTGACTTATGCCTGATAACATTTCAGATCTTTGATTTAGATGTCTAATTATTCTTTTCCTCATTCTATCAAATTCAAACCCAGCTTGTCTAATTTCGGCAGCGCCTGATGGTTTATATTCTTCAACATCCTCTCCTCTTCCAAATTTTTCAGCTGCTTTTGCAAGTCTTGTTATCGGTCTTGTTTGATTTTTTAAAAAAATTAGTGAAATAAAAACCATTATTAATGCTGGCACTGTGATCCAAAGTGCAAAAATTCTTGCAGAGGAGCTTGTAACTCTGTCTTTCGGAATTAAAAATTTGAAATATCCTAACTCATACTCAATTCTTAGATCAATCAACTCTTTGTAACTTGTTGTATTAAACCAAAATTTTACGTTACTAAACTTTGATTTTAATTCTCTTCTAAGTGTTCTATCGATAGGGCTAAACCATCTGTCATCATAACTATAATTAAATTTTTCATCCTCAACATATTCAATATTTAAATTTTGATAGACCGAAAAAAGGTTTGTGATTTCATCTTTGTCATAAATATTGTCATTATAAATTTCAATAAATGTATTTAATTCATTTACTAAAGCATTAGTCATACCTTTATTAGTTTTGATCCATAAGCTATCAAAAAAAACAATAGTTATAATTAATTGAATTACAATTACCGGAACAGCCACTATTAATAATGCTCGATAAAATAAAGTTTTGGGTAACAAATTTTTTATAAATTTATTCAATCCATAAAACATAACCAGCTCCTCTTATAGTTTGAAGAAATTTTGGATTTTTTGGATCAATTTCAATTTTTTTTCTTAATCTTGTAATTACAACATCAATAGACCTTTCTTTTCCTAAATCAATTAAAGACCCAATACTATCTCTTGAAAAAGTTTTACCAGGATTATTAATCATTTTTTCTAAAATTTTTTTTTCAGTATTATTTATCTTAAACTCAAAATTATCCTTAAAAATTATTTGTTTATTGAGATCGATTTTTATATTTTCAAACTCCACTATCCTTTTTTGATCTCTTTTATTTGTCTTATTGATTATATTTTTTATTCTTAATATCAATTCTTTTGGCTCAAAGGGTTTAGGCAGATAATCATCAGCACCCATCTCTAAACCTTCAACTCTTTCTTCTGTGCCACCTTTTGCTGTAAGTAAAATAATTGGTGTGTCGAGTTTTTTTTTATTTTCTTCAATAAATTCTAAACCATTTTTACCAGGCATCATGATGTCCAAAACTATTAAATCAAATTTGATTATCTTTATTTTTTCAATAGCATCTTCTGCACTTTTAGCAGTGGTCACAAGAAAGTTATTTTCATCTAGATATCTTTTAACTAAAGTTCTAATTCCATTATCATCATCAACAACTAAAATATGTGCAATTGGATTATCCATTTATTATTCTTTTTAGAACACTGTCAAAATTAATAACTTCTTCAGAACTTGAACTTAGTAGAGCATTGTAAATTCTTTTTTTTTGTATTTCAAAAATCTCACTAAATACTTTTTTTCCTTTTTCATTCAAATATAAATGTTTTACTCTAGTATCTTGATCATCTTTTTCAAAAGAAATCACCTCTAATTTGATTAAATCTTTTAACACTCTATTTAAACTTTGTTTTGTAACTTTTAACTTTTTTAATAAACTAGTAATTGATATTCCTTCATACATTGATATTAGAAGAATTACTTTTTGATGGGCCACGCCAATTGAATATTTATCAAGAACTTTTTTAGTATCTGAAAATGTTTCCCTATAGCTAACGAATAGTTTTTCTATTAAATCTTTTAATTGATCATCTTTTAGATATAAAAGTTCTTTCATTATTGGTAAGTTATATTGACATATTAAAGATACAAAGATATTTTTTAAATTAATTTTTTATATTTCATAATGATACCCTACGATAAAAGATCTGGCAAAATATGGTACAATGGTGACCTGGTTGACTGGTCTGACGTAAAGATTCATGTATTAAGTCATGGATTACATTATGCAAGTTGTGTTTTTGAGGGTGAAAGAGTTTATGATGGGTCAATTTTCAAATTAGAAGAGCATACTTCAAGATTATTTTATTCAGCAAAAAGAATGGGTTTTGAAATTCCATACAGTGAAGATGAAATTAATATTGCATGCAAAAAAATTATTTTAACCCAAAAAGTTGAAAATGGTTATGTAAGGCCTGTTGCATGGAGAGGAAGCGAGATGATGGCAATTTCTGCTCAACAAACTAAAATTCATGTAGCTATAGCAACCTGGGAATGGGGATCATACTTTGATCCAAAATTAAAAGTAGAAGGTATTAAACTGAATATTTCAAGCTGGAGAAGACCAGCCCCAAATACAATTCCTTGGGACACAAAAGCATCTGGGTTATATATGATTTGTACTCTTTCAAAACATGAGGCAGAGAAGCAAGGTTACACCGATTCTTTAATGCTTGACCATGAGGGAAATGTTGCTGAAGCAACTGGTGCAAATGTTTTTTTTAAAGATAAAAATGGCGAGTTACACACCCCAACACCAGATTCTTTTTTAGATGGAATTACTCGTAGGACAGTAATTGAAATTGCAAAATCGAAAAATATAAAAGTTCATGAAAGAAAAATAAGTCCTAACGAACTTTCAAATTTTGTTGGATGTTTTTTGACTGGTACTGCTGCCGAAGTTACACCAGTATCTTGTATAGCTGAAAATCAATTTAAAGTTTGTGAAATGATTATTGATTTAAATGAGAGCTATCAAGCTTTGGTAAAAAAGAAAAAAGCTGCTTAATCTCCTCTGCTATCTTCAGAAATAGCATGATCAATTCCTTTTCTCATGTACTCATAACCAGTGAAAAGTGTCAAGGCGGCAGATAACCATAATAATACTATTCCTATTGTTTGAGCATTATAATCTTGAAAGTTAATGATCTTATTGCCCGTTTCTCCAGAAAGCAAAAGAGCAATAGAAACCATTTGTAGTACTGTTTTTAATTTAGCTAAATTTGAAACTGGTAATTTTATTTTACCTTTTGCTAAAAATTCTCTTAATCCAGAAATCAATATTTCTCTTGTCAAAATAATTATAGCAGCAATTACCTCATAGTTTTTAATTGTTCCATCCATAACTAAAAGTATAAGTGCTGTTGCCACGATGATCTTATCTGCTATGGGGTCCAATAATTCACCAAGTTTAGACTCTTCACCTAAAAATCTTGCTAACATCCCATCAAGAAAATCTGTAAAAGATGCAACAATAAATAAAATTAAAGCAGTCAAATCTCCATAGAAGCCTGGCAAGTAAAAAGCTAACACAAAAAAAGGTACTATTAAGATCCGACCAACAGTTAATATATTTGGAATTTTTTTAAGCATATTTTTTATTCATGAAAAAAGTTATATATCTTTTTTGCTACTTTTTCCTCTACACCCTCGACTGTTTTTATCTCATCAAGACTTGCAGACTCGACTGCTCTAGCTGAGCCAAAATGATTTAATAAAGCTCTTTTTCTTATAGATCCGATACCTTCAATTTGGTCAAGTAAAGATTTACTAATTCCTTTTTTCCTTTTAGCCCGGTGTGCGCTAATTGCAAATCTGTGAGACTCATCCCTTAATCTTTGAAGAAAGAATAAAGTAGGGTCGTTTTTTAAAAACTTATACTCCTTACCACTATGAAAAAAAGTTTCATCTCCACTGTTTCTCAGTTTGCCCTTTGCAATAGCTACTATTGGTAAGTCATGAAGCCCCAGTTCATTCAGCGTCTCTCTAGCTACAGAATATTGACCTTTTCCTCCATCAATGAGAATTAAATCAGGAAATGTAAGGTAATTGTCTTTTTCTTGGATAGCTCTTTTAAATCTTCTATTAAGCACTTCCCGCATCATACCATAGTCATCATGTTCATTTTTTTGTATTTTTATATTAAATTTTCTATATCTTTTCTTTACAAACCCTTCATCGCCGTAAGCGATTAATGCTCCAACGCTGTCACTTCCTTGAATATGACTATTATCATAAACTTCTATTAAATTAATATTTGATTCTAGGTTAAATTTACTTGCAACCGCATCAAATAATTCCCTATTATTCTGACTTTCATAAAGCTTTCTATTTAAACTATCTTTTGCATTTTTGATTGCTTGATTAATTACTTTTAATTTTGATCCTTTTTTTGCAACAGAAATATTTATTTGTTTTTCCTCTTTTTGAGAAAGAGTTTTTTCAATCAAAATTTTTTCTTTAATTTCTTCAGACAATATTATTGATGAAGGAACACTTTTATTTTCATAAAACTGAGAAACAAAAGAATTCAATATATCACTGAGTTTTTCATCAGGATCATGCTTTGGAAAAAAAGCTTGATTTCCCCAATTCTGTTTTGAACGATAAAAGAAAACTTGAATGCAAGTTTTGCCAGATTCCTTATAACCCGCAATCACATCAGCTTCTATTAAATTTGCCTCATTAATTCTTTGAGATGATTGAATAATGTTTAGTGATTTTATTCTATCTCTTAAAACCACAGCCTTTTCAAAATCTAAATCATTGCTAGCTTTTTCCATTTGATCTGAGAGACTTTTTTGTATTTTTCGTGATTTACCGGAAACAAATTCAATAGCATCATCAACAGTTTTTTTATATTCATCTTTTTCTATATAATTAACACATGGACCAGAACATCTTTTAATTTGATATAAAATACATGGACGCTCTCTATTTTTAAAAACTGTATCATCGCAAACTCTTAAATGAAAAATTTTTTGTATCATTTTGATTGTCCAATTTGCAGATCCAGCAGAAGCAAACGGACCAAAATAAAAACCTTCCTTTGTTTTTTTTCCTCTATGTCTTTTAATTTGTGGCCATTTATCTTTATTACCAATAAAAATGAATGGAAAAGATTTATCATCTCGTAATAAAATATTAAATTTTGGTTTATATTTTTTGATTAAGTTAGCCTCAAGAAGTAAAGCTTCACTTTCATTTGAAGTTGTGGTTATCTCTAATTTTCTTGTTTGAGATAACATTCGTTCTGTCCTAATAATATGATTTTTTTCTGCGATGTAGCTCTTAAGTCTATTAGGTAAATTTTTTGCTTTACCAACATAAAGAATATCTCCTTTTTCATTTAACATTCTATAAACACCAGGTAGTTTAGGAATTAAAGTGAGTTCTTTTTTAATTACTTCTTTGCCAATCTCAGAACTTATCATAACTTCTTTTTTTGGTAATTTGAATACCGACTGATGAACATTCCTTTAAAATTTCCATTTTCTCAATTTTTAACATTATTTTACCAATTCTCTTATCTTTGAATAATTCGTCAAAAACAGCTTCAGCTAAAGTTTCTAGGAAATTATAGTGCTTCTTTTTAATAAGTTTTTTTATTAATCTTACAATTGTTGCATAGTTTACGATTGATCTAAGATCTTTATCATTTGAAGGTTTTTTATCTTGATAATCAATTTCTAAACTAAATTTTACTTTTTGAGTTTTCTCTTTCTCAAAATCATAATATCCAAGTTTTAAATTAAGAATTAACTCATTTATTAGAATTTTTTTCTCGTAATTAAATAATTTTTTATTTTTATCAATTTTTATAACTTTAAAATTATTTTTTCTCATTCTTTACCTTTTATTATATCAGGTGTTTGCCAATTTAAACTTTGACCACTGTCAATTGCAATTACTTGACCGGTAATAGATCGGTTTTTAATAAAAAAGTCAACTGCATTACAAATTTCTTTTACATCAACCTGTCTTTTTAAAGGGGTTGCAAGATACTGTTTTTTAAAATGTTTATCCGATTGTCTCAGGTTTTTTATGGTTGGGCCCGGTGCTATACCATTAACTCTGACCTCTGGTGAAAGGCTCATCGCACAGGTTTTGGTTAGAGTATATAAGCCTGTTTTACTTAAAGTATATGAAAAAAAATATGGAGTAAGTTTAAATACTCTTTGATCAATTATATTTATAATATTGTTATTTTTACCTCTAATATTTTTTGAAAATTCTTTTGTCAAAAGAGCAGGGGCCTTAAGATTTGTAGAAATATGATTTTCCCAACTCTTAGAAGTAAAATTTTCCAATTTATCATTTTCAAATAATGAAGCATTATTTATTAAGCAATCAAAAAATTTCATTTTTGATTTTGATAATTTAATTATTTTATGAATATCTCTTTCTTTGCTTAAATTGCCTTTTACCAAATGAACTATTGTTCCAAATTTTTGTAATTTATTTTTTAATCTTTCTGCTTTAGATTTTGATTTATTGTAATGAATAATAATTTCTTTATTTGGACCAGATAATTTCTCAGCAATTGCTGCACCTATTCTTGTAGCTCCGCCAGTGATTATTATCTTCCGTGCTTCCACTTTTTGTCCCTTTTTTTTGTAACTTTTGTACCAGGCATACCCAGTGTAGATCTACCTTTTGGGTAAATCTTATTTTTTACATCATACTGCCTAATTTTAGGGTTTAAAGTTATTTCAAGTTCAGTGCTTTGTAATTTTCTAATTTCATCTCTAATTTTTGCAGCTTCTTCAAATTCAAGGTTTGAAGCAGACTCTTTCATTTTTTTATCTAAAGCTTTAAGATGTTTCTTTAAATTTCCACCAACATTAGATCCCTCACTTATCTTTACGTAATCTTTTTCGTAAACACTTTCTAGAATATCACTAATTTCTTTTTTAACGGTTTTTGCATCTATTTTATGTTTTTTATTATATGCAAGTTGAATTGATCTTCGTCGGTCAGTTTCTTGCATAGCTTTTTTAATGCTTTTAGTTTCTTTATCTGCATACAAAATAACCTTACCATCTATATTTCTCGCTGCTCTTCCTATTGTTTGAATTAAGGACGTTTCGGATCTTAAAAAACCTTCCTTATCTGCATCTAAAATTCCCACTAGCGCACATTCTGGAATATCCAAACCCTCTCTTAACAAGTTGATACCAACAAGGACATCAAAAACTCCCATTCTTAAATCCCTCATGATTTCAATTCTTTCAAGAGTATCAATGTCTGAATGAAGATATCTAACTTTAACCCCGTTTTCATGAAGATATTCTGTTAAATCCTCAGCCATTTTTTTTGTAAGAGTAGTGACTAAAACTCTATGATTATTTTCTATTACTTTTTTACATTCATGCATTAAGTCGTCTACTTGATTTTTAGCTGGTCTTATTTCAACAGGAGGGTCAATCAATCCTGTTGGTCTTATAACCTGATCAATGAATTTACCTTTTGTTTGTTCTAATTCCCATGGTCCTGGCGTAGCTGAAACAAATACTGTTTGTGTTCTCATTAAATCCCATTCCTCAAATTTTAATGGTCTATTGTCCATGCATGATGGGAGTCTAAAACCATATTCGGCTAATGTACTTTTTCTAGATCTATCGCCTTTATACATCCCATTTAATTGTGGAACTGTTACATGACACTCGTCTACAAAAATTAAAGTATTGTCTGGAAAGTATTCAAATAGTGTAGGTGGCGGTTCACCAGGTTTTCTTCCAGATAAAAATCTAGAATAGTTTTCAATTCCAGCACAAGAACCAGTTGCCTCAATCATTTCTAAATCAAATTTAGTTCTTTCTTCCAATCTTTGTGCTTCAAGTAATTTATTTTCTGCTCTATGTTTTTTTAAAGTGATTTCTAATTCTTTTCTTATATTAATCACAGCTTGTTCTATAGTGGGTTTTGGAGTGATGTAATGACTATTTGCATAGACTTTAACCAAACTTAAATCTCTAACTTTATTTCCGGTAAGAGGGTCAAACTCCTCAATTTGATCAAGTTTGTCTCCAAATAAACTTAATCTCCATGCTCTATCTTCTAAGTGGGATGGAAAAACTTCTAGATATTCACCTCTAGCTCTAAAAGTGCCTCTATAAAAATTTTGGTCGTTTCGTTTGTATTGTAAAGCAACTAAAGATTTGATTATGTGTTCTCGATTATAATCGTAGTTTTTTTGAAGTGTTAAAGTCATTTTACTGTAAGCTTCAACTGAACCTAGACCGTAAATACAAGATACACTAGCAACAATTAAAACATCATCTCTTTCCAAAAGAGACCTTGTTGCAGAGTGTCTCATTCGATCAATTTGTTCATTGATTGAAGCTTCCTTTTCAATATATGTGTCCGATCTAGGGACGTAAGCTTCTGGAGTATAGTAATCATAATAAGACACAAAATATTCAACTGCATTATCTGGAAAGAAAGTTTTCATTTCACCATAAAGCTGTGCTGCAAGTGTTTTGTTTGGAGCTAAAATTAATGCTGGTCTATTAGTTGCTTCAATTACCTTAGCCATCGTAAAGGTTTTCCCTGAACCAGTCACACCAAGTAATACCTGATTAAATTCCTCTTTATTAGCTCCATTTACTAATTTTTTAATAGCCTCGGGTTGATCGCCAGCAGGTTTAAAGTCAGATTTAATTTTAAATTTTTTTCCACCCTCAAGTTTTCCACTAATTTTTGGATTTTTACTCTGAATATCTGTAATTAAATCTTGATAAGTATTTTCCATATATTAAAGAACGTAGTAGAATTAAATTATATTTCAATGAGCATAATATCAGACAGTTTAAAGAGAATTAAACCATCACCTACTATTGCTGTTACACAGAAAGCTCGAGAACTAAGGGCAGCAGGTAAAGACGTAATTGGTTTAGGAGCAGGCGAGCCAGATTTTGATACTCCGAAAAACATAAAAGAAGCAGCTATTAAAGCAATAAAAGATGGGGATACAAAATATACTGCGGTAGATGGAACTCCTGCTTTAAAAAAAGCGATTGTTGAGAAGTTTAAAAGAGAAAATAATTTAGATTTTAACACTGATCAAATAACAGTTGGGACTGGCGGTAAACAAGTTTTATATAATGCCTTTATGGCAACACTTAATAAAGGTGATGAGGTAATAATCCCAGCACCTTATTGGGTTTCTTATCCAGATATGGTTTTATTAGCAGGGGGAAAACCAAAGATAGTAAAGTGTGATGAAAAAGAAGGATTTAAATTAACGGCAAAAAAACTTCAAAAAGCTATTTCCAAAAAAACAAAATGGTTAATTTTGAATTCACCATCTAATCCAACTGGTGCAGGTTATACTAAAAATGAAATAGAGGATTTGGCAAAAGTTTTACTTAAAAATAAAAAAATTTATATACTAAGTGATGATATTTATGAGCATATAAAATATGATAACTTTAATTTCTTTACTATTGCTCAAATTTCAAAACTCAAAGACAGAACTCTTACAATGAATGGAGTAAGTAAGTCTTATGCAATGACTGGTTGGAGAATTGGTTATGCAGCTGGCCCTAAAGATATTATTAAAGCTATTGGAAAAATCCAATCTCAATCTACATCTAATCCTTCGTCAATAAGTCAAGCAGCTGCAGTCGAGGCATTAAATGGAGTACAGGATTTTATTGATGAGAGATCTAATGCATTTAAAGAAAGAAGAGATTTTGTAGTAAAAAGTTTAAATAATATTAAAGGAATAACTTGTTTAACACCTAATGGTGCTTTTTATGTGTTTCCAAGCTGTAAAGGACTATTAAATAAGAAAACTAAATTAAAAAATGATACAGATTTTGTTCAAAAATTACTTGAAAAATATAATGTTGCAGTAGTTCAAGGTTCAGCTTTTGGATTAGATGGTTTTTTTAGAATTTCTTATGCTACTTCGATGGAAAATTTAGAAAAGGCCATGAAGAGAATTAAGTCTTTCTGTGAAAGTCTATCTTAAATTAGTGAGATAAAAATTTCTCTGCCTCTAACGCTGCCATACAACCCATTCCTGCAGCAGTAACTGCTTGTCTAAAAGTTTTGTCTTTAACATCTCCAGCTGCATAAACTCCAGGAACATTTGTCTCAGTAGAATCTGGCTTAGTAATTAAATAACCTTCTTGATCCATTTTTAATTGATCTTTAAATAGTTGTGTAGCTGGATCGTGACCTATTGCAATAAATAATCCATCTAGTTTCATTTCATTAATTTTGTTTGTTTTAACATTTTTTATTTTAATACCTTTTACATTTTTAGGTTCTTTATCTCCTATAACATCCTCAACAACTGAGTCCCAAATAATTTCAATCTTTTTATTTTCCATCAATTTTTTTTGAAGTAATTTTTCAGCTCTTAAACTATCTCTTCTGTGAATTAATTTTACTTTAGAAGCAAATTTCGTTAGAAACATAGCTTCTTCAACAGCAGCATTTCCACCACCCACAACTGCAACTTCTTTATCTTTAAAAAAGAAACCGTCACATGTTGCACATGCAGAAACTCCAAAACCTCTAAACTCTTGTTCTGATTTTATATTTAACCATCTTGCCTGAGCGCCCGTAGAAATTATAATGCTATCAGCAGTATATTTTTGCCCACTATCTCCAACAGCTTCAAATGGAGATGATTTTAAGTTTACTGATCCAATATGATCCTCAATCATTTCTGTGCCAACAGCTTTAGCTTGTTCTTTCATTTGATCCATTAGCCAAGGCCCTTGAATTACATCTGAAAAACCTGGGTAGTTTTCTACATCAGTTGTAGTTGTTAATTGTCCACCAGGCTGAGCTCCATGAACTAATATCGGTTTTAGCATAGCTCTTGCTGCATAAACGGCAGCAGTGTATCCAGCCGGACCGGACCCAATTATTAACACTTTTGTGTGTTTAGTTGGATTTTGACTCATATGAAAGCTATATAGTGATTAATGACTAAATTAAAAGGTATATTATTGACAGAGGGAATGCATGGCATGATTAGCCAAGTAGAAGGTCTTGCAAAAGCTTTAGACCTTGAATTTATACACGAAAAGATTGAACTAAATATTTTTTGGAAATTAATTCCTCCAAGATTTACACCAGTTCAAAGTTATGCTTTTAAAAATAATATAAACAAAGACTTCAATATTGTCATATCTTGTGGAAGAAAAAGTGTAATTCCATCTATTTTTCTTAAACGAAAATATAAAAATCAAATAATGAACATTCATATCCAAGATCCAAAAGTTTCATTGGATAATTTTGATTTAATTATAGCTCCAGAACATGATAGTTTAGATGGCAAGAATGTCTTAAAATCTAAAGGGGCAATACATTATTTGAGAAATGATGAACTAAAAGAAAATGAAAATTATTTAAAATCTAGAATAAATAGAGAAAAGACATTAGCATTAATTGTTGGCGGACCAAATAAGTATTATGATTATAATAACAATTCTATAAATGAACTTTTTTTGTCAATGAAAAAGATTATTGATTTAAATAATTTTCAACTAATTTTTATACCCTCAATGAGAACACCACAAAATGTAATTGACAAAGCCAATGAGTTTTTTGATAAAAATCAAATAATCATTACTGATGTAGATAAAAAAGCTTATCTATCATCATTAAAATTAGCAGACCATATTGTTGTAACTTGTGACTCAACATCAATGATTTCAGAGGCTGCAATGACTGGGAAACCAATTCATGTAGCACAAATGCCAGCAATGAAAAAAAATTATAGATTTAGAAAATTTTTTGAATTATTTAGATCTTTAAATATAATAAGAGACTTACCCAAAGATCTTATCTTAGCTTCTTGGAATTATGAAAAACTTAATGAATCTGTTAGAATATCAAGATATATAAAAGAGAAATTTAAAGATTATGACTTTTCTTAATTCTATTTTGAATAATTCAACTAAGTATGATTTTCCATTTGATCATTGGGAATATAATAACGCTTTAAGCAAAGAGTCTATTAATGAGATAGTAAAAGCTGATATTCCAGATGTAAGTAAACATAATTTAAATTACGATGGCACTAGAGCGATAGATGGGGGTGCTGCTGAATTTAGGAAAGGTATAGCTTCAGGAGGTAAAGCAATTAAGTTTAGATGTTTTGTAACAAAAGAAAATGCACTTCTGTTCCCTAATTTAGTAAAATTTATAAATGAACTACAATCAAAACAAGTAACTGAAACATTGTCTAAAATGATAAATAGAAAATTAGATAATTCATATGTTAGACTTGAAGTAATTTGTGATCGAGAAGGTTTCTGGTTAAAACCACATTGTGATATTAAAGAAAAACTTATGTCAGGATTAATTTTTGTAAATCAAACAAATGAGTCAGAGGATTTAGGTACTGATTTTTATAACGAAAAATTAGAAAAGGTTAAAACTGTTCCTTACAAGCATAATTATGGCTATTTATTTACCAGTGGGCCTAATACATGGCATGGAATGGAAAAAAAAAAAATTTTAAGAGAAAGACGATGTATTCAAGTAAACTATGTTACTTTTAAAACTGATTGGAAGGTAGAATAATTAAATTTTTTTAAGATAAGTTTGCGTACAGGCCTATTACTAATAAAAACCCAATCGTAAAACAAAAGCCTGTAATGGCTTTCAATTGATCATCATTAGATTTATCGCTTATTTTCCAAACTATATTATTTTTTGTTTTTATAGCTTTACTTTTATCAATTGTTTTATCATTTGGAAAATCTAATACCTGCGCATTGAACAAATTTTTATTTTTATTTAATGCTTCTTCAATATACTTGTGAACTTCTGAACTCATAAATTTTTATTTATTTTAAAAATTATTTAAAATTGTAACAACTAAGTTACTAATCATTTTGGGTTAAACAAAATAAATTTTATTAAAATATTCAACTTTGAATTGTAGATAAATTATCAACTCAAGATTGAAAAAAATTAATTAATTTCTTGTAGCGATCTCACCTCTAGTTTTTTTGTTTTGAGAGATTTAATACCTTTTAAGCAAGCAAGTGCAGTTGACATATTTGTACAGTACGGAACTTTATTTTTTAGAGTTGCTCTTCTTAAAGCAATTGCATCGTTAAGTCTATGCTCACTATTTCCACCACCGGTGTTAATTACTAATGCTATTTTTTTTGAATTCAAGACATCAACAATATGAGGTGATCCACTACTTACCTTATTAATTATTTTACACCTCATTTGATGTTTTTTTATGTATTCAGCAGTACCTTTTGTTGCACATAATGTAAAATTTAATTTGATTAATTCCCTTGCAAGATCAATTCCCTCGTCTTTATGAGAGTCTTTCAAAGATATAAATGCTAGACCTTGTTTAGGTAAAGAATTAGCAGATGCAATTTGGCTTTTAGCAAATGCCATACCAAAATTTTTGTCAAATCCCATTACTTCGCCGGTTGACTTCATTTCTGGTCCTAAAAGTAGATCACTATTAGGAAATTTATTAAATGGAAAAACTGCTTCTTTTACAGCATACATTCCTCTAGATTTATCTCTCAAATTAAATTTAGACAATTTTTCACCTGCCATTATACGTGAAGCAATTTTCGCGAGAGGAAGTCCTTTTGCTTTTGATACAAATGGTACCGTTCTACTAGCTCTAGGATTTACTTCGATCACATAAATTTCATCTTTTTTTATTGCGAATTGAATGTTCATAAATCCTTTTACCTGAAGAGCTAAAGCTAATTTTTTTGTTTGATTTTCAATTTCTTTAATCAAATATGGTTTAATTGATATTGGAGGTAGACTACAAGCCGAGTCTCCAGAATGAATTCCAGCCTCCTCAATATGTTGCATAATACCAGCTACGTGAACTTGTTTTCCATCAGATATTGCATCAACATCTACTTCCATGGCATGGTCAATAAACTTATCAATTAAAATTGGATTTTCTTCAGCTGCTTTAAATGCCTCCTCTACAAAATTTTTAAGTTGACTTTTTTCATGAACTATTTCCATTGCTCTTCCACCTAGAACATAGGAGGGTCTAACCAATAATGGCAAGCCAATTTTATCTGCTATTTGAATTGCTTGTTTGAAAGTTTTAGCAATTCCACTCTCAGCTTGTTTAAGTTTTAATTTATTAAGTAAATTTCTAAATCTATCTCTGTCTTCTGCTAGATCTATTGATGTATATTGTGTTCCTAAAATTGGTAGCTTATTATTGTGTAAAAATTTAGCAAGTTTAATTGGTGTTTGACCACCAAACTGTGCGATAACACCAATAAGCTTACCTTTTTCTTTTTCTTTATTAATTATGTTAAAAACATACTCTTCTTTAAGTGGCTCAAAATATAATCGATCGCTTGTATCGTAATCTGTTGAAACTGTTTCAGGGTTACAATTAACCATAATCGTTTCAAATCCAGCTTCCTTTAATGAAAAACTCGCCTGGCAGCAGCAATAGTCAAATTCTATTCCTTGACCAATTCTATTAGGACCGCCACCTAGAATAATAATCTTTTTATTAGTTGATGGATCTGACTCACATTCTGAATTAATTGAGAAATTTCTTTGATATGTTGAGTACATGTAAGGTGTAAATGATTTGAATTCAGCTGCACAGGTATCAACTTTCTTAAATACTGGTAAAATTTTAAGAGCGGATCTTTTTTGTCTTATTATATCTTCTGATGTACTTGTTAATTCTGCTAATTTTTTGTCAGAAAAACCAATTGATTTTATTCTATTAAATTCACTAAAATTCTTAGGCAATCCACCATTTTTGATCTTGATTTCACTTTCAACTATTTCTTTAATTTGTTCTAAAAACCAGGGATCAATTTTTGATAGCATGAAAACTCTTTTTAAATTAATTTTTTTTCTAATTGCCTCTGCAACAAGTAAGAGTTTATTTGGAATATTCTCTTTAAGCTTTTTTTCAATTTGTTTTTTATCTAAATTAAATATTCTATCTAACCCTGAAAAACCAGTTTCAAGAGATACCAAAGCTTTTTGAAGTGACTCTTTAAAATTTCTTCCTATGGCCATCGCTTCACCTACAGATTTCATTGATGTACCTAGCGTTGCTGGAGAAGTTGAAAATTTTTCAAAAGTAAATCTTGGAATTTTAGTCACCACATAATCAATACTTGGCTCAAATGAAGCAGGTGTTACTTTTGTGATTTCATTTTTTAATTCATCTAAAGTGTAACCAACTGCAAGTTTTGCAGCCACCTTTGCTATTGGAAATCCAGTTGCTTTTGATGCAAGTGCCGATGATCTTGATACTCTTGGGTTCATTTCAATTACAACCATTCGACCATTTTTAGGATTGATTGCAAATTGAACATTTGATCCACCTGTCTCAACTCCAATTTTTCTTAAACACGCAATAGAAGCATTTCTCATTACTTGGTATTCTTTATCAGTTAATGTAAGTGCTGGAGCAACAGTTACTGAGTCACCAGTGTGTATTCCCATCGGATCAACATTTTCAATTGAGCAGATAATGATACAGTTATCTTTTTTATCTCTTACAACCTCCATCTCAAATTCTTTCCAGCCTTCTAAACATTCTTCAACTAACACTTGACTAACTGGAGACTCGTGAAGTCCATTTTTGATTATTTTAAGGTAGTCTTTTTTATTCTTAGCAATACCGCCACCAAGACCTCCAAGTGTAAATGCAGGTCTGATAATTGCAGGAAGACCAATCTTTTTTAAAACTTTTGATGCTTGGTTGATATTATTTACAATTTCAGATTTAGGTAAATCTAAACCTATATCAATCATATTTTTTCTAAATTTCTTCCTATCCTCTGCATTAGCAATTGCCTTGGAGTTTGCCCCTATGAGTTCAATTTTATATTTTTTTAAAATTCCTTTGTTCTCAGCCTGCATCGCAAGATTAAGTGCAGTCTGGCCACCCATAGTAGGTAAAATTGCATCTGGTTTTTCTTTTTTAAGAATTTTTTCTAAAACTTCTAATGTTATTGGTTCTATATAAGTTTTATCTGCAACATCTGGATCAGTCATAATGGTTGCAGGATTTGAGTTAATCAAAATTACTTTGTAACCCTCATCTTTTAATGCCTTACACGCCTGCGTACCTGAATAATCAAACTCACATGCTTGACCGATGATAATGGGTCCAGCTCCTACAACTAATATCTTTTTAATATCTTTTCTTTTTGGCATTTTTTTTCATGTTGTTAATAAATTCTTGAAACAAGTAAACACTATCCTGTGGCCCAGGGTTTGATTCTGGATGATATTGTACTGAAAATATTGGTCTGTTTTTAAGTCTTATTCCTTCTATGGTATTATCAAAAAGAGATTTATGAGTTACTTCAATTTTTTTTGGTAAAGTTTCTTCAACTACTACAAAACCATGATTTTGACTAGTGATTTCAACTTTATCATGGACTAAATTTTTGACAGGATGGTTCGCACCTCTATGTCCCAACTTCATTTTTTTTGTTTTTCCACCCAACGCCAATGCTAAAATTTGATGACCTAAACAAATCCCAAATATAGGTAAATTTTTTTTGATTAATTTATTAAGTATTTCAATCGCATATTTTCCTGTTGCAGCAGGATCACCAGGACCATTAGACAAAAATATTCCATGCGGTTTAAGATTTAATATTTTTTCTGCAGAAGTTTTGCACGAAACAACAGTTACTTTACATTTAAATTCTGAAAAATACCTTAAAATATTCTTTTTTATTCCATAATCAATCGCAACTACATGGAATATATTTTTTGTATTTTTTTTATATCCTATTTCTTTATTCCAAGTTTTAAGTCCTTTCCAAATATAGTTTTTTGAGGTTGTTACTGTTTGTGCAAGATCAAGATTTTTTAACCCACTCCATTTAATTGTTGAGTTTGTTAATTTGCTCACATTAAATTTTCCATTTTTAGCAAAAGAAATTGTTCCCTTTGGTGCCCCTTTATCTCTTATAAAGTTTGTTAAACTTCTTGTATCTAGCCCTGTAATCCCAACAATTTTGTTTTTTTTGAGCCAGGCATCTAAATGTAAAAATGCTCTATAATTTGAAGGTGAAGTTATTTCAGAATTAAATATTACGCCTCTTGTCCAGATTTTGTCAGACTCAACATCCTCCTTGTTTGTTCCAACATTTCCAATATGTGGGAATGTAAAATTTATAATTTGTCCCGCGTAGGAAGGATCAGAAATAATTTCTTGGTAACCGGTTAATGAGGTATTGAAGCAAACCTCACCAGTTGCTTCACCTTGATAACCAATTCCGATACCTTTGAAAATTCTCTTATTTTCAAGAACTAGAATGCCTGTATTAAATTGTGAATTTTTTGAGTTTGTTTTTTTTGCTTTTTTGATCAATTACAACTCATAAGTTAAAGGTTAATACAATATATGGTTTATAATCGCAACAGAGATGTATTATAAAATTGTAAAAAAACAATTTTTCTTTTGAAGAATTTTTTCTTTAAAGTAGATTAAATGGAAATGTCTTTAAAAGAAACAATCGAAATTGAATATAAAAATGCTTTAAAATCAAAAGATAAAACTAAAATATCAACTTATAGGTTAATTTTATCTTCAATTAAGGATCTAGAAATCTCTAATAGGTCAGGGCCAAACAAAAAAGAGACAGATGACGAAGATATAAAAAAATTATTTAAGAAAATGGTTAAACAGAGGGCCGAATCAATAGACATATATAAAAAAAATAATCGCTTAGATCTTTTGGAAGTAGAGCAAAATGAATTTAATATATTATCCAGTTTTTTACCCAAACAGCTTAACGATGAAGATACAAAAAAAATTTGTGAAGAAATTATTTCTAAACTTGGAGCTAGCTCAATTAAAGACATGGGAAAAGTAATGGGTGAATTGAAAAAAAATTATGCAGATGAAATAGATTTTTCAAAAGCAGGAGCTTTGCTAAAACAATTATTAAACAATTAATGAAATATCCAAAAGAATATCTTGAGGAAATTAAATTAAGGTTAAAAGTTTCAACGGTCGTTTCAAAAACTGTGAGTTTGAAAAAAAGAGGTAAAGAATATGTGGGTTTATCACCATTTAAAAACGAAAAAACACCATCTTTCACAGTTAATGATGAAAAAGAGTTTTATCATTGTTTTGCAACTTCCGAACATGGAAACATTTTTGATTTTGTCATGAAAACTCAAAATTTGCGATTTGGAGAAGCAGTCAAGCAATTAGCAAATCTTGCTGGTATGCAACCATATATTTTTTCAAAACAAGATGAAGAAAGGGAGAATAAATGGAAAGTGTACTCTTCGATTTTTTATGAATATATAAATTTTTATCATGAAGAACTTTTGAAAAATAAAGATTATTCAATAGCTCGAGATTATTTAAAAAATAGATCTCTTGATAGCGATCAAGTAAAAAAATTTAAAATAGGATATATCGAAAAAAATCCAAATTTTTTTGAAAAATTAAAAAATAAATTTAAAATAGATGATTTATTAGAAACTGGATTATTTTATTTTGACGAAAAAAAAAATATTTATTTAGAAAAATTTAGAGGTCGTTTGATTTTTCCAATAAACAATATTTCTGGCCAACCAATTGCTTTAGGTGGACGAATAATTGAAAAAAAAGATTTTCTTGCAAAATATATTAACTCTCCAGAGACATTTTTTTTTAAAAAGGGTTCAAATTTATATAATTTAGATTTTGCCAGAAAACTATCGAATAAATTGGAAAGTATTTTTTTAGTCGAAGGATACATGGATGTGGTTGGTCTTAGTAAAAATGGAATTGAAAATGTAGTTGCAAACTTGGGTACATCTTTAACAGATAAACAGATATTAACATTAAATCAGTTCTTTGATGATATAATTATATGCTTTGACGGAGATGAAAGTGGCTACAAAGCTGCAGTGAGGGCTGCTGAGAATTCAATAAAAGAGTTAAAACCTGAAAAACAAATTTCATTTTTATTTTTACCAGACAAAGAGGACCCCGATAGTTTTGTAAATAAAAACGGAAAAAACTATTTTTTAGATTATTCTACTCAAAATAAAATCTCTATACACCAATTCATATTCAGTCATTACAAAAAAAAGACTTTAAATAATCCGTCATCGATGGCAATTTTTGAAAAAAAATTGAGATTTATTGCAAATACTATTAAAGATAACTTTATAAAAAAATATGTTTTAGAATATTTCTTAGAAAAAATTTCTGATTTAACTCCTCATTCAAATAATAAAAATAAAAACTATTTTATTAAAAAAACTAAATCTTTAGAGACTACAAAAAAATCTTTTAAAGAAAGCGAGGCCTTGACAGGAATTGAATTAAAAGAGTTCTCTTTATTATATTTAATCATTAATAATTTAGAATTATTAAGTAACCATTTTCATTTGATTGAGAATATAAAATTATTTACCAAAATAAATAAACAAATTTTCGAGGAAATTCTTTCAAAGTATAAAGAAAATAAAGTAATAGATAAAAATAATTTAAATATTGATAGTCAATTGATAGAAAAACTTACAAAGTTTGCACCAATCAAACATATTTTGAAAAATAAAACGATTAATGACAATACAATAATTGAATTATTAGAGGATATAAAACGAGATTTAAATAATTATGATTTAGAGTTTAGAATTCAAGAATTAGAATCGAAGTTTTCGAGAGATTTAAGTGAAACAACATTTAATGAGCTAAAAGAGCTAAAAAAAAAGCAGAATCTCAATTAATATATTAAATTTTGTAATGGATTTTTTAAATTTTGAGATTATATAAAGAGTTTCAATTTTTATATTTGTGGAAAGAATAATTACTAAATCATTTGCTAGATTAATGGGACGTGGAGTCCATAGGGGTTTTATTACTCATGAAGAATTAAGCAAATCTCTTGGAAAAAGAAACCTATCAGATGAAAACTTAGCTCAAGCTTTTATCCACATACTTGATGAAAAAATAACATTAGTTGAAAAAAAAACTGATTTTAAAGTTTTAAGAAAAAAAGAAGGTTCAAGCAAAGAAGAAGGTAAGACAATAGAAAAAAGTGATGATCCCATAAGAATGTATCTCAGAGAAATGGGAGGTGTTGAGTTACTTTCCAGAGAAGGTGAAATTGCAATTGCAAAAAGAATTGAAGCAGGAAAAGATGTTATGCTAATTGCATTATCTCAAAGTCCTATTACTGCACAACAATTTTTTGAATGGAATGAAAAACTTCAAAAAGATGAAATTCTAGTAAGAGAGATAATTGATATAGATACAAATTATATGGAAGATGAGACAACAGGACCAAGTGCCAAACAAAAAAATTCTGGTGAAGCAGAAAATGAAGATGGAAATAATGATGATGCTGATGATGATTTTAATCCAACTCTTGCTGCTATGGAGACTGAAATTAAACCTAAAGTGTTAAAAACTATAAATAATATTACTAAAGACTATAATAAGTTAATAAAATATCAAAAAGAAAAACTTGAAAACATTTTAAATTCAGAAATATTTTCAACAGCCAAAGAAAAAAATTACGAAAAAATTGTTAATGAAATATTAGAAAATATAAAATCTTTACAACTATCTCCGTCTGTTTTAGAAGAATTAGTTCAGAAACATTATGTTGAAAATAAGAAAATTATTTCTCTTGAAGGAAATTTATTAAGACTCGCAATGAATCAAAATATATCAAGAAATGAGTTTATAAAGTTTTATGTTGGAAATGAAATAAATCCAAACTTAAAAAAATTTTTAGATACCAATCAGACTTGGAAAAGTTTTTTTTCTAAAAACAAAGACCAATTTAAAAATATAAGAGAAAGATTAATTGAAATTAGTCATAAACTTGGAATTTCAGTAACAGATTTCAAAAAATTAGTAAGCAGAATACAAAAAGGTGAAAAAGAATCAAGATTAGCAAAAAAAGAAATGGTGGAAGCCAATCTAAGATTAGTAATTTCAATTGCAAAAAAATATACTAATAGAGGTCTACAGTTTTTAGATTTGATACAAGAAGGAAACATTGGTTTAATGAAAGCAGTGGATAAATTTGAATACAGACGAGGTTACAAATTTTCAACATATGCAACTTGGTGGATAAGACAGGCAATAACAAGATCAATAGCTGATCAGGCTAGAACGATTAGAATTCCAGTTCACATGATTGAAACCATCAATAAAATTGTTAGAACACAGAGATTAATTTTAAGTGAATTCGGAAGAGAAGCCACACCAGAGGAATTAGCTAAGAAATTAAGAATGCCATTAGACAAAGTAAGAAAAGTTCTAAAAATTTCAAAAGAACCTGTTTCACTTGAAAAACCAGTTGGCGATGAGGAAGATAGTAGTTTGGGAGATTTTATAGAAGACACAAAAGCATTAGCACCTCTTGAGCAAGCAATTAAATCTAATTTGGGTGAGGCTACAACAAAGATTTTATCAACATTAACTCCTAGAGAAGAGCGAGTTTTAAGAATGAGATTTGGTGTTGGCATGAATACAGATCACACTTTAGAAGAGGTTGGATTACAATTTTCAGTTACTAGAGAACGTATAAGACAAATCGAGGCAAAAGCACTTAGAAAATTAAAACACCCTAGTAGATCTAAACAATTAAAAAGCTTTTTAGAAAGCTAATAAATTAAAGTTAAACTCTTTTAATTTTCCAATAAAATGTAATAAAGAATTTTATGGATAAGATTTTTATTAACAAAAAGATAGCACAATTAATACTGCTTCAGAGGATAGACTTGGCAAGTTCTTTTCTTATAAGAATGAGAAAACTATTCGGAAGAAAGTTTTTTACCAAATTTGTATCAAAATATTTAATTAATCCGGAACAAATCGGGAAAAAATATATAAATGATATGGAGGAAGAGTATAAAAATATCTCTAATTATTATGATTTTAACAATAAAGATATTTTATCAATTGGTTCTGGCATAGGTGGACTGGAGCTAATTATTAATAAAAAGAATGATGTGAATAGATTCTCTCTAATTGATAAAAATTATATTTCTGAAAAAGTTGTTTATGGGTGGGATTTGAAAAATTCTGAAGCATACAATGATCTTGAACTGGTACAAATTTTTTTAACTAAAAATGGTGTAAGTAAGGAAAAAATAAATATTTTTGACTTCGATAAAGATGAATTTCCATTAGAAGATTTTGACATTATAATTTCTCTTTTTTCTTTAGATTATCATTACAGTTATGAATTATATTCTGATTATTTCAAAAAAATTATGAAAAATAAGACAACATTAATATTTGACACTATCAGACCACAATATTTTGAAAGTTTATTTCATAGTGTTAAGATTATTAAAACAATCAATAATTCAGTTCATAAATCCTCTAGAATTATATGTAGTGGAGCAAAATAGTAGATGAATAAACTCGAAAAAATAAATAATGTATATTTTTTAATACTTTTTTCAATACTACCAATTAGTATAATAGTTGGTCCAGCTGTTTCTTTAACTAACATATCCTTAATAGCATTAAGTTTTATTATTTTTTATTTATATAAAAATTCATTAATCATTTTAAAAAGCAAAGTCATAATTCTTTTATTAGCAATCTATATTTATTTAATTTTAAATAATTTTATTTCAATAGACACCGATATAGGAGCAACAAGAAATTTTGGTTTTATAAGATATATTTTTTTATTTTTAGCTATTAACTTTATATTTTCAAAATTAGATAATTTTGAAAATATCTTCAAGATTTGGTTTTTAATAATCTTTATAGTCCTTTTTGACGTTTTTTATGAATTTTTTATTGGTTCTAATTTACTAGGATTTGAGTCTCCAAATAAAAAAAGGATAGTAAGTTTTTTTAAAGATGAAGCTGTTGTTGGAGCGTTTTTAAATGGCTTTATTTTTATTATATTAGGATTTTTATTTTCTAATTATGAAAAAAAAAATTTAATTTATAAAATATTTGTATTTTCATTTTTAGTTTTAATAATTAGCTGTTTAATTTTTACAGGTGAAAGATCTAATACTCTTAAATTATTTTTTGGCTTAACAATTTTTTTCTACTTTAATGATAAGATCAAACTAAGTTATAAAGTTTTCTTTTTATTTTCAGTTATTTTTGTATTTTTTTTAACAATTTTAAATTCTACAGAAATTAAACATAGATATAGTAACGATCTTATACAAAAATTAAAAAATAAAGAAAGTCGGGAGAGGTATATTTATTTTAAGCTTTATAACTCAGGTTATGAGGTTTTCAAAAAATATCCAATTTTAGGTGTTGGTAATAAGAATTATAGAATTGAGGCTTGTAGAAATATTGAAAATAAAAATAAAAATTATGTTTGTAATACACATCCACACCAAATTTATTTTGAATTCTTATCAGAGCATGGCCTTCTTGGAACTTTAATCATATTAACAATTATTTTTTATCTTATTTTTAAAAATTTTAAGGTAATGATGAGAAGAAAAAATTTGATACAAATTGGATGCTTTTCATATTTAATGACAGTTTTTATTCCCTTTCTGCCTGGGGGTTCTTTTTTTGCTGACTTTAATTCAAATTTCTTTTGGTTAAATTTCTCTCTATATTATGCGTCTAATTATGAGACAAATATATTTAAATAATAATGTATATTAATAAATATTTTATAAATTAATAAACGGGCCTTTAGCTCAAAAGTAGAGTGTCGCATTGACATTGCGAAGGTAGTAGGGGCAGTACCTACAAGGCCCACCATTTGTGATTAATTAAGATCAGAATTTTTTTCTTTATCGTTTTTATTTTTTTTGAAAAGTTTAAGTATGAATAATTTTACTTTTGTCCAGTAAAAAGATAACGTTGTTATTGTTGTCGCTATAAAGGCCAGAATAGCCTGTATGATTATGTTTCCAGTTCCTGGATCTAGATAAGCATAAACTGGACTAGTTAATAAAAAAAATACAAAACCAATTTTACAAAGAATTTTAATCATTAGCTTAAAATATTTATTTTAATAAATAATATCTATATATATTATACTATTAACACAATAAGAATTTTCTTACTTATGGAAATCAAAAATAATTTAAAAACATTATATTTATCAATAATTATTTTTAGTTTGCCTTTTATACAGTTTATCCTAAATAATATACAGGAAATAGATGTTGTTATTGGAAAAAGCTTTTATTACTTAATTTTTTTTCTAGCAATTTTCGTCATTTTTTTTTCGGTAATATTAAACCGATTTAATTTAAAAAAAAATTTACTTGATAAAATATTAGTTAGTACATTAATTTTCTGGCTTCTCTTTAATCACAATTTTTTAAAATTATACATAAATAATTTGTTTAATAATGATGATTTTGTTGTGAAAATTTCTTCAGAATTAAGTTTAGCCATTCTTATTTTATTTATAATTTTTTTTTCAATTTACATTTTAAAGAAAAATATTTTTTTATTAAGATTTTTTTTTCTTTTTTTCTCTTTATCTTTTCTATTTACGATATTCCAAATAATAAATTATGAAAAAATAGTTAAAGAAAAAGATATTTATACTCCTGAAATAATTTTTGAAGATAACCTTAAATTAAAAAAAAATAATATTTATTATTTAATTTTAGATGGAATGCAACCCATTGAGGATTTTGAAAAATTTTATAAAAAAAATTTACAAGACTATTTGCAAAATGTTAAAAAGAAAGGTTTTTTGTATATCGAAGGGACCGAAAGTCTCCATAGCAATACTACTTATAGCCTATCCTCTATGTTTTATTTAAATAATGTATCTGAAAAAAGTTCTAAAATTCCTTTTCCAGTGGTTATGAGGAGTAAATTTAAACCAGATCTTATATATAACCTTGATAATCTTGGATATGATTTTAAGTGGATTGGAAATTTTTTTGCTTATTGTCCAAAATATAATTTAAAATATTGTTTAGATAAAAAAAAAAATCCAATAATAGATACTTACTTATATATAAATTTTTTTCGACAAACACCTTTAATTCAAACAATAATAAACTTTGGACATATATTTAATTTTGATTATAACAAAAATTTTTTTTTCAAATTAAATAATGGAATAGGAAGATTGATTAATCATTTAGAAAAGAGTGATAATTTTAATGATAAAGCTACTTTTTATTTCATACATCATATGTCTCCTCACTGGCCATACGTTACTAATAAAGATTGTTCTTATAAATTCTATGAGGGAGAAAAAAATTTAAAAGGGTATGAGTCGTCATATTTATGTGTTTTAAAAAGAGTAGAAAACTTGATAAATTATCTTGCAAAGTTTGATCCTAATGCAATTGTAATTTTTCAAAGTGATCATAATTGGAAATTGTCTAAAAATCATGAACAAGATAAAAAAAAAATTTTTAATCTTATAAAAATAAATGATTGTAAGTTAACAAATGATGTTAATTTTCATAATGTTAATACACTTAGGTTAATTTTATCTTGCATAACTGGAAATGAACCTAGATATTTAATTAATTAATTTACGCATACTTTTCAAAAGTTTCTTTCTTGATTAACTTTTTTAATGGTATAAAAACTAAATTTATTAAAGGGCCCGTAGCTCAGTTGGTTAGAGCACACCACTCATAATGGCGGGGTCCCTGGTTCGAGTCCAGGCGGGCCCACCAACGATAATTTAAATTCATTAATTTGAAAATTGCTTTAATGCCTCAAACAAGGCATTTATGTCACCATCATTTGAATTTAAAATTGATGCGAATTCCTCTTTTTGAGTTCTTGCTAAACTTAAACCCTCAATAATTAAATCCCTAATAACAGGGTTATCTTTATCTTTGGTATAAATTCTCCAATCAATTTTTATTTCTGGTCTTTCAGTCGTTCCTTTCAAAATACTATTAACAATCGTATAATTTTCATTCAATACTTCTTTATTGAAAACATCAATTTCAGGATTTGTATATTCAGCTAATCGGCTTGAGAATGTTTTTAAAAAATAGTCTTTGAAAAGAATACTATAATTTTTTTTTTGCTCATCATTAAGACTTTTTCTTATTGGTCCTAAAGTATAAAGCCCTATTCCTCTAATATCTACAGTTTCAAGTGCTATTTTTTTTAATTCATTTATTTTTAAATCTTTAGAAATATCCTCAGAGAGTATTTTGGATGCTCTATTAACTGTCGATTGAACAAATACATCAGGCTCAATCGCATTTAGATTTACTAAACTAGAAAAAAAAACAAAAATAATAAAAAAAAATTTACTTTTTTTCATTTATCTTAAATATCTATTGGCTTTCGATCTCTTCCCAGTCACTATCATTCTGGGTGTTAATTATTTTTTTAGAATTAAGAATTTTTTGTTGTCTATCTTGTAAGTATAAACTTTTTACTGATGCATAAAAATCTAATGAATTTTTTTTTAAATTTTCAATGCCATCATAATTTTTAGCTCTAAAATCAACACCACTACCAACTTTACTTGCGTAAAAGTCTGGTTCACTAAAATATTGTGTATCATTACGTACAGTTACATTATACCAAGCGTCACCACCCATAAAATTAAAAGTAGATGCTAAAGCATCTCTTGAGGTGCTAGGGCCTAAAACAGGTAATACGATGTAACAACCTGGACCAACTCCAGCTACTGCTAAGGATTGTCCGTAATCTTCTTTTTCATTTTTTGGTAATCCAACAGCTTCTGCAACATCGATCAATCCAAGTAATCCGATTGTTGAATTAATTAAAAATCTTCCTGTATTAGCTCCTGCTGAAGCTAAGTCTCCTTGAAGTATGTTGTTGGGTATAGTGACAAGGTTAGATAAATTTTCTAAAGAATTACTTACCCCTGTTTTAACTGGAGAGGGTAAAATTCTATAAGCACTTGCGATTGGTTTGAATATAACTTTATCTAATCCTTGGTTTAATGCAAATGAAGCTCTATTAAAAGTTTCAGAACAGTCCTTAATTTCCCTAGGGTCATTTTTTTTTAGAATTAAGTCTCCATCAGAAGCAGCATTCACACCAAGTGTTAGCGCACAGGTTGTAATTATAATAAATACAAATTTTTTAATCATTTAACTCGTTTTATATTATAGATTACAACAATGTAAATTAAGAATTAATCAAAAATAAAGCTTAAATGTGGCTTAAAATAACAAATAATTATTCTCCTAATTTCAACTTACCCAAAAGATCAAAACAAAACATCAAATTTATAATTTTACATTACACAGGGATGAAAAAAGAATCATCTGCCATAAAAAAATTATGTGATGAAAAATCAAATGTAAGTGCGCATTATTTTATAAAAAAAAATGGCAATATACTGAATTTGGTTCCGGATTTATATGAGGCTTGGCATGCTGGAATATCAAGTTGGAAAAGTTTTAAATCTTTAAATAAATATTCAATTGGAATAGAGATACAAAATTCTGGTCATGATCATTTTAATGAAAATTACAAAGTAGCACAAATTCATTCATTGAGAAAATTAATTAAGAAATTAATAAATGAATATAGAATTAATCTTAAAAACATTTTGGGACATTCAGATATTTCACCTGATCGTAAAAAAGATCCTGGAGAAAAATTTCCATGGAAAATTTTGGCAAAATCACATTTAGCAAATTGGCACAATTTAAATGAAAATAAACTTAAAAAAAAAAGATTGATCAGACTTAATTCAGTAGAGGAGAAGGAATTTTTAAGGAATTTATACAAAATTGGATATAACAAAATCAAATCATCTAAATCAAATTATAACAAACGTATATTAACGATATCCTTTCAGAGAAGATTTAGACAAAGTTTAGTAAATGGAATTATAGATAAAGAGTGTCTATTTATCAGTAGAAACATATTTTAATCTTATAAAATATGTTGTTTTTCTATTATTTTTAACTAGAATGTTACTGCCAGATAAATGACTTATCGCTTTGATTAATTATTAAAGAGGAAAGTCCGGACTCTGCAAGAATACAGTGCCAGGTAACACCTGGCGGGGGCAACCCTAGGGATAGTGCCACAGAAAATAAACCGCCATAACATGGCAAGGGTGAAAAGGTGTGGTAAGAGCACACCGGTTCTATTGGTAACAATGAACGCTGGAAAACCCCACTGGGAGCAAGACTAAGTAGAGATGACATTGTTGTAAAACTAAAAGCAATTCTTGGCTAGTCATCAGGGTTAGTTGCTTGAGCTTAAGAGTGATCTTAAGCCTAGACAAATGATAAGTTTAAATGACAGAACCCGGCTTATAGTTTATCTGGCAATATTCCTCATAATTAAATGTTCTCGTTTTGACTCACTTTTTTTATAAGCTTTTTATATGAATTAAATTATAGATTGTATGTATTGACTCTCTTCGTAAAAACCCATAATATCCCATAAATTCCCATATAGGGATATATAGAGATTTATGGTTTATGTTTTTATCGACCTACGAAAACAAATTGGACAAAAAAGGAAGGGTGTCAGTGCCTGCTAGTTATAGATCTTATTTATCCAACTTAGGTTATAATGGAGTGATTTGCTATCCATCATTTAATAACCAATCAATAGAAGCATGGCCGCAAGATAGGATTGAAAAAATTTCAAACACAATTGATACTTTGAGCCCTTTTGAGGAAAAAAGAGATTATTTTGCAACATCAGTTTTATCTGAAAGTATAAATTTACAATTTGATAGTGAAGGAAGAATTTCACTTACTTCAAAATTATTAAAACATGCAAAAATTAAAAATAGCATGTTGTTTGTTGGACAAGGTAAAACATTTCAAATTTGGGAGCCAACAACTTTTGAAAAATTTAAGGTGAATGCAAGAAAAAAAGCAAACATAAATCGTGCGAGCCTTAAATGGGAGCATCAACTTAACAAATAATGAGGGGGATAATAAAATGACAATAAACTTTAAAGTACCAGAAATAAAAGAATTACAACCAAGACTTCTAGTTATGGGAGTTGGTGGAGCTGGAGGAAATGCTATTAATGAAATGATAGATAATGGAATGGAGGGTGTTGAATTTATAGCTGTAAATACTGATGCACAAGATCTAAAACATAGTAAAGCAAAATCAAAAATTCAAATAGGTCTAAACCTAACAAAAGGTTTAGGAGCTGGTGCAAAACTTGATATTGGCCAAGCTGCTGCTGATGAGTCTTTAAATGAAATTATTAATATTCTTCAAGGAGCTAACATGGTTTTTATTGCTGCTGGAATGGGAGGTGGTACAGGCACTGGAGCTGCACATGTAATTGCTAGAGCTGCTAAAGAATTGAATATTTTGACAGTTGGAGTTGTTACTCTACCTTTTTTATATGAAGGTCCATCTAGAATGAGAAGAGGTCAAATTGGACTTGAGGAATTAAGAAAACATGTAGATACAATAATTGTTATTCCAAATCAAAACTTATTTAAAATTGCGAATGAACAAACTACTTTTGAAGAGTCTTTTAAACTTTCAAATAATGTTTTAATGCATGGAGTTCAAAGTGTAACAGATTTAATGGTAAGACCAGGAATTGTAAATCTTGATTTTGCTGATGTTGAAACTGTGATGGCATCAATGGGAAAAGCAATGATGGGAACTGGGGAAGCTGAAGGAGAAGGTAGGGCGATGAAAGCTACTGAAATGGCTATAAGCAATCCTTTGATTGATGACTACACTTTAAAAGGTGCAAAAGGTTTATTAGTAAACATCACTGGTGGCCAAGATTTAAAATTATTTGAAGTAGACGAAATTGTTCATAAAATTAGATCCGAAGTAGAAGCTGATGCTGAGGTTATAATTGGGGCAATAAAAGATACAAACCTTGATGGCAAAATCAGGGTTTCAATTGTTGCAACTTCTTTAGACAACCAACAGCCTGAGTCGAAATCAGTTGTAAATATGGTTCATAGGATTCAAAATCGAAACACAGGTTATTCAGATTTTTCTAATCTTGGTTCAACATCATCTTTTAATTTCTCAAACAACAATACATCACCAGTCTCTCACGGTGCAAATGCGCTTAAACTTGAAAGTGAGGTTGTTTCAGAAGAAATTAATAATACGACAACAAATCAAACTGTAGAACAAGTGAATAATCAATATCATGAGGAGTTACTAAGAAACCAAGAAATTGAGAATATTGTTGAAAATACCTCAAGCGAAGAGGAGAAATCATTTTCTCAGGAAGTAATAAACGGATCAGAAATAAAAGATAAAATATCAAATGATCTTAAGGAATTTGGTGTCGATGTAGATGAGCCAGACCTATTTAGTTCTGATCATAACTCAGATTCTGAAAATTTTTTAAATTCATCTCAAGATGAAGAGGATGATTTGGAAATTCCTGCATTTTTGAGAAGACAAAAAAATTAATGGTCTTCAAGAAAATAAATGGACGCCACCATGGTATTGGATACTTCAAAACATTATCCGGTACTGCTAAACGAAATTATTAGCATTATTTCCCCTCAACATGGTGGCACATTTATTGATTGTACCTTTGGTCAAGGTGGGTATACAAAAAAAATTTTAAGTTACGAAAATACAAGAGTTATAGCTTTAGATAGAGACAATAATACAAAAAAAATAGCAGACAAAATTTCAAGTAAATATCAAAGTAGATTTTTATTTAAGAATAAAAAATTTAGTCAATTAAATGATCTTAAATTAAAAAAAGAAAATGTTAGAGGAATAATATTTGATTTAGGTTATTCACTCAAACAAATTAAAGATTTATCAAGAGGACTTTCTTTTAATTCAACCGGTGAGCTGAATATGAGACTTGGTCTAAATGACTTTTCTGCAAAAGATGCAATTAACCAATTAAATGTTAAAGAATTAGAGAACATAATAAAATTTTTTGGAGAAGATATAGATGCAAAAAAAATAGCTCAAAAAATAACCAAAGAAAGATTACAAAAAAAAATTGATACTAAAAATTTGGTTGAATTAATTGAGAGCATTAAAAAAAAAAAAAATTTTAAAATTCATAGTGCTACAAAAGTTTTTCAAGCACTCAGGATGTTTGTAAATAAAGAAATTACAGAATTAATTAAAGGATTAGTATTTGCATCAAAAATTTTAAAAAAAGATGGATTTTTAATTGTAGTAACTTTTCATTCAATAGAAGATAGAATAGTCAAATATTTTTTTAAAAGTCTGACAGAAAATAAGAGTATATCACGCTATCTACCAATAATGGATGAGCCAGATAAAATTTTTAAAAATTTAATCAAAAAACCAATTATTCCCTCCAAAAAAGAGATCAATGAAAATGTAAGATCAAGATCTGCTAAATTAAGATATATAGTTAAAACGAAGGATGTATTTGAATTTGACACTGATGTGTTTGATAAATTTAATTCATTAATAGAAATTGAAAATATTGGGAATAAGTTATGAAGAAATTTTCAATAATTATTTTAATTCTTACATTAATAACTTTTACAGCTTATATAAAAAATTCAACTAAAAAAATAGAGGATAAAATTTATGTCTCTCAGGAAAATTTAAGATTATTTAAAAAAGAATTAGAAAATACTAAGTTGGAATATAATTATTTAAGTTCGTCTGAAAGATTGATTAAACTTCAAAAGCAATATTTTGAGGATGTGTTAGATAAAAAAGACATAAAAAATATAAAAAACATTTCAAACAAGTTAGGTATAAAAAAGATTACCACAAATGATGAGTGATAAAAATTCTAAAATTATTTTAGAAGATCAAGAAAGCAGTTTCTCGTTAAGTAAAAGCAGGACTAAGTTAAATATTACATTTAATAGAATATCTTTTATTTTTTTTATTTTTTTTATTATTTCTTTAATTTTTACTATTCATTTGACACACCTTGGTTCAAGAAAATCAAATGATGAAATAGTAAAAAAAAAAACAAAACAACTAAACAAATTGTACAGAGCAGATATTCTTGATCGAGAAGGAAATTATTTGAGTAAATCTGTTAATTCAATAGATATTGGCATAAGTCCCTCTAAGATTATTGATAAAGAAAGATTAATTTTAAATTTAAAACTTATTTTTCCAAAAAAAGATTATTCTGAAATTAAAAAAAGAATTGCTAAGGGAAAATTTTTTTATATTGAAAAAAAAATTTCTGAAGAAAATTATGAAAAATTAATGCAACTTGGTGATAAATCTATAGAAACTAGGGAAAGTTTATTAAGAATTTATCCACAGAAAAATTTATTTAGTCACATAATTGGACAAATTGATAATGATAATTTGGGTATATCGGGATTAGAAAAATCACAAGATTATAATCTTAAAAATAACAATGAACCTATCCAATTAACTGTTGATAAAGATATTCAATTTCTAATAAGAGAAGAGCTTATTAAATTTGATAAAATCTTTAGGACTAAGGGTAGCGCCGCTATTCTAATGAACGTAAATAACGGAGAAATTATTTCTTTAATTTCTTTACCAGATTTTGATCTCAATAAAAGAGCAAAAATTACAGATGTAAATTTCATAAATAAAGCAACAAAAGGAGTGTATGAATTTGGGTCTGTCTTTAAAACATTTACCTTAGCCGCAGCCTTTAATGAAAAAATTATTGAACCTAATTCAGAATTAATTGATTTACCAAAATCATTATCATGTGCAGGATTTCGAATAAGAGAATATGACGATAAAATACCAGCAGACTTAACTGTTGAACAAATTTTAATAAGATCTGGAAACATTGGTTCTGTAAGAATTGGCCAAAAAGTAGGAGAGCAAAAATTTAGATCATTTCTTTCAAAAATTGGTGTTTTAGATAAAATTGATTTTGAGATCGAGGAGGTTGGAAGACCGATTAAATTTAATTGGGGAAAATGTCCACTTGCAACTGCTTCATTTGGCCATGGTATTACAACTACATTACTTCAAGTGGTAAAAGCATACTCTATAATAGTCAATGGTGGTTTCGAAATTAATCCTTTTTTGATTAAAAAAAACAAAGAGATTATTAAACAAAAAATCTTAGATGAAGAAGTTTCCAAAAAAATTTTACCAATATTGAGAAAAATTGTAGCAACCAAAGAGGGTACCGCTAATTTAGCTAATGTTGATGGTTATGAAATTGGAGGAAAAACAGGTACAGCTAATAAAAGTTTAGATGGAAATTATACAAAAAAAAAAATAAATACTTTTGTATCAATTTTTCCTACAACTAGACCAAAATTCATATTAGCAGTAATGTTGGATGAACCTCAAATTAATGAGGATTATATTTACACATACAGAGATGGATCAAATTTTAAATTGAAGGGAAGTCCAAGAAATACTGCAGGATGGAACAGTGTAGAAACAGCAGGACACATTATTGAAAAAATTGGGCCTATTTTAGCCACAAAATATAGTGAGGTTAATTAGAATATGCAGCTCAAGGATTATTTTCCTCAGGTTAGTAAAAAATATAATAGAAATTTTTTTTCAGGTATTTCTTTTGATAGTAAAAAAATAAAAAAAAATAATATTTTCTTTGCAATCAAAGGTAATAAAATAGATGGAAATAATTTTGTAAAAGATGCGATTAAAAGAGGTTCTAAAGTAATTGTTACTGAAAAAAAATTTAAAGAATTTAAAAATGGAATTTTATATATTACCACTAAAAATATTCGAAAATTATTAGCAGAGATATCATTTAGAATTCACAATGAAAAATCAAAAAATCTTGTTGCTGTAACAGGTACTAATGGAAAATCTTCAATTGCTGACTTTTATCACCAAATATTAAAATTGAATAATAAAAAAGTTGCTTCAATCGGTACATTGGGTGTTAAGTCAAATACTAAAAATTTTAATTTAGCAAACACAACAGCTGACCCAATACAATTAAGTAAAATATTAAGAAAACTCAAAAGACAAAAAATAGATAATGTAATAATGGAGGCTTCAAGTCATGGCCTGAAACAAAATAGACTAGATGGTTTAAATTTTAATATAGGAATATTTACAAACTTGTCCCAAGACCATTTAGATTATCATAAAGATTTAAAAAGTTATCTTAAGGCAAAACTCTATTTATTTGAAAAACTTATAAAAAAAAGAGGGTATATAATTACTGATGAAAAAATACCTGAATTTAAAAAAATTAAAAAGATTGCAATAAATAAAAATTTAAAATTACAAACATTAAATAACAATAATGGCAAATTTAAAATTTTATCTCATTCTTTTAAGGGAGAAAGTCAGTTATTAAAAATTAGACACAATAATAAAGTGAAAGATTTAATTTTGAATTTGATTGGAAAAATTCAATTAAAAAATTTATTTATGGCTATTATTGCTGCAGAGAGAAGTAATTTAGATATTAATAAGATTTGGAAAATTTTACCAAAAATAAAGCCTGTTAATGGAAGATTTGAAAAAATTGGTAAAATTAAAAATCGAGCAAAGGTTATTCTAGATTATGCGCATACCCCAGATGCTTTAAAAACATGCTTATTTAATTTAAGAGAACAATTTCCTAATACAAAAATTTCTTTACTATTTGGATGTGGTGGTAATAGAGATCAAGATAAAAGATCAAAAATGGGTAAAATTGCTTTTGAATATTCAGATGAAATCTATTTGACTGATGATAATCCAAGATTTGAAAATTCTCATAAAATAAGAAGAGATATAAAAAAAGGAATAAAAAAAGGAAAAAGAATTAAGGAAATACCTAACAGAGCAAAAGCAATATCTGAAGCAATCAAAAATCTTAAGACAGGAGAAATTTTACTTGTAGCAGGAAAAGGGCATGAAACTATGCAAGACTTTGGTAAACACAAAACTTTTTTTTCAGATAAAAAGATTATCTTAAAGTCAATAAAGTCTAAAAATTTAAATTTATCAAATAATTTAAAAGTCAATGTAATTAACGAGCTATCTTCTAATAAAAAATTACCTTCTATAATACCTTTTAAAAAAGCAAGAATTAATTCAAAAGAAGTAAAAAAAAATGATATTTTTTTTGCCATTAAAGGAAAAAAAAATGATGGAAATAAATTTGTTGAACAATCATTTAAAAAAAAAGCATCAGCTGCTATCGTAAATAAAATTCAAAATAAATTTATTAAAAAAAATCAGATCAAGGTTGAAAACACATTGAAATTTTTAACTAAAACTTCCTCAATCTTTAGAAAAAACATTGATACAAAAATTGTTGCAATAACTGGGAGTTGTGGAAAAACTACGCTTAAAGAATTATTAGGAAACACTTTAAAAAAAATTTTTAAAGTAAGTATTTCACCAAAATCTTATAATAACAAATATGGAGTCCCTTTGAGCCTTTTAAACCTAAATCCTAATGATGATTATGGAATTTTAGAAGTAGGGATGGATAAAAAAGGGGAGATAGATAATTTAAGTAATATAATAAAACCAAATATCAGTGTCATTACAAATATTAATTATGCACATGCAAAAAACTTTAAGAGTATAAAACATATTGCTTTGGCAAAAGCAGAAATAATGAATAATACGAATCAAGGAGGTTATATCATTTTAAATGCTGATGACAATTTCTATAAATTACATAAAAAAATAGCCGATGAAAAAAGATTAAATATAATAACTTTTGGAATCAAAAATAAAAAATCAGATATTAAACTTTTAAATATTAAAAGAGATAAAATCTATTTCAAGATAACTATAAAATCTAAAAACTTAAAAAAATCTTTTTTAATCGCCAATAACTTTAAAAGCAGCATATACAATATTCTTGCTGCTATAGCAGTGATGAGTGTTCATTTAAATGTACTTAATTTGGATAACAGAATTTTTTTAAATTTCAAAATTCCTGAAGGAAGGGGAGATTTTTCAAGAATAAAGATTAAAAATAAACGTATCAACCTTATTGATGAGAGTTATAATTCAAATCCTCTTTCTTTAAAATCTGCAATTTCAAATTTTGAAAAAATTAAAACAAATAAATCAAAAAAATATCTTTTGCTTGGCGATATGTTGGAGCTAGGAAAACATTCAAAAAAACTTCACGATTCAGTTGTTCCGTTTATAAATAAAGCAAAAATAGATAAAGTTTTTGTAAGAGGAAAAAATATCGCTTCTATATTTAAAAACCTATCAAAATCAAAAAAGGGAAGAATTTTACATAATAATAATCAAATTATTGAATTGATTAAAAATGAATTAAATAATAATGATTATTTGATGATCAAAGCCTCAAACGCTACAGGTTTTAATATGGTAGTAAAAAATTTAAAAGGAACAATTTAATGTTATATCAATTTTTATTAAATTATGTTGATGCTTTCGGATTTTTAAATGTTTTTAAGTATTTGACATTTAGAACTGGATTATCGGTGTTTACATCTTTGGTGATAGTTTTAATAATTGGAGGGCCATTTATAAAATTTTTTTCAAACCAAAAAATTTTGAATCCTATCCGTGATGATGGTCCTAAAGATCATATTATAAAAAAAATTGGAACACCAACAATGGGTGGAGTTATTATTTTATTAGCTTTGTTAATTTCAGTATTGTGTTGGGGAGATTTATCTAATATTAATATTTTGTTCTGTTTATATATTGCAATTTCTTTTGGATTACTTGGAGCCCTTGATGATTACAAAAAAATCAAACAAAGCAATTCTACAGGAATTTCATCAAAGTTTAAAATAATTCTACAAATTGTATTAGCAATTATAGGAATTGTTATTTATGTTAGTTCTATAGATTACCCAGATATAACCAATTTATATTTTCCATTTTTTAAAAATTTAATAATAAATCTTGGATGGTTTTTTATTCCGTTTGCTATATTTGTAATTGTGGGTTCATCTAATGCTGTTAATCTAACAGATGGTCTAGATGGTTTGGCTACCGTGCCAGTAATATTGGTTGCAGCTTGTTTTGCATTCATTAGTTATGTAACTGGAAATATTGTATTTTCTGATTATTTACAAATTCCTTATATTGAAGGGACTGGAGAAATCTCAATTTTTTGTGGAGCTATTATAGGCTCGTGTTTGGGTTTTTTATGGTTCAATGCACCTCCTGCTAAAATTTTTATGGGCGACACAGGCTCATTATCTTTAGGAGGAGCTTTAGGTGCTGTGGGTATTATAACTAAGCACGAAATTGTATTAGCCATAACAGGAGGATTATTTGTTCTAGAAGCAATTTCGGTTATGGTTCAGGTAATTTCATACAAACTAACCGGTAAAAGAATTTTTAGGATGGCACCGATACATCATCACTTTGAAAAAAAAGGTTGGCCAGAGTCCACTGTTGTTATTAGATTTTGGATTATTTCGATAATCTTAGCAATGATAGGTTTAGCTACTTTAAAATTAAGATAATGAGAATAAACAAAAATATTTTTTTTGGAAAAAAAATATTAATTTATGGTCTAGGAAAGAGCGGAATTTCATCTTACAAATTTTTAAAGAATATATCTAAAGTTTATATATTTGATGATAATAAAAAAAAAAACTTAAACTTTAATCATAAACAAATAACATTCAGTGATATAACAAAAATTAAATTTGATAAGATAATTATTAGTCCTGGAATTGATATTTCAAAATGTAAATTAACCAGTTTTTTAAAAAAAAACTTTTCAAAAATTTATACAGATTTAGATATATTTTATTCATTTTATAAAAATAACAGTATTACAATTACTGGTACAAACGGGAAATCAACAACAGCGAAAATTTTACATAATGTTCTTTTGGATCAAAAAAAAGATGTAAGACTTACTGGAAATATTGGTAACCCTATTTTATTAGAAAAAAAAATTACAAAAAAAACAATTTTTGTTATAGAGGCCTCTTCTTATCAATTAGATTACAGTAAAATATTCAGCTCTAAATATGCAATGATTCTTAACTTAAGTTCAGATCATATTGAAAGACACAAAAGTTTAAAAAATTATATAAATGCAAAGTTTAAATTATTAGAGTCTCAAACAAAGACATGTTTTGCTTATGTTAAAAAAGATGATGATTTAATTAATAAAAAACTAAAATCCAAAAAATTTAAATCTAAAATTGTAAAAGTCGATACAAAAAAATTCTACAAATTTTTAAAAAAAATTAAAAATAATTATTTTTTAAGCAATTCAAATAAGGAAAATTTATCTTTTGTTATAGCAATTTCAAAAAAATTAAAACTTAAAAAAAATTTATTATTTAAAACAATAGAAAAATTTAAAGGGTTAAAATATCGTCAACAGATTATCTTTAAAAAAAAAAATTTAATCATAATAAACGATTCTAAATCAACAAGTTTTTCATCAAGTACAAGTATTCTCAAAGCAAATCAAAATATTTTTTGGTTAGTTGGAGGAATTTTTAAAAAGGGTGATAAATTTAAACTTGAAAAAAAAGATTTAAATAATGTTAGTGCTTTTATTTACGGAAAAGATAAAAAATTTTTTAACAAAGAGTTAAAAAAAAAAGTTAAAACTAAAAATTTTAATAATTTAAATGATGCTCTAAAAGATATTTTTAGCTTAATTAAAAATGAAAAATTAAATACTAATACGATACTATTTAGTCCTTGTGCAGCTTCATTTGACAGTTTTAAGAATTTTGAGGATAGAGGTCTTTATTTTAATAGATTAATTAAAAAGTTTTTAAATGGAATATAAAAAAAATATATATAGCTATTATTATAAATGGTGGAAAAATATTGATAAATTCATATTTACAATAATAATTTTATTGTTTTTTATAGGACTTTTTTTTTCATTAGTATCCACATCTTTAATTGCATCAGATAAACTAGATACAAACGATTACTCATTTTTTTTTAAGCATTTATTTTTTATTTTTTTAGGATTGACAGTTATGTTTGTCCTTTCATCCATGGATCAAAAAAAACTATTTAATTTTTCTATAATTATTTTTTTTCTATCTTTAATTTTTTTATTCTTGGTTCCTTTTATTGGAATTGAAGTCAAAGGATCAAGGAGATGGATAAATTTGTTTTTTTTACCAAGATTTCAACCTATTGAATTGGTAAAACCATTTTTAATAATCTTTATTAGTTCAATTTTATGTAGTCAAAAATATAGTAATATTTACATAAAATATCTAATTTCTTTTTTAACAACTCTTAGTGTTGCTTTACTTTTAGTTATTCAGCCTGACATTGGGCAAACACTGTTGGTCTTTTTCAGTTGGTCAGTTATAATTTTTACCTCAGGTATAAGTATAATTTTTTTAGTAATTTTATTTTTATCTTTAATTTTCGTTTTTTTTTACCTGATTTTTTTTATTGAAAAATTTGAATACATCAAAAATAGATTGATTTCTTTTTTTAACTCTGAAGCTGGTTCTCATAATTTTCAATCGGATAAAGCTTTAGAGTCAATATTAAGTGGAGGTTTTTTTGGTAAAGGAATTGGTGAGGGAACTTTGAAAAATAGAGTTCCTGAGGCTCACACAGATTATATAATTTCAGTAATTTCAGAGGAATTTGGTGTAATTGCCATAATTTTAATTTTATTATTATTTTTAGTATTTATTTACTCAATTTTTAAAAAAGTTTATTTAGTTAATGAAGAAAAAACTAAGTTAGTTTTAGTAGGATGTGGCAGTCTTATTTTAATGCAATCAATGATTCACATAGGTGTAAATATTAGGTTATTTCCGACAACAGGAATGACCCTTCCGTTTATAAGTTACGGAGGATCTTCCATAATAAGTATTTCTATATTATCAGGTATAATTTTGAATCTAACAAAAAGAAAAATTATTTAAATGAAAAATTCTTTGCTAATTTCTACGGGAGGCTCAGGCGGTCACGTTATACCAGCCACAATTCTTTATGAGCATCTTGCTCAACAAAATAGAGTGATAATTTCAATTGATAAAAGAGGTTTAAAATATTTGGATAAAAATAATTATCAATTCGAGATTATTGATACTCCTAAACTAAGTAACTTTTTATTATTACCTATTAATCTTATTATAATTTTATTTTTAAGTTTTAAGTCTCTTTATTTTCTTAAAAAAGAAAAAAATAAAAAAAATTTTTTCTACTGGTGGATACATGTCACTCCCATTAATTTTAGCTGCAAGAGTACTAAAGTTGGAATTATACCTTTTAGAACCAAATCATGTTTTAGGCCGTGCAAATAAATTTTTTTTAAAATCTTGCACTAAAATTTTTTGTTACTCAAAAAAGATTAAAAATTTTCCAGACAAATATCAAGATAAAAAAATAGTTATAAATCCCTTAGTTAAAGAAAAAATTTATTATCTTAAATCTCAAAAAAAAATTACAGATAAGTTTACCATTCTTGTGGTTGGAGGTAGTCAAGGAGCAAAAATTTTTGATAATAAATTAAAGAATATAATTGTTAATTTATCAAAAAAAAATTCAATAAAAATTGTTCAACAAACAAATAAAAAAAATATTTCTTATTTGGCTAATTTTTATAAAGAAAATAATATTGAGAATAAAATTTTTAGTTTTACACAAAATTTTGAAAAGATAATATCTCAGTCAGATCTTTGCATTACACGAGCAGGCGCCTCAACATTAGCAGAATTATCAGTTTTAAATGTTCCATTTATTACAGTTCCATTGCCAACAGCTAAAGATAATCATCAATATGAAAACGCTTACTTTTTTAAAAATAAAGATTGCTGCTGGATGGTTGACCAAAAAAATTTTGAGGAACAAATTCAAGAAATTTTAAAAAGTATTTTAGACAAAAAAGGTGATTATCTGAATAAAAAGGAAAATTTAAAAAAATTAAATTACCAAAATACATGGATTAATGTTAATCAAAAAATATTAGAAATTATCAATGAAAATTGAATTAGCAAAAACAGAAATAATACATTTTGTAGGCATAGGTGGGATAGGAATGAGTGGTCTTTCAATGATCATGAAAGGCAAAGGTTTTAAAGTTCAAGGAAGTGATTTATCATTTAATAAAAATATTGAGAGGCTTAAAAAAGAAAAAATAAAAATATTTATTGGTCATAAAAAACAAAATTTAAAGAATGCTACAATCATAGTAGTTTCATCAGCAATCAAAAAAAATAATCCAGAAATTTTAGAGGCTAAAAGGAAAAATTTACCAATTATCACAAGGGGAAAAATGTTAGCACACATAGTCTCTCTGATGAAAAATATAGTTGTAGTTGGTTCTCATGGCAAAACAACTACAACCTCTTTAATAGCTTCAATTTTTCAAAAAACAAAACTTGATCCAACAATAATTAATGGTGGAGTAATTAATTCAATTAAAAATACTGCCAAATTAGGTAAAAGTGATTGGTCAATATTGGAGGCTGATGAGTCTGATGGAAGTTTTGTACATATACCACCAGCATATTCAATAATAACAAATATAGATAGAGAACACATGGATTTTTATAAGTCCATGAGTCATTTAAAAAATTATTTTATTCAATTTATTGAAAAAGCACCTTCTTTCGGAAAAGTATTTATTTGTATTGACGATAAAACTAATAATGAACTTATCAAATTTATTAAGAATAAAAATATTATTACTTATGGAACCAATATAAAATCTAATTTCTGGATAAAGAATATTAAACAAAACAAGAATTATTCTGAGTTTGATCTTCAAATTAATATTCCAAATAAAAAAAAAATGATCCTTAAAAAGATTAGAATTCCATTATTAGGTATTCACAATGTTAAGAATTCTGCTGCTGCAGCTGCTGTTTCAATGACTATAGGAATATCATTTACAGATATTAAAGAGGGTTTAAAAAGTTTCAAAGGAGTTCAAAGAAGATTTAATAAAATTTTTAGTTATAATGGTATAGATTTTTATGACGATTATGCCCACCATCCAACAGAAATCAAAGTTGTTCTTGAAGGAGTTAATAAAGTTTACAAAGGTTATGAAAAAGTTTGCGTATTTCAACCTCATCGAATTTCAAGACTAAAAGATTTAAGAAGAGATTTTTCATTTGCTTTTAAGAATGCTGATGTAGTTATTTTATGTCCCGTATATACTGCTGGAGAAAAAATAAAGTTAGGATTTAGTTATGTAAATTTTGCTAAAGAAATAATAAAAAATTCTAAAGTGAAGTTGTTTATTATTGATGATAATTATCAGTTGGCAAAATTTATTAAAAAAAATATGTATGGAAAAAAAATAGTAATAGGAATGGGGGCAGGAACGATTTCTAGTTGGATGAGAAAGCTTCCAGAACTGATTAAATGACAATAAACGAGTTGAAAAAGTTATTAGTTGAATTTGAAGAAAATTTAGAGTTTGAGAAAAATCTTAAGAAAAAAAATTGGTTCAATATAGGTGGTAAAGCAAAAGTTTTTTACAAAGCTAATAATCTAAATAGTTTAATTAAATTTTTAAAAAAATTAGATAATAATGAAAGATTATTTATTATTGGTGCTGGATCTAATACATTAATAACAGATGATTTATACGATGGAGTGGTAATTAAATTAGGCAAAAATTTTAATAATATATCATTACTTGGGGACAATGTCGTGATCGCAGGCAGTTCAGTTTTAGATAAAACCTTATCTGAATTTGCAATGAAAAATAGTTTAAGTGGATTTGAGTTTTTATCTTGTATTCCAGGTACAGTAGGTGGTGGAATAAGAATGAATGCTGGTTGTTTTGAAAGAGAATTTAAAGATATTTTACTCTCTGTCCAAGCAATTGATAAAATTGGAAATGTAGTAACTATTCCTGCGAAAGACATTAAATTTGATTACAGAAAAAATGATTTATCAGAAAATTTCATATTTTTAAGTGCTTCTTTTAAAGGTGTTATAGGAAATAAGGTAGAAATAAATAATGAAATACAGAAACTTAAGTTTAAAAAAGAGAAAAATCAACCAACAAAGATTAAAACTAGTGGAAGTACTTTTAAAAACCCTGTTCTTCAAACAAACAAAAAAGTATGGGAGCTCATCAAAGAATCAGTACCTTTAGATACAAGTTTTGGTGACGCTCATATTTCGGAAAAACATTGTAATTTTTTTGTTAATAAAGGCAATGCATCATTTAAGGATATGAAAAATTTGATAGAATTTGTATCCAAAAAAGTTTTAGAGAAGACAGGAATTAGTTTAGAAAAAGAAATAAAAATATTGGAATAATTTGAGAAAAAAAATACTAATAATTTCAGGTGGAATATCTAAAGAAAGGGTAATTAGTCTTGATACAGGGAGGCAAGTTGCAAAAGAATTAAAAAAAAAATGGTTTCATTGTAAAGACCGCAGAACCAAATTTTGAACTAATAAAAAAAATAAAATTATTTAAACCTAATATAATTTTTAATGCTTTGCATGGACAGTTTGGTGAAGATGGTTATATTCAAACGATTTTAGAGGCTGTTAAAATACCTTATACCCATTCTGGAGTAATATCATCAATTTTAGCAATGGATAAAGTTTTATCTAAAAAAATTTTTATTAAAGAAAAAATTTTAACTCCTAAATTTATTGAGTATTTTTTTAATAAATCAAATTTTAAAATTATTAAAGAAATTCAAAAAAAATTAAAATTTCCTGTGGTTATAAAACCTATTAATGAAGGATCAAGTGTAAATGTTTTTATATGTACTAAATCAAATATTATTAAAAATTTAAAAAAATTAGAAAATTATAAAAGAATTATAATAGAAGAATTTATACCTGGAAGAGAAATTCAAGCTGCAATTATCAATAATAAAAAGCTTGGAGCTATTGAATTAGAACCAAAAAGAAAATTTTATGATTTCGAAGCAAAATATAATCCCAAGGCAAAAACAAAACATATTATTCCAGTTAAATTAAGTAAAAAAAAATACAATAATTTGATGGATCTAGCATTAAAAGTTCATAGATTAATTAAATGCAGAGGTGTTTCTAGATCAGATTTCAAATTTTACAAAGACAAATTCTATCTTTTAGAAATCAATACTCAACCGGGTATGACAAATCTCTCATTGGTACCAGAAATAGCCTCATATTATGGCATCAGATTTATTAAACTTTTAAAAATGATTTTAGATGATGCATCAACAAATAAGTAAAAAAATTGTATTTTATCTTTTTTTATTTATTTTACTTGGAACAGTTAATAACTTTAAATTTTCTAAGATTTATAAATTTAAGATTAATGAAATTAAAGTTTATGGTCTCAACAATGTTCAGAATTCAAAAATTTCAAATCAATTAGACTTTTTGAAATTCGATAATTTATTATTTCTGGATAAAATTGTTATAGATGAAATTATTAATTCAAATAATTTTGTTGAAAAATATTTTGTTTTTAAAAGATATCCCCAAACTTTAGAAATAAAAATTTTAAAAGCAAAAAATATTGCAAATGTTGTAAAAGATAATAATTTTTTTTTTATAGGTTCAAATGGTAAATTAATAGAAAGTAACAAACCTGACAAAAATATCCCATTTGTTTTTGGTAATTTTGATAATAAAAATTTTTTAACTTTTAAAAAAGAAATAGAAATATCAAAATTAAAATATAGTCAAATTGAAAAAATTTTTTATTTTAATTCAAACAGATGGGATATTAAAATGAAAAATGGAGTCTTAATAAAATTGCCAAACTTAAAGACAGTTCAAGCTTTAGATTTAGCTTCAAAATTTATATTAGATAAAAAATTTTTAGAAGTTTCTACAATTGACTTAAGAATAGAAAATCAGGTGATTGTAAATAATGAGTAATACTGAATTTGAAACTTATCTATATATAAGCAGCGAAAATTTTATCATTTTAGCCAGGCGAAATAAAGATAAAGAACATTTTTTCAAAAAAAAACTTATTTTTG
>QCKW01000002.1:37500-101985 GCA_003215055.1 Pelagibacteraceae bacterium AG-410-N23 | reverse complement strand
TTATCTCTGTATTCATAGATTAATGACTTTAATTCTTTAAACTTATTAGAAAGTTCTTTTAATTCAATTTTTTTTTGTTCAACTTTTTTTTTTGTTTCATAATATTCATCCATTACTTTTACGGCAGTAATTAGTAAAAGTTTATTTTCTCCTAAATTTCCTAAATTATTTTTAAGATCATTAAATTTTTGATTAATATGAATTAAAAGCTCTTCTAGATGTTCTTCTTGACCATCATCGCAAGATAATAAAAACTCTTTTCCGTTAAATTTAATACTTACGTTTGCCATTTGTCAATTTCTTCAATTAAAGTATCTGTTTCTTGATTTAATTCATCAATTTTTTCAGAAAACTCAATTTGTTTTTTTTTTTCAAATTTTTCCTTATTTTCAAATTCATCTAATTTCTTGGTTAAATTACCATAATCATCAACTAAACTTTTATATTTTCTCTCTAATTCTTGTTTTTCAATTTCTAATTGATTTTTTTGATTATTTAAATTTTCTACATCCTTTTTAATATCTGGATTTTTTAGATTTAAATTTTTTAATTTAGTTAATGCTATAGTTAATTTTTTTTCTTTTTCGATCAGAGAATTCATATATATATACGACTATATTATTAAATAGAATCTTCTTAGTCTAGACAGGATAATTTTGAGTAAACTATATAGAGAATTAACTAATTGCATTAGGTTTTTGTCTATTGATGCCGTTCAGAAAGCCAATTCTGGACATCCAGGAATGCCCATGGGTATGGCAGATGTTGCAACAGTACTTTTTAAAGATTTTTTAAAATTTAATCCAAAAAATCCAGATTGGATAAATAGAGACAGATTTGTTCTATCAGCGGGTCACGGATCTATGTTGCTTTACTCGCTTTTATATCTAACAGGATATAAAAGTGTTTCACTAGATGATATTAAAAAATTTAGACAGATAGACTCAATTTGTGCTGGACATCCTGAATTTCACCCTAGCTCAGGAATAGAAACTACTACTGGACCATTAGGACAGGGAATATCTAATGCAGTTGGATTTGCATTAGCAGAGGAAATTCTTAAAAAAAAATTTGGAAAAAAAATTATAAATCATAAAACCTATGTTCTAGCTGGCGATGGTTGCCTAATGGAAGGAATAAGTCATGAAGCCCTAAGCTTGGCTGGACATTTGAAATTAAAAAATCTTATTCTGTTGTTTGATAATAATTCTATCTCTATTGATGGTCCAACTAATTTAGCAGTTTCGGACAATCATGAAAAAAGGTTTAAAAGTTACGGTTGGAATTATTTAAAGATTGATGGTCATAATTACAAAGAAATATCAAAAGCTCTTAAAAAAGCTCAAAATTCTAGTAGACCTTTTGCAATTTCTTGTAAAACAACAATTGGTTATGGATCTCCAAATAAAAGCGGCAAAGCTTCATCGCATGGAAGCCCATTGGGTGAAGATGAAATAAAATTAGTAAGAAAAAAACTTAAATGGAATTATGAACCTTTTAAGATTCCTGACGAATTATTAAATGAATGGAAAAAAATCGGAGAAAAAGCTTCACAAGAAGCAAAAAAACATGAAGTTAAATATAAAAAAATCCTGTCTAAGATTAAAGGTTTAAACTCATTAAAGAATTTAATTGAAAAAACAAAAAATGACTATTTAAAAAATTCGAAACCAATAGCAACCAGAAAGTCATCTGAAATGTTTTTAAATATTGTAGCAAAACTTCCAAATTTAATTGGTGGCTCAGCTGATCTGGCTGGATCAAATAATACAAAAACTAAAGGTCACAAAATTATTAAACCTGGTAATTTTTCTGGGAACTATATTCACTATGGAGTTAGGGAACACGCAATGTGTGGAATAATGAATGGTATAGCATTGCATAGTAATTTAATTCCCTATGGTGGTACATTTTTAATATTCAGTGACTACTGTAAACCTTCGATAAGACTAGCAGCAATGATGAAACAAAGAGTTATATATGTATTTACGCATGACTCGATTGGGTTAGGTGAAGATGGTCCAACACATCAACCAATTGAACAATTAACAAGTTTAAGATCTATTCCAAATTTAAATGTTTTTAGACCTTCGGATACAATTGAAACTTTCGAATGCTGGCAAATAGCACTTGAAAGTAAAGAAACTCCTAGTGTTATCGCTTTAACTAGACAAGGAGTTAATCCATTGAGACTTGCAAGTTCTTCTAAAAATGAATCTTCTTTTGGTGCTTATGAAATTTTAAGAACTGGGGAGAATATAAGCGTAACAATTTTAGCCACTGGATCAGAAACTAGTTTAGCAAGTGAAGTAGGTCATAAATTGGCCACAGATGGCATTTATTCCAAAATAATATCAATGCCCTGTCATGAATTATTTGACCAACAAAGCGTAGACTATAAAAATAAGATCTTAAAAGAAACAGACCTGGTTGTATCTATAGAAGCATCAGAAACAAATTTTTGGAAAAAATACACCGGTACAAATGGATTAAATTTTGGGATTAACGAATTTGGAAAAAGTGCACCATATAAAGAAATTTACAATTACTTTGAATTGAATACAGAAAATATAGTTAAAAGAATTAAAGAAAAATTATGAAAATAAAAATTGGAATAAATGGAATGGGTAGAATAGGAAGAATGGTTATTCGTTCCATAATAGAGGGTAATAGTAAAAATATTGAGATCAAACATATTAATAATAGAACAAATTCTGAAATTTGTTCTACTCTATTAAAATATGATTCAATTCATGGAAAATTCAACGCAAACATAGGCTTTGATAAAAACCATTTAATCATCAACAACAATAAAATCACATTTAGTCAAGAAACGGATTTAAATAATATTAATTGGAAAAAATACGATGTTGATTATGTTTTTGAATGCACTGGCAAATTTAATGCTAAAGAAAAATTAGAACCACACTTAAGTAACGGGGCAAAAAAAGTTATTGTTTCTGCTCCTTGTAAAAATGCTGATAAAACTATTGTGTTTGGGGTAAATGAGTCAGAACTGAAAAAAAATGATAAAATAATTTCTGCTGCGTCATGCACAACAAATTGTCTTGCTCCAGTTGCTCATGTTTTGAATGAAAATTTTGAGATTGAAAAAGGTTTTATGACAACAATCCACGCGTTTACAAGTGATCAAAGGATCTTGGATAATTCTCATAAAGATCCAAGAAGAGCTCGTTCTGCTAGCCAATCAATAGTACCGACTTCGACTGGTGCTTCCAAAGCGATTGGTGAAATTATCCCTTCTCTTAAAGGAAAATTAGAAGGAGTTGCGATGAGAGTTCCTACTCCAAATGTTTCATTAGTTGAGCTTATTTTTTGTACAAAAAAAGATTTAAGTGTTGAAAAAATTAATTCAGCATTTCAAAACTATAGTAAAAAAAATAAGATTCTTGAGATCACCAAAGAAAAGCTTGTATCCATAGACTTTAATCACAATCCTGCCTCTTCAATTGTTGATGCGAGTTTAACAAATGTAATTGGAAAAAATATGGGTAAAATTTCAGCTTGGTATGATAATGAATGGGGTTTTTCTAATAGGATGTGTGATATAGTTGAGTATCTTCATAAAAATTCTTAATGAATAGTATCAAAGATCAAGAAAATCTTAGTCAAAAAAAAATTTTATTAAGACTAGATTTAAATGTTCCATTGAAAGATGGTTTTATCACTGATGAGACCAGAATTAACAAGATTGTACCTATTATTAATTTTTTAATTAAAAAAAAAGCAAAAATTATAATTATCTCTCATGTCGGAAGACCAAAAGGCAAGATAAATAAAATTCTTTCACTAAAACCAATTTGCGAAAATTTAGAGAAAAAAATTAAAAAAAAAATTAAGTTATTTAATGATAATATTTTTAATTTAAAAAAAGAAGATTTATTTAAAAATCCTCTAGATCAAATAGTCTTTTTAGAAAACATCAGATTTTATAAAGAAGAGGAAGAAAATGATAAGTCTTTTGCAAAACATTTAGCTAGCTTTGCTGATTATTATGTAAATGATGCATTTTCCTGCTCTCATAGAGCTCATGCATCTGTATGTAAAATAACAGAATTTCTTCCTTCATTTGCTGGCTTACAATTAAAAACAGAAATAAATGCTCTAAAAAAAGTAACAACAGAGATTGAAAAACCAATTACATGTATTATTGGAGGCTCAAAGATTTCAACAAAAATTGGAATAATTAAAAATTTAATTCCAAAATTTGATAACATTATAATTGTTGGTGGAATGGCTAACAATATTATCAGCTATAAAGGTAATAATATAGGAAAATCAATTAAAGAAGAAAATTGTAAAAATGAAATAAAAGAAATTTTTGAAACTTTAGAGGACAGTTCTTGCAAACTTATTTTCCCAGAGGATGTTTTGGTGGGAAAAAATATGAACGATAAATCAAAAATCAAAGAATTAAGTAACATTACAGACGATGATTTAATCTTAGATATTGGCCCAAAAACAATTAAAAAAATCAAAGATATTATTAAAATAAGTAAAACAATTCTATGGAATGGTCCAGCAGGTTATTTCGAAAATCCAAATTTTGCTAATGGAAGTTATGAAATTGCAAAAACAATTACAAAAAAAAATAGAGATGGTTCAATCTACTCTGTTGTAGGTGGTGGGGACACAATAGCTTTAATAAACCAAATAAATCTAATTAAAGATTTTGACTTTGTTTCAACTGCTGGTGGAGCATTTTTAGAATATCTTGAAGGAAAAGAGCTTCCTGGTATAAAAGCCTTAAATTAAAATGTCTGAATTAAATAATATAGCATTAAAAATTCTCGAAAATGGAAAGGGAATTTTAGCCGCTGATGAAAGCACTGGAACAATGACGAAGAGATTAGACGGTGTTAATGTTCCATCGACTCCAGAAAATAGATTATTATTTAGAGAAACTCTTTTCAGTGCATCAAGTATGACTGAGTGTATTGGGGGAGTAATACTATATGATGAAACAATCAAACAAGTTTCCTCAAAAAAAAATAAAATTCCAGAATTAATTTCAGAAACAGGTGCTTGTCCAGGTATAAAAGTTGATACTGGTGCAAAAGTTTTGGCTGGATCTCCAGATGAAAAAATTACAGAGGGCTTAGATGGATTAAGAGAAAGATTAAAAGAATACTTCAAGCTTGGGGCAAAATTTACAAAATGGCGTGGTGTTTATAGTATTACAAAAAATTTTCCAAGTAGGTTGTCGATACAATCTAATGCTCATGCATTGGCAAGATACTCTTCACTAGTTCAAGAATGTAACATGGTTCCTATAGTAGAGCCTGAAGTTTTGATGGATGGTGAGCATTCTGCAAAGGAATGTTACGAAAAAACCTCCGAAGTAATCAAAAAATGTTTTGAAGAATTGATCTTACATAAAGTAGATTTAAGAGGAATTATACTAAAGCCTAATATGATCTTGGCAGGAAATAAATCTGAAGACAAAATTTCAAATGAAGAAGTTGCAAAATTAACATTAAAATGTTTAAAAAACTCTGTTCCCTCAGAAGTTCCTGGAATTGCTTTCTTATCTGGTGGGCAATCTGAAATAGAAGCAACAGAAAACTTAAATTTAATTAATAAGCATAATGATACTAATTTTATAATGAGTTATTCTTATGGAAGAGCTCTCCAACAAAGTGCCTTAAAATTTTGGTCAAAAGACATTAAAAATATTGAAGGAACTCAAAAGGTTTTTAACCATCGGGCAAAAATGAATACCTTGGCTGCTCAAGGAAAATGGTCTAAAGATCTTGAAATTTAATAAAAAAAAATTTATTTATTTAATCTCGCCAAGCAAAATAAACAAGTCTTTTATTAGTGATTTAATAAAAGTTTTAAAACAAAATAAGGTTAGTCTATTTCAACTTAGGCTTAAAAAAATTTCTTTCAAAAAAAAATTGATAATTGGAAAAAAAGTTAAAAAAATATGTAAAAAGTTTAATGTTAAATTTTTAATTAATGATGATGTTTATCTTGTAAAAAAATTGGATGCTGATGGCTGTCACTTAGGACAAAAAGATATGAATATTATTAAAGCAAGAAAATTAATTGGAAATAAGATAATAGGTATTACTTGTCATAACTCATTAAGATTAGCAAAAATTGCAATAAAAAATAAAGCTAATTATTTAGCCTTCGGAGCTTTCAATTCTTCAAAAACCAAAAAAGTAAAATTTAAAGCATCAATCAATCTACTTAAAAAAGCCAGAAAGATCACAAAAATTCCTATAGTTGCTATTGGGGGTGTTAATTTTGAAAATTATAAAAAACTTCTATTGAATAAAGCGAACTTTTTAGCTATCTCAGGTTACATTTGGAATAATAAAAAACTTAAACCAGTAGAAGCAATTAAAAAACTAAGATGAAAATAAATGCTAGTGAAATTAGAGTTGGCATGCTTTTAGAATACAAAGATGATTTATGGCAAGTTATAAAGACTCAACATGTAAAACCTGGAAAAGGTGGTGCCTTTGCACAAGTTGAAATGAAAAGTGTAAACAAAAATACAAAATTAAATGAAAGATTTCGATCTAACGAAACTGTCGAAAAAGCCTCGTTAGATGAAATAAAACATAATTTTTTATTTGAGGATGAAAATAATTATATTTTCATGGAGCCCAAATCTTTTGAACAAATAGAAATAAAAAAAGCAATTATTGGAGAAAAGGGTAAATTACTTACTGAAAACTTAGAGGTTACTATAAGTATTTATAATGATACACCCATTACAGTAGATTTACCAAATCAAGTCACATGTAAAATAAAAGAGACTGATGTTGCATTGAAGGGGCAAACAGTATCATCATCATATAAGCCGGCAACTTTAAATAACGGACTAAATATTCAAGTGCCTCCATTCATTGAGGTGGATGATGAAGTAATTATAGATACTCGAAATTTAGAATATATAAAAAAAATCTGAACTCATGAATTCAATTTCTGCAAACTTAAATATTATGATAAAAGCAAGTGAAAAGGCATCTAAAGTGCTTGTAAGAGATTTTGGTGAAATTGAAAAATTGCAAGTTAAAAAGAAAGGGCCTACTGACTTTGTAACTAATGCTGACATTAAGGTAGAAAAAATTATTATAGAAGAACTTAAAAAAGCTAGACCAAATTATTCTTTTATAACTGAAGAGAATGGAATTAAGATTAATAAAGACAAAAATAATACTTGGATAATTGATCCAATAGACGGAACGGTAAATTTTTTACATGGAATACCTCATTTTGCAATTTCAATTGCACATAAATCAGAAAATGAAATAATTTCAGGATTAATTTTTGATCCTATTAAAAATGAAATGTTTTATGCAGAAAAAAATAATGGTGCTTTTTTTAATAATCATCGAATAAGAGTTTCAAAAAAAAATGACCTTAATGAGTGTTTGTTTGTTACTGGTGGAAAATTAAATAGAGAAATTGAGCTTCCTTATAGAAAATCTGGATGTGCAGCATTGGATATGGCCTATGTCGCATCAGGAAGATACGATGGTTATTTTCAAAATAACTTAAATTTATGGGATATAGCTGCTGGAATTATTTTAATTAAAGAGGCTGGAGGATTAATTAATAGAATAGACCTTTCAATCAATGAAAATTTAAAAGTTATAGCTTCAAGCACTGATATAAATGAAAAAATGTTAGAAAAACTTAATAACTTTTAATTGTTTTAAAATATTCTTTTGCTATAAATCTCGCATGAAAAAAAATATACATCCTAACTACCATCAAATTAAAGTAGAAATGACAGATGGTACGCATTTTGAAACTAAATCTACTTGGGGTTCTGAGGGTGATTTGTTAAAGTTAGAAATTGATCCTAAATCACATGCTGCATGGACTGGCGGCAAACAAAAATTAATGGATAAGGGTAGAATTAGTAAGTTCAATAAAAAATTTCAGAATTTTAAATCAAATAAGAATAAATAATGTCTAACGCACCTTTAATGCCAATGGCAACAGCTGTTTGGCTTGTAGAAAATACAACGTTGACTTTTAAACAAATTGCAAATTTTTGTAACCTCCATGAAGTGGAAATTCAAGGTATTGCTGATGGAGAGGTTGCTAAAGGAATTAAAGCTTATAATCCGATAATTTCAGGTCAACTTTCTAGAGAGGAAATTGAATTATGTTCGAAAGATCACAATAGAGCTTTAAAGATAAAAGGAACAGATATTGAAATCTCTCATTCAGAAAAAAAAATTAAAAGATATATTCCTTTATCCAAAAGACAAGACAAACCTGACTCGGCGCTTTGGCTGATTAAACAACATAACATTCTTAAAGATTCCCAAATTGCAAAGCTAGTTGGTATTACAAAAAACTCCGTTTCAGCAATAAGAAATAAGAGCTATTGGAACTACAATAATTTAAACCCCAAAGATCCTGTTGCATTAAATTTATTTACTCAAAAGGACCTTGTTGCTGCAATTGAAAAAGCTGAAAGAAGAATTAAAAGAGAGAAAAAAGAGAGAGAAAAACAAAATCAAATTAAATAAATTGTACTTATGGATAAAATTTATAGACATAAAATTATAAAGGTGATAACTAATCATTTTTTTGGAGGTATTTATTAAAATAGACGTTAAAGATAACAATGTTGAACAGGCTCTTAGAGTTTTAAAAAGAAAACTTCAAAGAGATGGTTTTTTTAAAATTATTAAACTTAAAAATACCTATGAAAAACCGTCTGAAAAGAAAAAAAGAATTCTACAAGAAAATATTAAAAGAGTTAAAAAATTAAATAAACTAAAAAATAGAATTTAATTATAACGCGGGGTGGAGCAGTCTGGTAGCTCGTCAGGCTCATAACCTGAAGGTCGGCGGTTCAAATCCGTCCCCCGCAACCAATTTACCTTGAAATACTGCTTATCTTATTAAATAAAATTTTGTTTAATATTTTTTTTTCTTTATTCTTGGGTTAAAGTGCTAAAATGCATATTTCTTTAATTAGATTTGCTCTCGTGGCTCCACTAGGAGATATTGGCTCTGAAGCGACTCCACCTATTGGACTTGCTTATTTATCTGCTGTTGCAAAAAAAAGGGGTGCGATTGTTACGGGAATAGATGCCTCAGGAATGAATTTAAATAAATCATTCAAAATTCCTGAATATAAATTACAAGGAAATGGATTAGAACTAAATGAGGTGCTTAACTTAATTGATCCTCAAACAGAAATAATTGGAATCTCTTCTATGTTTTCTCATGAGTGGCCATACATTAGAGATTGTATCAACTCTACAAAAGAAAGATTTCCAAATGCTAAAATTATTGTTGGTGGTGAACATGCTACTGCTCTTCCGGAATATAATTTAAAAGATTGTAAAGGAATTGACTATATAGTTACAGGAGAGGGTGAGGAGACATGGTCACAAATAATTTCTAAGATTAAAGATAAAGAGCCTATTGATGATTTAGATGGTATTGCCTACTTAAAAGATGGAAAATTTATAAAAAATAAGTTTAGAGAAAGAATAAAACACATCGATGACCTGCCTTGGCCAGACTGGGATAATTTTAAAATTGAACCTTATTTAGATAATGCTGTGAGCTTTGGTCCAGGCTCAGGAAGAAATATGCCAATCATGGCTTCAAGAGGCTGTCCTTACGAATGTACTTTTTGTTCTAACCCACTAATGTATGGCAGAAGGTATTATCTTAGACAAATAGATGATTTAATAAACCAAATTAAATTTTATATCATGAAATATAAAATAACAGGATTACAATTTTATGATCTGACTGCAATTATAAGAAAGGACTGGGTTATAGAGTTTTGTAAAAAATTAAAAGAAAATAATATTAGTTTAGATTGGAGTTTACCGTCTGGAACTAGGAGTGAAGCATTGGACTTAGAAGTTCTTAAAGCCTTGGCCCAAGCAAATTTAAAATACTTAGTTTACGCTCCAGAAAGTGGATCAAAGGAGAGTTTAAAGCTAATAAAAAAAAAAATAAAACTGTCTCATATGACTCAGTCAATTAAATATGCTATTAGTCAGGGAATATCAGTAAGAACAAACTTAATAATAGGTTTTCCAAACGAAAGAAGAATTGATCTATATAAAACTCTTTATCAACAGATTAAATTTGCAATTATGGGAGTTGAAGATGTGCCAACCTATTATTTTAATGCTTACCCGGGAACTGAATTGTTCAACATGTTACACAAAGAGGGAAAAATTGTTGTCAATGATGAATATTTTTTATCATTAGCAAGTTTATCTCATTATAATTTATACCCAAATAATATTTCTTATAATGAATCTATTGGTAGATATGAGCTTTATATTTATAGAATGTTAGGTATGATTATTTCATACTCTCTATCATATATTTTAAGACCAAAAAGAATTTTAAGAACTATAAAAAGCTTTTTCACGTCAAAAAGTGAGTCTGTTGTGGAACAAAGACTCAAAGATATGCTGCGAAGATCAAATATATTTCAAAATACAATTAAACCTTTTGTAGAGAAATTTATTTCTAAACAAAAATAAATATTATTTAAATTCTAAATTTGGATTTTCTACTATCAATTAAAAATGCTTTAACAGTTTCTGTAGTCAGTTGATTAAAAGACTTTCCAAACTTCTGGATTTTATCAATAATTGACGGAGGTATTGTTATAATATGACACCCCAATTGTTTCGCTTGGATAAAATTATAAGGCTCTCTTACACTAGCCCATAAAATTTCAACATTTTTAAATCTTTTAGCCATTTTTATACTTTTTAAAAACTCAGGCACAGGATCTTTGCCCACATCCCCTGCTCTTCCAGCAAAAATAGAGATTATCACTTTTGTTTTTTTATTTATTTGTTTTAAAATTTTCTGGGTCTGTTTTGCGGTATAAACTGCTGTAATATTTAATTTTATATTTTGATCATTTAATTTTTTAATCACTTTTCCTGTGAATTGATTTTTTGAATTAACTACTGGGACTTTAACATAGACATTTTTACCCCAGGTATTTATTGTCACTCCTTGTTTAATCATAGAATTATTATCATCTGCAAATACCTCCAGTGAAACTGGCTTTTTGCGACATACTTTAAGTATTTGTTTAGAATATAATTTGTAGTCTTTTGCCCCAGCCTTTCTCATTAATGAGGGATTTGTAGTAAATCCTTTAACAATTTTTTTTTTGTTAAATCTTTTAATTAGATTTAAATCAGCGATATCACAAAAAATTTTTATTTTCATTATGGTTTATAAATTCTTTGTAATATCTTCAGTCATTTTTTTTGCATCCGCGAATAACATTAAAGTGTTTTCTTTATAAAATAAATCATTATCAATACCGGCATACCCTGGTGATAAACTTCTTTTAACAAACAACACTGATTTGCATTTCTCAACATCAAGAACTGGCATACCATAAATTGGACTTTGAGGATCTGTTTTTGCAACAGGATTAGTTACATCATTTGCACCAATTACAAAAGCTACATCAGCATTAGCAAAATCATTATTAATTTCCTCTAGTTCAAATACTTCATCATATGGAACATTAGCTTCTGCCAATAAAACATTCATGTGACCTGGCATTCTACCAGCTACCGGGTGAATTGCATAAGAAACTTTAATATCGTTTTTCTTTAATGTATCTACCATTTCTCTTAAAGCGTGTTGTGCTTGAGCCACAGCCATTCCATAACCTGGAACAATTATAACTGATGATGCATTTTTCATTAAAAAAGCCGCATCATCTGCATTTCCACTTTTAACTGGTTTCTGTTCTTTGGTTGAAGAACCTGAGGTATTTTCTGTTGCTCCAAACCCACCTAAAATTACATTAAAGAATGAACGGTTCATACCTTTACACATTATATATGATAAAATTGCACCAGAAGAACCAACAAGCGCACCTGTTATTATCAAAGCAGTATTTTCCAAGGTAAAACCAATGCCTGCTGCTGCCCAACCTGAATATGAATTAAGCATAGAAATTACTACTGGCATATCAGCCCCACCAATTGGAATAATTAAAAGAAAACCTATTAAAAATGAAGTTGCTAATAAAAACCAAAATAAATTTGTAGACTGTGTTGAGCATAGAAAATAAATTAAAACAATTATAGATAATAAAATTATTGCATTTAGTGGATGTTGGCCCTTAAATGTAATTGGTGAGCCAGACATAATTCCTTGAAGTTTTAAAAAAGCTATTACAGAACCAGAAAATGTTATAGCCCCAACTGCTGCTCCAATAGACATTTCTATTAAACTTCCAAGTTTTATATTTCCTGACACTCCAAGATTAAATGCTTCAGGATTTAAAAAAGCAGAAATTGCAACAAAGACTGCTGCAAGCCCTACTAAACTATGGAATCCAGCAACCAATTCTGGCATAGCTGTCATTGGTATTTTATAGGCTATAAATGCTCCTATTGAACCCCCAACTAATATAAATATTAAAACAAAAATAAAACCACTAGAAAAATTGCCTATTGATAAAAACGTTACCGTAATTGCAATTATCATCCCTAGAATTCCAAATAAATTGCCTTGTCTTGATGTTTCTGGTGAAGACAATCCTCTTAATGCAAGAATAAATAAAACACCTGAAACTAAGTAAAAAATTGCTGATAAATTTGAAGATATCATTATTTATCCTTTTTCTTTTTTTTGTACATTGCTAACATTCTTTGAGTAACAAGAAATCCTCCAAAAATATTAATTGCTGCTAAAGCTATAGCTAAAAAACCAAAAATACTTGAAGTGTTAAATATAGTCTCAGAATTTCCTGATAATCCTGCGATGATAGCTCCTACAATAATAACTGATGAGATTGCATTAGTAACAGACATTAATGGAGTGTGGAGAGATGGGGTAACACTCCAAACAACATAATATCCAACAAAAATTGAAAGAATAAATATGCTTAATCTAAATATTAAAGGATCTATTTCCATAATTTTATTTAATTAATGTTTTTTCTATTATTTCATCTTCTAATTTAATGTTAATTTTTTTGTTTTGTTTATCGTATAAATTATCAACAAAATTAAACATATTTTTTGCATATAGACTAGAGGCAGAAATAGGCAATTTGTTAAGAATATTGCTCTCTCCCATTATTTTTACTCCATTTTTTTCGATAATTTTATCTGCTTGCGTAAAAGCAGTATTGCCTCCTTGTACAGCTGCTAAGTCATAAATTATTGAACCTGATTGCATATTTTTAATCATTTCTTCTTTAATAATTAATGGAGCTTTTTTTCCAGGAATAAGAGCTGTACAGACTACTATATCAATTTTTTTTAAAGTTTCAGACAATAGATCTTCTTGTTTTTTTTTGAAATCTTCAGAAGCTTCTTTTGCATAACCTCCCTCAGTCTCAAGATTTTCTGAACCTTCAACAGTAAGGAATTTTCCACCTAAGCTCTCAACTTGTTCTTTAGATGCCATCCTCACATCTGTTGCAAAAACAATTGCACCCATTCTTTTAGCTGTTGCGATTGCTTGTAATCCTGCAACACCAGCTCCAACGACTAAAACTTTTGCAGCTGGTACTGTTCCTGCTGCAGTCATCATCATTGGTACTGCTTTCTCAAAGTTCGCAAATGACTCTATTACCGCCTTATACCCTGCCAAATTTGCTTGAGACGATAAAATGTCCATAGATTGCGCTCTAGTTATTCTAGGAAGAAGTTCTAATGAAAAAAGATTAATTTTTTTTTTAGCTAAGTTTTCTAATTTTTCTTTATTAATATATGGATTTAAAACTCCAACTATTATTTGGTTCTCTTTTATTAAAGAACTTTTTTCGTCAGATAGCATTCCAAGTTGAACTATTATATCTGAAGATTTTAATATTTCTTTTTCATCCTCTGAAATTTTTGCACCTACGTTTAAATAATTTTCATCATTTATTCCAAGGTGAATTCCATAATTTTTAATTAAACATATTTCAAAACCTAAAGAGATATATTTTTTTACTACCTCAGGAGTAATTGCTATTCTTTTTTCAATTGATTGATTCTCTAAGATAGATCCGATTTTCATTAGGGGACTTTACAATAAGAAAATTGCCATTAAAACTAATACAGATACAACAGCGACAGTTCCCCACAGAACAAACTTAGTAAAATTGTTCCAGGTATTTTTATGGTTTTCATTATCCATAAAATTACTTTTGTCTTGCTTTAAATTTAGGATTAGTTTTATTAATAATATATACCCTACCTCTTCTTCTAACTAATTTTGAGTTTAGATCTCTTTTTTTTAGGGATTTTAAAGAACTTTTTATTTTCATAATTTTTAAAGCCGGCAACGACTTACTCTTCCATGCCTTAAGACAAAGTACCATCAGCGCAGAAGGGCTTGACTTCCGAGTTCGGAATGGGATCGGGTATAACACCTTCGCTATAATCACCGGCGAAAGATTTATATCAATAATTTTAATGTTGTAAAGCTAAAAGGTAATTAATTTTTTTTTTTCAAATAATCTTTATAAGTAATTCTTATACCATTTTCGATATTTGTCTTAGCTACCCACCCATATTTTTTAGCTAAATTTACACTCAAAACTTTTCTTGGCGTTCCATTGGGCTTAGTTTTATCGTATTTTATTCTTATTCTATTATTTGGTAAAATTATATTATTAATTAAACTTACATAGAATTTTATTGAATAGTCCTTACCTGTTCCAATATTAATAATTGTATCCTTTATCTTTTTTTTCATAAAATAAACACAAGCATCAGCAACATCATCAACATAGATTAATTCTCTTTTAGGGGAACCATCACCCCAAACTTCAACAGATTTTTTTTTGTATTTTTTTGCTTGATGAATTTTTTTTAACAGTGCTGGAAAAAAATGAGAATTTAATAAATCATAATTATCATTTGGGCCAAAAGTATTTGTTGGCATCAAACATTTGTAGTTTGTCTTATATTGATAATTGTAGCTTTCACACATCTTAATACCTGCAATTTTAGCAATTGCGTAAGGTTCATTAGTTTTCTCTAACTCACCATTTAATAAGTATTTTTCTTTTATGGGTTGTTTGCAAAATTTAGGGTAAACACAACTTGAACCAAGAAAAATTAGATTTTTAATATTACATTTATATGCAGAGTGAATTAAATTATTTTGTATGCAAAGATTGCTATAAATGAATTCTGCTTTATATTTATTGTTTGAATATATACCACCTACTTTTGCTGCTGCTATGAATATGAAATCTGGTTTTTTTGATTTTAAAAAATTGAGTACTTTAGATTGATTTGTTAAATCTAATTTTGATCTATTAACTGTTATAATTTTCCTATAACCTTTTTTTTTCAACTTCCTCACTATTGCACTGCCCACTAATCCGTTATGACCAGCTACAAAGATTTTCGAATTTTTATTTATCATTGATGAGGTTATTCAAATCGAAATCTACCATCTCTTTTACTAATAATTTTACTGATGTTTTTGGCTTCCAATTTAATTCCTTTTTAGCTTTCTTTGAATCTCCTAAAAGTGTATCAACCTCTAAAGGTCTAAAATATTCTTTACTACATGCAATTATACATTTACCACTCTCATCAAAACATTTCTCTTTTATTCCTTTTCCTTTCCAAAAAAATTTAATATCCAATTCTTTTAAAACCAAATTTATAAAATATTTTACGGTATATTGTTTACCAGTAGAAATTACATAATCATTAGGTTTTGATTTTTGAAGCATTTTCCACATTGCCTCAACATAATCTTTAGCATGACCCCAGTCTCTTTTAGCATATAAGTTTCCAAGATATAAAGTTTTTTGTTTTTTTAATTTAATTTTACATAAACCTAAAACAATTTTTCTTGTAACAAATGTTTCTCCTCTCACAGGACTTTCGTGATTGAATAATATTCCATTACATGCAAAGATGTTATATGCTTCTCTATAATTTACAGTAATCCAGTGTGCATAGACTTTGGCTACACCATAAGGACTTCTTGGATAAAATGGTGTTTTTTCGTTTTGAGGAGTCTCTTTAACTTTTCCAAACATTTCTGAGGTTCCAGCTTGATAAAATTTAGTTTTTTTTTCAAAACCGTGAAATTTTATAGCTTCAAGAATTCTCAGAGCACCAACTGCATCCGCATTTGCGGTATACTCAGGAACTTCAAAAGAAACAGAAACATGTGATTGTGCAGCAAGATTATATATTTCTGTAGGTTTTATTCTTTTTATTAAGCTTGATACTGAAATTGCATCTGTAATATCTCCATAATGTAAAAAAAAATTTCTCTTATTTTCAAAAGGATCTTGATAAATGTGGTCTATTCTTCCTGTATTAAATGATGATGATCTTCTTTTAACCCCATGAACAAAATATCCCTTTTTAATTAATAATTCTGCTAGATAAGATCCATCTTGACCTGTCACACCGAAAATTAAAGCAATTTTTTTTTTCATTTTTTCTTAAATCTGAATTCAAACATCTTTAAATAAATAACTGTATAAACAATTAAATTCAATAAAATTAATAAAATCTGTATTTGTGTATTAGTTTTAAAATTTAAAGCAATACAAAAAATAACTAGATTATATAAATTTAATATATTGGCCGTCAATATATTTGCATAAATTGTTTTATTAATAATTTTTTTTTTTACATAATAAAAAATTAATTGGTGTAAATGTTTAGAGTCTGGTTTGAGTGGTGATTTTCCAAAAGCATATTTTCTTATCATGGAAAACAATGTTTCAAAACTAGGATACCATAAAAGAAGGATTATAAAAAAAGGGGATAAATACTGATTTAAATAATAAATTTGAATTAGAAAGGTTGAAAATATGAAACCTAATAAAATTGAGCCCGAGTCACCCATAAAAACTTTATTAAATAAATTAAAAAAATAAAGTCCAATTAAAGTTACCAATAAGTTTTTTTCTAATTGGTGATCGGTTAATAACTGCTCGTCTATATTCAAATAAAACAATATCAAACAAATCAAAAAATAATACCCAACATTTAATGTATTTAAACCATCAAAAAAATTTGAACCATTCATTACAATTAAAATACAAAAACAAACAAATAAATAATTAAAAATCTGAAAATCTAAAAAATTATCTAATAAATTAACTCTTGTATTTTCAATTGTAATGTCTTGTAAAACCACAAAAAATATTACAATTATTGCTTGATACAAAAGTCTTTTAGATGCGGATTTTATCAATTTCAAATCAGAAAGAATTCCTAAAATTAAAATTAAAAGAAAAAATAAAATTAAATTAAAATTATTTTCTTCTAAAAAAAATAGAAAAGAAAAAAAAACTAAAATTCCACCTGTAAGAGGAACCTTATTTTTTGATGCATATTTCTGATGATTATCTCCTGTTTCACTTAAAAGTATATCTTTATTAAGTAAAAACTTATTTAAAAAAAACAAACAAAAAAAAAGCAATATAGAGTAAAAAATAAAATTCATGTTTATCTTTTAATAAGATAATTAATTGATAATAGAAATAAATACATAAATGATTTAATTATATTAAATTTTAAATAATATCTATATACTTTATAACCATCAAAAATTTTTTGTAATGAAGATGATGACAATGAGTCATTTAATTTTCTCCAGGAAGTAAGTTTCTTATCAAGACCTTTCATTTCCACTCCATCTTTTAGTAATTTAAGCCAAACTACAAAATCCTCTTTTGTTTTTATTTTTGGAAAAAAATAATTTTGATTATCAAAAAATCTTTTTTTTAAAACTACTGTAGATAAACCTATATCACAGGATAATAAAAGGCTTTTAAAAGAAGTGTCATATGATGCATCCCTAAAACCAATTATATTACTATTTTTGTCGATTATTTCATAAGATGTATAACTAAAATCTATTCTTAAATCTTTCATAAACTTTAGTTGTTCTTCTAATTTATATTTATTCCACAAATCATCACAATCACAAAAAGCAACATATTCACCTTGGGCAAAACTTATACCTTTATTTCTTGACTCTCCAGCTCCTAAGTTTTGTTCATTAAAAAAAATTTTAATTCTTTGATCTTTTTTTTGGATTTTTTTAAGAACTTCATTACTATTTTTGCTTAATTCATCATCGATAATAATTATCTCGAGCTCTTTATGAGATTGATCTATTATAGACTCAATTGTTTTTTCTACATAAAGGTCCTTTTTATAATAAGGCATTATGATACTTACCAATGGCATAATATTGATCTAGTTTTAAGTTAAATTTAAATAATAAAAAAATGAAAATAAATAGAAAAATGAAAAATAAATAAAAATAAAATTTAGGCTAATAACTTTTCTTAAAAAGATATCTTTAATGTAGCTAGAATTTATAAGACCAAAAAACAATAAATAAAATAAAGGATCTAAATATTTTTGGTAAATTACTTCAAAAGGTAGAGATATTAACAATATAATTAAAAGCAAATAATTAGAAACACGATCTTTATGAAATATGAAGTCTATTACCAAAAAGGAGATTAAAACAACAACAAATAGTAAAGTTTCTCTTAAAATTGGACTCACTTGGTAGATTAATTTAACAAATACTCCACCTCCAGTTGTTGGAAAAATAATCAAATTTTTAAAAAAAAATACGTCAATTATGTAAATAAAAAAAGTAATTAATGTAATAAAAAATAAAATCTTAATTTTTTCTTTGTAATAATTAAATATTACAAATTCTCTATTAATTATAAATGGAATTAAATAAAACAAAATTATTGTTAAAATTATGAAACCTGAGCTTAAATAATTTGTGTTACTAAAAGAGGAGATGGTGTCTATAAAATTATAATTTAAAATAATGTATTTTAAATAAATTAGCGCGGGTAAAGAAAATATAAAAGATAAGATAATTAAATAAAGTAAATGCTTTAAATTTAAATTTTTATAAACATAAAATAAATAATATATTATAAAAAAAGAATAATAATGTCTTATATAAGAGCACAGAATTAAAAAGATAAAACACAAATATATATCAAATATTTTTTTTTTATCTTGAAATTTTAAAAAAAATAAAATCGATAATGATATTAAAATCAAGCTTAGATTATCTCCCAAAAGCCATATAGAAGATGTTCTGAAATAAGGTGATAGAAAAATTAAAAGACTGAAATAAAATAAAAATTCTTTTTCAAATTTAAATTTTCTTTTCAAAATTAAAAAAAAAATTAAAGGTAAAAAAGAACAGATTAAGATATAACCAGATTTTACAGCAATTAAATTATCAATTATCTTTAAAAAAAAACTTATAATTATATAAAATACTGGTAATTGAATTATAGTAGATGGATTTTCTAAAAATTTTTCAAGACCATCATAAAAATCTAAATAGAAAAAATTTATATAAGTTTGAAAAAAATCATGATCAATTTTTGCACCTCCACTTGAATTTTCTTGTAATATAAAACCTAAAAATAAACTTAAAACAAACAATATATAAAGGCTTATTTTTTTATAATTTAACATTTTTTTAATAATTATTTCAATTTCAAATTCAGTTTTTTATTTAAATATACTTTTAAAAAACAATGTTAAGATTGCTGTCAAAATCATAAAACCATCTTTTAAAGCATTTACTTTTTTAAAACCTCCAATTCTTTTTCTTTCTTTACTGGGTATAGATTGATATTTAAGATCATTAAGTTTTGCCTTTATAGGTAACTCAACACAAATCCTGAAATCATTATATTTTAAATTCAAATTTTTAGCTGATGAAGTTTTACCAAGCACATACGTAAACAAAATATCAGATAATTTGAGGTTAAATAATATATTGCCAATTAATGAAAAAATTTTATTACCAATAAATGTCACTATATCATCATCATCACTTCCACCATTTTTTAAATATCTTGAAGCAAAAATTAAGTCCTTCTCTGAACAGAGCTCTAACATTTCTTTCAAATATTTTGGATCCATTGAGCCATCTGCATTAATTATGCAAAAAAACTTGGACTCTGTATTTAGGATACCTTCTTTTAATGCATTACCATACCCACTATTTTTTTGAACATATGTTTTAACATTTTTAAATTCTTTTATTGCTTCGATAGTTTCGATATCCTCCGACTGTAATACTATTATTTTATCATAGTCATAATTTTCCAATTCTTTCAAAAAGATAGGTAAAGATTCTGCTTCTTTTTTTGCTGGTATAATTAAGGTTAAGTTACTCATGAATTTATTAGTATATTAATTATACCTAGATTTTAAGAATTATTTTTAAATTGACAAAAAATAAACATATCTAGAATGAATGATTAAGTCTATTTCAAAATTTATAATTATTAAAATAACCTTTGTGATAAAAGAATTGTATTAAAATTTAAATTATTTATGGATGAAAAAAAATTTAAAAAAGTCCTAATTTTTATGCCCTTTATAGGAATTGGTGGTGTAGAAAAAAATTTAATCATAATTTCAAATTTTCTATCAAAGAAAGTTAAAGATATTAGCATATGCACTTCATCTACAAAGTACAAAAATAAATTTGTTAAAAAGGTAAAATTTATTACACCTAAAAAAAAAATTCCTGAAAATTTAAATATAAGAATTAAATACCTGATTTGTTTATTCATGCTCTTTAAGCTTTTCATTAGAGATAGAAACTTTGTTGTAATTTCATTTCAAGCAAATATTTATTGTATTTTACTTTGCAAATTATTTAATATTAAAATTATAATTCGAAGTAATTCTTCACCAGAAGGCTGGTATCATAATAAGATTAAAAAGTTTATATATAGAAAAGTTGTCTCGACAGCTGATGAAGTAATTGTAAATAGTATACAATTTAAAAATCAGATGGAAACAAGATTCAAAATCAAAGTTAAAAAAATATATAATCCATTAAATAAAAACGAAATCAAAAGAAAATGTTCCTCAAAATTTAAAAATCATTTTTTTAAAAAGAAATATCTTAATATAATCAATATTGGTAGATTGACTGAACAAAAAGACCAAATTACTATTTTGCGAGCTATAAATAATTTAAAAAATAAACTTAAAATTAAACTCATTATAATTGGTAGGGGAAAAGAAAAAGATAATTTAATAAATTTTATTAGTCAAAATAAATTAAAAAAGATTATTCAAATTAAAGATCCTAATAAAAATGTTTATAATTATTTAAAATCTGCTGATATATTTGTCTTGTCTTCAAAATATGAGGGATTACCTAATGTTTTATTAGAAGCATTAACTCTTAAAAAATTTGTCATTTCTACTAATTGTCCAACTGGCCCCAAAGAAATTCTTTTGAATGAAAATGGAGGTTTACTATTCAAAATCGGAGATCATAAACAATTAGCTAAAAAGATTTTTTATTATTTTAAAAATAAAAATATATGTAAAAAAAAATTGAAAACCTCAATCAAAGCATTGGAAAGATTTGATTATAATTTCAATCTCAATCAATATTTCAAATTAGTTCAAAAATACTTATAATTAATTATTTAATGAAAGTATCCTATTTAGAGCTAAGTAGTGTCTAAATTTTGTAAATGGAAATATATTTCTTTTTATCTCAAATTTATCTTTATTTGTATTTTTAAAACTACAAAATAAATCTAAACTTTTTTCTAATTCACCCAATTTGTTATTTTCATATAGTATTCCATTTTTACCATTGTTTAAAAATTCACTTGGTCCATTTGGACAATTACTTGAAATAATAAAAAGATTTGATAGAGCTGCTTCAACCATAACAAAACCAACTTCTTCCCATAAAGAGCTTAATATAAAAACCTCTCCTTTAGAAAAATATTTATAAATATTCTTTACATATCCGTATAAATATACCTTATTATAAGCACCCTTTTGGATAATAAGCTTCTCTAAGTTTTTTCTTAATTCACCCTCTCCAAGTATAATCAAAATAAAATCATCATTTTTTTTTGAAAATCTTATAAATTCCTCTATCAGATAACTAAAGTTTTTTTGTTTTGTAAGCCTTCCTGCTGCAAAAATGAGCCTTTTTTTATCGAATTTTTCAAAATTCTTTACTGTTTCTCTTTTGTCTTGATTGAATTTTTTGATATCGATAATTGCATCAGATAATAAATGAATTTTGTTTTTTGAAAAAATTTCTGATTTAGATAATTTCAGTTTCAATTCCTTTGTTGGGCACGTAATAATGTGAAGTTTCTTATTAGCGAATTTCCAAAATATTTTTCTCAAAAAATTTAGTTTCGGCATTCCTGAGATTCTTAAAATAAATTTAGTTTTAAACTTAAACAATTGAACTATCGTAAGCGGTAATGAGGTTATCAAATGTGAAATTAAAAAATCTGGTCTAGAATTTTTTAATAAATTTAATAATGGAAAAAAACACAATATATAAATTAAAAGATATGAAAATCTACTTTTAAGAAAACCTCGCTTTGGTAATTTATGAAAAAATTTATACTTAAAATTGATAATTTTAATATTATGGCTTTCAAACAAATGTTTATAATCATCCCATTCACCACAGGAATTTATAATATATACTTGGTATTTTATTTTTCCGTAAGTTGAAGCGGCTATAGCGGAATTTACTGTGGATTTGACAGTGCCAATGGGACCAAGACATGGAGACCAATAATAAATGGATTTTTTCATATCTAAATTTATACTTTACTTATAAAACCTAAACAAATAAATCAATTTATATATGATTTTAATTACAGGATCAGCTGGATATATTGGATCAGAAATTTGTAAAAAATTTGAAAAATCAAAAAAAAATTATATTGGGATAGATGATCTCAAATACTCTTACAAAGAAAATGTTTATAATAAAAAAAAATTTATAAAAGCATGTATATCAGATAATCACAAAATTTCTAAGATAGTTAAAAAATATAAAATTTCATTTATTCTTCATACTGCGGCATTTGCCTATGTCAATGATGCTGAAAAAAATAAAAAAAAATACTTTAATAATAATGTTACCAAAACTAAAAAATTTATTTTAAATATAAAAAAACATAATGTAAAAAATTTTATCTTTTTGTCTTCATCTAATGTCTATTCTGAAAAAAAAGATATCAAAAAATTTTATGAAAAACATTCTACTAATCCAAAAAATTTTTATGGTAAAACAAAGCTCAAAATTGAGAAATTTTTACTTCAACATAAGAAAAGTTTTGATAATTTAATTATTTTAAGATTGTTTAATATTATTGGTCTTACAAAAAATTTTAAAGCAAAAGAATTTGATAATTTCAAAAGTCAAAGACTTCTATTTAAATTTTTTCGGAGTATCAAAAAAAAAATACCAATTACAATTAGATATATTTCAAAAAAATCAGGAAATTATATTTTCCCATCAAGAGATTTTTTAGATATTAAAGATTTAACTTTTTTAATAAAAAAAATTTTAAAATTCTGTGAAAAAAAAAGAGTTTGCGACATTTATAATGTTGGAAGTGGTAAAACAGTTTCATTGGATCAAATAATTAATTTAATAAATAAAAATTATAACAATAATTTATTCATTAAATATTCAAAAATGTCTAAAAAAGAATATAAAGATACTTACTCATCAGTTGATAAAATCACAAAAAAATTCAATTGGAAAAAAAATTTAAATATTAAAGAGTCGATTTATTCATACAAAAAATTTTTAAGATTTTAAGATTAAATAAAATTTTTTTTTTGATAAATGTAATCAAAGCTTTTTCTTAGAGGCATTTTTATTTTAAAGATTTTTTCAAATCCATTATCAATTAATAATTTATGAATATCTTTAAAATTATAATTTTTAATTATCATGTTATCGTAATGATGTTCAAACGATATAAAATGCACATTTTTTATATAATCACCTAGTCCTAATAAGATATTAAATTCAAACCCCTCAGTATCAATTTTGATAAAGTCAATTTTCTCAATATATCTATCTACAAGAAATTTTTTTAAAGAAATAATTTCTGTTGGAACTTCATTGTCTATAAATTTTTTAATTCCAAAAAAAGTTGTAAAAAATCTTTTTTTTTTAAGATAATTTGAGTCTATATTATAATTATTAAAAGTATTTGAAGCTCCATTATCTGAAATCTCTTTGAGATTGAGAGTTTCATTTTTTTTCCCTAGACCCATCTGAAAAATATCAATAGTGGTTTTAAAATTTTTTTGAAGTTTTGCAACTTTTTTTGATAATTTGAAATAATTTTTTTTACTTGGCTCAAAAGCAAATATTTTATTTATCGAAAAGATTCTTAAAAATTCTGATATAGTGTCTCCATGATGAGCTCCAACATCTATTAAGATATCAATGTCATTTGGAATATTTTTTTTTAGAAAAAGCAATTTTTTTCTTTGATAAAAAAAATCGATTAATTTGAAAAAAAAATACATTTACTTCTTAAAAAAGATAAATCGGTTTTTATAAAGTTTTTGTGTCTTATTCTCACTTATTTCATTTTTCATTCTTAATTGATATCTAAAAGACGTCTTATTTAAAGGGTAATTTATATTTTGGAGAATATTATAAGCGTAAATTCTATATTCTTTTTCTAATCTAGCTATATTTCTACCATAAAAAATAATTATTGTTATAATTATAATAATTAGAATCTTTTTATTAAAGTTAAAAATTTTTCCACTATATTTTTCTAAAATTATACTTAGAGGTATAAAAAATAAAAAGTAAAATAAGTGATATCCACCATACCTTAAAGTTGGATGATACAAAAACCACATTACAAATATACTCAGTAAAAGAAAACTTAAAAACTTAAAACTTCTATTCTTTTTTTTTGATAATTTTGATCCTTTAAAAGTAAACCAAAATATTAAAGAAATAAAAGCTAAAGATAAAATAAAATCTGAAACTTTATTAAAGAAATATTTATCAATCCAATTTTCAACCCAATTAAAATTGGAAATATAAATTAATTTTTCATCTTCTTGGATACTGTATCCAGCTCCTGATCCTGCTTTTGCCCAATTTTCATAATGAAGGCTTAAATACTCAACTGTCTCAGTAGATAGTGACCATGATAGTTGAAAAAAACATGTTTTTTTTTCCGGAAATAAAAAACATCCGGTGTTAAATATATTGGTCAAAAATACAAAACCTATCAATAAAACACAAAGCGATAAAGTTCTATTAAAAAAAATTTTGAAATCTTTTAAATTTTTATCTCTCATAATGTATTTGAGTAACGGAAATAAAATTATTAAATAAATTAAATAAAATGCTTTTAATGAAGCTATAATTGAAAAAATAATCATTAGGATTTTCAAATGATCAAGATCAATTTTTTTTTCATTGTTATTTATAAAAAGAAGTAAATAAATGACAAATAGAATAATTAATATCATCGCCGATCTATCAGTGCCATGCTCACCTAATCTATAAAAAAAGATATTTATAAAAACAAACGATGAAAGGCTTAATAAAGTAATAAAATGATATTTTTTTTGAATATTTTTATCAAAAATTAATTTCAGAATAATAAAATTTGAAAAAATAAAAATATATGCTGGTGCTAGATTGAATAGACTGTATTTCGCACCTGGTAAGGAAAATAAAGAAGAGAGTAAAAAAATTGATGAATGTGTTTTAAAACCATGGTTTAAATTTCCTAAACCTAAAGGGTGCGGATATTCTGTTAAAATAAGTATATAAGGAAAATGATAATAATGAAAATCATCGTGATTCTTACCGACAAATATAAAAATTAAAGATAGAAAAAGAATAATAAATAATAATTTAAAACTTTTTTCTTTATAAAAATCTCTTGCATAAATTAAAAAAAAAATTAATCCAATTAAAATTACTATTGAATTAAACTGTATTGAGTGCGCAATTAATTGAGTGCTAATGTACGAAATTAGTAAGAGAAAAAAAATACCAACTATACCTAAAAAACCTAAATTTGAAGTTCTAAGTCCAATTATTTTTTTGCTGGTAAAAAAACCATATCCTAAAATAGATACTAGTATTAATGGAAAGTAAAAAAGAATCATAATTTAATTAATAAAAAAAACCACAAATTTTGTTATCATAAAATCAAAGCTCAAATTTAGTGGCTCATTTTTCATTTTTTTCACATTCTTTAAATATGAAAATGCTTCTGATCTTCTTAACCACCACTTTTTAGAAAATTTGCTAATTTTAGCAGTTATGCCGTTCGGATCAAAATTATAATCAGTTAATTTTTCATCAAGTATATTATATTCATTCATATAAAATTTTGAAAATATAACTAATCTTGCATCAACCTCTAAATTAAAAAAATTATTCTTATAAATATTATTTAAAAAAATTTTGAAAAATTTTTTTCTTACTGAAATGCAACTGGTTGGAAATATTGTTGGCCAAATCGTACTACTCATTTTTTGTTTTATAATAAAATTTGATGATTTTATTTGAGGAATATCATATAAAGTATTCTGATTTTGATTTTTGTAGAAGAAATTAAAAATCTTTTTTAATTTGTTTTTTTTAAAACAATCATCACCATCTAATAAGCAAATTATCTCTCCTTTTGATTGTTTAAAAGCTTTGATTAAGCCATTTATCTGATTTAGTGGAGGCGATTTATTTGATCTTTTTTTATTTCTTATTATTTTAATTTTCCTATATTTTTCTGCAATTTTAAGAGAACCATCATTAGAGCAATCATCAAACATTATTATTTCATAATTTTTAAAATTTTGTTTTGAAACACTATCTAAACATCTTTTTAAAAAATGTTCTTTATTATAATTAGTTATTAAAATTGAAATAAGATTATTTTTCATAATTACTTACGCTTCTATAAATTTTTGCAGTTTCTTTCGCACAATTTTCCCATGTATATTTTTCAATTATTTTTTTACTATTTGTTATTAGTTTTCTTTGTTTTTTAGGAGATTTTAGGACACTCTTTAAACCTTTTGTAATATCCGAAATTTTGTTGGGATTAACAAATTCACAACTATTTTTGTAAATCTCTCTAAAAACTGGAATATTGCTACAAAGAACAGGGCACCTTGATTGCATTGCCTCTAGAAGAGTTAAACCAAAACCCTCGTAAATGCTAAGTGACACATATAAACTTGCTCTCCTATAGAGATAAGATAATTTTAAATCATTTCCTTTTATATAATTAAGATTGTGCTCCAATCCTAAATTTTTAAAATTTTCGATCTCATCCTTTTGAAAATTTCCTCCACCAAAACAAACTATCTTATAATTCTTTATTAAATATTTTGATTTGCTAAATGCTAATATAAAATTTTCAAAATTTTTATATCTTTTTCTACTTCCTACATACAGAATATACTTATTTCTTTTTTTAATACTTTTGAATTTTTGATTATTAGTGCCCAAATATACTACTGATATTTTATTTTTATCCAGTTTATAAAATTTAATTAAATCTTTTTTAGTTTGTTTGGATATGCAAATTATATGTTTTGCTTTTTCTAAAAGTTCTTTTTTTTCAAATTCATTTTGAGAAAAATTCATTTTTTCATAAATTAAATCATATATTGTTATTACATATGGAATACTTAAATATTTTAACAATGATTTATTATAATATGAAAAATGTAAAATATTTGGTTTATGAATTATTATATAAACAAATGTGAAAATATTATTTATAAAAAAAAAAATTTTTCTACAAAATTTAGGGATTTGATTAATCTTTAAAAAATTTATATTTTTACTCTTTTTTTTTTCCTCTAGATAATAGTTAATCGCTATTGGAGAAAATATTCTAGAAGAAATATTATTCTTTAAAAGATTTTTGTTTAATTCAGTGATATATTTTGAAATACCACCCACATTTTGATGCAAAAAAATACTACTTTCAAAAAGTACTTTGATCATATTAAAAAATTATTTTTTCAATTTTGTTTGATTTTTTAAACTTATAAATCCTCAACAATTTAGTTATATTGGCGACTAAATATGTTGGTTTTTTGTTATCCAAAAAAACAACTTTTTTATTATATTTTTTAGCAATTATTCTTGCAATGTCTTTTAAGAATATTCCTTTTCCTGATCCTAAGTTCAAAATTCCAGAAAACTTTTTTTTCATTAAAATAAAAATAATTTTAGATATATCTTCCATAGATATAAAATCACGATAATGATTTAAATTTTTTAGAGTCAGTTTTTTTTTAGTTTTTCTTATCTTATATTTTAAATCTGGAACTAAATAATTTTTTTTTTGATTTTTGTTTGTTGTGCTAAAAATTCTACCAATACAATATTTTATTTTTGCTAGCTTAAATCTTTTTATAATATAATCTTCAGCCCATAACTTTGTATGACCATAATACGATACGGGTTTTTTTTGAAATTTTTCAGATATTTTATTTTGGGATGATTTATAAACATGAGAGGTAGATGAAAAGAAAAACCATTCTATTTTTTTTTTAATACATGCATCAACTATATTTTTTGTTCCATTATAATTAACCTCACGAGCTTTAGTAATATTCCTATTGACCTGTTTAATAGGAACTATTGCAGCTAAGTGTAAAACAATATTAAAATTGCTTTTTTTGAACCAATCAAATACTGCTTTTCTATTTCTGATATCACCTTTAAAATGTATGAAGCTTATTTTTTTATTATTTTTAATAATGACTTTGCCTAAACTACCCGTTGCACCAGTTATGCCAATATTAATTTTTTTCATTTTTTAATTAAAATATGTTTTCCATATTTAATTTATAAATTATAACAACGAAACAAAAAATTGTGAAAAATTATAAGATTATTAAACCAAAAAAAACCAAGCCCTTCTTCTCAATTATAACTGTAGTTAAAAATGATGAGATTAATGTAGGTAAAACTATTAAAAGTGTTGTCGCTCAATCATTGAAAGATTTTGAATATATAATTATTGATGGAAAGTCGTCTGACAGTACCCTGAAAAAAATAATGATTTTTAAAAAAAAAATTAATTTTCTTATTAGTGAAAAAGATAAAGGAATTTATTTTGCAATGAACAAAGGAGCAAAAATTTCTAGCGGTAAGGTAATTCTCTTTGTGAACTCTGGAGATATATTAACCAAAAATGCTCTTAAAATTATCAAAAAAAAATTTATAAAAAACATGAATATTGGTTTCATATTTGGAACTGTAAAAAGGCATTATACTACAGGTCCAATTTATAAATACGGTTTTAATGAAAAAAGACTTTTATACAACTTTGATTTTGCAACAAGTCATTCAACAGGATTTTTTATTAAAAAAAATATTTTTAAAAGAATGGGCTATTTTAATACTTACTTTAAAATTTCTGCAGATTATGATTTATATTTTAAATTAATTATAAAAAATAAAATTAAGGGAATTTCTACAAAAAAAAATGAATTGATTGGAGTTATGAAAAGTGGAGGTTACTCAAGTAAAATAAGTTTTATAAATCATCTTAAGGAAGAAATAAAAATAAGATATCATAATGGTCAAAATTTATTTTTTCTATCTCTAATTTTCTTTAACTCAATAATAAAAAACTTATTTAAATAATTAATTATAAGTAAATTTTAATTAACTTTATAAATTTATTTGTGATTGGAACTTTTTTTGGTAAATAAAAATAATGAATTCGATTAAAAATGCATAAATGATAGTTGATATTAACGTATTGTAGAAAAAAGGTATTGCTAGAAAATAACATTCAATTAAACCAGAATAAGTATAACCATACCCGCCCGAAAGCCAAACACCAAAGTTTGAAGTTATAAAAAATATTAAAGCACCTGATGTTACGCCAAATATTCTTAATATTAAATTTAAAGAGGTAAAAAATTTTGAAAATAATCCAATTAAAATAACACTTCCCCAGGTAAAAAATAATACATTATGAAATCCAATAAAGAGATCTGAAATTACAAAACTTAATAGAACAATTGGTATAGACATAAATCCAAAAATTAAAGGTACATAAAAACTCAATGCAATTACACTTGTAAAATTTGGCGGATGAGGAACCAACCTGGTTACTAAAAAAGCAATAAAAATACCTATTGTTAATTTTAAATAGAACATCAAATAATTATATTAATTACCTTTGTTAACTCAACTAATAAATCTTTCTTAAATTGAAACGAAATCGTCTACCATCCTGACTATATGTAGCTGGCTTTTCATATCTCTCATTTAAGAGATTTGAAAAGTTTAAAGATATATTAAACCCAAGAAAATCTTTACTTATAAAGGCGTTTACTAAATCCACGCTCTTAACAAATTCATTTTTTGAGCCAGTCCAATCGATATGATCGCCTATATACCTGTAATTTAATCCTAATTTTAATACTCCATAATTTAATGTATCTAATTTTCCATTATAATCTATGCCATATGATAAATCTGGTCGTCTTGAATTTGGCCCATTACTGTCTGTTCTACTTTTAGAAAAGTCTGTTAAAAAAGAAATTTTTTGATTAGAAAATTTATATATCAGCTCGCTTTCTAAACCTTCTTGGGTTGTGTCTGGTATCTTGTTTTCATATGCTGTAAAACTTGAATTTACTTTAATTCTATCTTTCATCCTAGTTCTATATGCTGTCGAATTAAAAATTAAGTTTTCTGAAAATTGATATTCTCCAAAAAGCTCATTTGTCTCACTCTTCTCAGGATTTATTCCAGTATTACCAGTATGACCAAAACTAGAAGATCCATATAACTCATAAAGGCTTGGATTTTTTAGGCCAGTTGAGTGTGTTAGTCTAAATTTTGCATCACTAAATTTTTGAATAAAACTATATTTGTAAGTCTTATTACCACCAGTTTGTTTATGATCATCATTTCTAGCATGTATTGAGAGTAATTGGTTTTCATTAAGTCCATAACCTAAATTTCCGTATATACCCAAATTTTTTACATGACCTTTAGTTTGAGAAGTAAAAGTTGTAGTCGAAAAATCTCCCCAATCATATTTATATTCAGTTCCAAATCCTAATGAAAATTTATCTGAAATATTTCTATCACTTTCAAATTTAGCAACAATAGATTCACTTTGATAAGTGTCCAATTTTCCTATCTCTTTATAAACCCGATCATAATTATGATAGTGAAAGTTTAATGTATGGAATGAAAATTCATTTTTATTTTCTATGCTTGTTTGAATTGCGTGCATTTTATTATCTGAAGTTACACTTTCCTCTTGAGTAGCAGATTTATCATAATCAGACTTAGTATCTCGCACATATAAAACAGATTTTAATTTTAATTTTTCATTAAGCCATTTATTTGCATTTAAATTTAGTTGATAATTTTTGCTACCATCTGACTCACCACCTTTTGCTATAGCGCTATTTGTTAAACTTTGATTTGCTGCACCTTTTATGTTTACATGCCAGCCATTTTCAAAAATTTTAGTTAAATTTCCATCGAACGAATTATTTTTGAGATTAAATCCATCAATATTATAACTGTTTTGATAATCAACATCTGTTATTAAATTAATAGCTCCGCCTATCGCATCAGGTCCGAAATGCACGCCATTAGACCCCTTGAAAACTTCAACTTGCTGAATAGTTTGAACAAAATCTTGACCAAAATCATGCATGCCATTAGTTGCTGATTGATCATTAATTGGAATCCCATTTAGCAAAACTAAAGTATGATTAGATTCTGCACCTCTAATAAAAACTGCTCCTGTTTGTCCACTTGGTCCATTTCTATAATAATCAATACCAGATACATATTTTATCAAATCTATAGTAGACTTTGCCCCAGAGTCTAAAATATTTTGTTTTGTGAAAATTTTTTTACTGACTGACTGATCATTTATAGAGGAGGTGTTTGGGGTTTTAGTGATTGTAATGCATGGTATGCCATTTCTGTTATCCCACTTACAATTTTCTAATGCATTAACATTTAATGTATTAAATAAAATTATTAATATTACGATTATCTTGATTTTGATCATTTGGTATATTCTTATAATCAAAATAATTATAATTTACATAAAAAAATTGTAGATCGCATGCCTCAGAAGTATATTAAAATCTGTAATATTTTGATATAAGGTGAAAGTAGTGATTAATATTCTTAAACACATCAAAAGAACAAAATTCTGGTTAATAGTTATCGATTATCTAATTTATCCAATTTATCATTTTATCTGGTCATATATTATTAATTTTAATGGTAAACTTTTATATTTTTTATGGTCATTAAAAAATAAAGAATTTTTTTCCCTTAATAATAATGATAAATTAATTGTTGATCCATCTGATGAGTCCAAAAAAATTTCAAGTAAAATTTTAGAAGAGACAAAATTATTTATTGAAAATTCAAAAAAAGAAATATTAAGCAAAGAGTATTCTGAAAAAATGTCTAAAACTAGTTTAGCTGATGGAGAAAAACCCTATAGAATAAGTATTTATGAAAAATTGAGTGATAATCTTAAGAAAGAAATAGTACAATTTGCTAGTTCAGAAAAATTAGTTACCACAGCTTCTGAGTATATGAAAGTTTTTCCAATTTTGACTAGAGTACAAGTATATTACAATATCCCAAGAAAAGAAGCTCCTTTAAGAGGTGCAATGTTTTGGCATAAAGATGGTTTTGGATTTAAGAATCTAGATTTTTTTATGTGTGTTACAGATGTTGATGAAAATAATGGTCCATTTTATTGTTTAGAAAAAAAAATAAACGCAGGTATTTTTAAATCATTCGATTATTTTTTTAAAAAAACAGGAGAAAGAAATAAAGTAAATCTTGAAAATTTTGAAAAAAAATTCAAAGCCAATGAAATTTTAGAATTCAAAGGAAAAAGTGGTAAAGCAATTTTTCTTGATAGTTTTTCTACTTTTCACAGAGGAGGTTTTTGTAAAGAAAAAGAGAGGATTATGTTAAGATTTTGTTATCAAACTCACGACGCTATATGTGATGAATTAGATTCTAATCAAGATTATTTTTCGTTTGATTTTTCAACTACTAAAAATAATACCAGAGATATTTTTAAAAAATATTTATTTTTTAAAAAGCCACCTATATTTTTAAAATTTCTAAAAAAGCAACTTATTAAATTCTATTATCTTGTTGAGCATAGATATAAAATTTAGTTTTTTTCACTTTTTCTTTTAATTTTTAATGATTAGTGATATTTAATTTTTATGGATAATTTATCTCTTTTACAAAATTTTAAAAAATCGGATTTTTACATTGATCCATATCCACATGTTATAATTCACAATGCATTACCTCAAGATACTTATGAAAAATTGAAAGATGCGGCACCAAGTAATTTAATTCCTGACAAATCGTTAGATAATGTAAGAGGAAATATTAATTTTGATCAACTAGAAAATATACCAGAAAACAAAATATTTCTAGATTTCTTGAATTATCATAATTCTGAAAAATATTACGAAGAATTTGTTTCAATTTTTAAAGATGAGTTAAATAAATCTTATCCAAACTTGATAAATTCAACAAGAAGCTTAATTAAAAAAAAACAAATTTTTAGTCTTACAAGTGTAAAATTTAAAAAAGAAAATTGTATGAAATTTAACTCCACTTATTCATACAATACACCTGTGAAATCTTCTAGCAGTGTAAGAGGGCCTCACATCGATCATTTTGATAAAATTAATTTTGGATTATATTATTTAAGACTAGATGATGATAAATCTGAAGGTGGAGATCTTATTCTATATAAATGGAAAAGTGGTTATAGCAATTTCAGAAAAAAAAATATTATTTTTACTGAAAAATGGGATAATATGTTTGATCATGTTGAAGAAGTAAAAACTTTAAAATATAAAAAAAATACATTTATATTAGCATTAAATTCAATTGATGCACTTCACGGTGTTTCACCCAGAGAAAAAACTGAACACATTAGACAATTTTGTTATTTTTCAATTGCTTTTAATAAAGATCTAGGTTTTGCTACTCCAAACTTAATCGAAAAAATTTTTTTTAAGAACATCTCTATAAGTAAAAAAATAAATATAGTCTTAAGTTCAATTAAATTTTGGACAAACAAATTAATAAAAAAATTTAGATAAATTCTCATATAGGAATTTTTTATTTCGATAATTTATTTATATTATTTATCAGAAAATCAGAGGAACTTTTTTTCCATGAATTAAACTCAGCCTCTTTATTTTTGTATTCAATCTGATTTACACCTAAGTTGTTTATTTTTTGTTTTTTTAGATCGAGCTTTTCTAAAAAGTATTCTAACTTATTTTTTCTGTAAGGATCTTCGCTATACCAAAATTGTTTTTTAAATTTATATGATAACATTATCCCATGAAACATGGATGTTATTACAAATTTAGAGTTTTGAATAAAAAAAATAAGATCTGTCGGATTTACTTTTATAATATTTTTATCTACCCATCGATTAATGGAGCCAACTGATATAATTTCAAGATTTTGACTTTTGGAAAAATTCAAAATATCTTGAATTTCATTTTTGCCGAAATAATCACCATAAATAAGTATATAATCCTTCTTTTTAAATTTCTCTTTATATACTGATCTATCTGGTAAAAATATTTCTGGGTCTGATAAAAAACATGGGTCAATAACAATGTTTGGTTTCAAACTTAAGAGATTTTCTACAAAATTAAATGAATTTTGATCTCTTACAGAAATAGCTTTAAAAGTATCTAGATTTTTTTTAATTTTTTCTAATATCATATTTGATTCTATTTTATTCTCTGCATTTCCAATACTACATCCATATGCTATTTTTTTTTGATTATTTAATTCGCCAAAAAAATATGGATCAAATCCAAAAAAAGGATTTGTATAGTTCCATATTTCATCGCTTCCATAAATATATATGTCTTTGTTAAAAGAAACTGGTTTTTTTTTAGAGACAACAAGTCTCGCAATCTTTTTTTTCCAAAAATAAAGATTAATTTTTTTTTGAATTACTTGAGTTAAAAAAGAGGAATTTTCTAAATTTAATTGACTATTTCTCTCTCTTTTAATTAGACGCTCTGGTAAATAGTAATTAAATTCAATAGAATTTTCAAAATTTTCCTCTAAAAATTTTTTTAAACATAATGATTGCACAAGAGCACCAAGATTGTTACTCCAATGAAAGGTTATTATATTTATTTTCATTATAAGATATCTTCTAAAATTATATTTTCTAACCTTTGTGAATATTTTATTTTTTTTTGATAATTTCTTATTATCTTAATTGCCTCATCTGCATTCTTTGAATTATTATTTATTATACAATTTATAGTTCTATCAGATAATCTAAATGAACTTTTTTTATTTATTCCAATTAAATAAGAATAAATACTTACTAAAAATTTTCTAAATTTAATTAAGTGATGTTCACTAAAAAACTTTCTAATTAATTTTGTAATTATGATGTTAAAAAAATATAATATCTTAAATAAAATGCTCGAAGATGATATATCTTTATATAAATCTTTTGTTGCGAATAGACTTCCTAAGTTGGGAAATTTTTTTTCTTGAAATGTAATTCTATGTTTTTTTACTTTTTCAATTTTTCTATTGATTATTTCAGTATCAGCTAAATTATTCTTTGGAAATTCAAATACAGCATTTAATATTATTATGTTTTTCTTATTATGAAAAATCGAGGATCTCCATTCCAGTTTAGCATCTTCTTTTTTTATAATTATCTCTTCACTATCAAAATTTACATACTTAATTTCTTTTAAATATTCTGAAATATAGGAATCGTACGATGAAGCATTCATATATATTCCACCTCCTAAAGATCCAGGTATACCAACTAACCCTTCTAAACCGGAGATTTTGAGTTTTTGAGAAATAAAACTTACAAATTTAAAAATGGAAATTCCACAGCACGCGTTGACCTTAAATTTATTGGGCTCATCTTCTACGATTATTTCATTGTAATTTTTTATATTTATAATTGGTGTCTCTATATTCCCATCTCTAAAAATGATATTAGATAAATTTCCAACAACATAATAATCTAAATTATTTTCTCTAAAAAACGTCACCAAATCAATTATTTGCTCATATGTTGAGGGTTCAATAAAATACTCAAATATACCACCAGCTTTTAACCAAGATTTTTTTTTTAAATCAAAATTTTTTTCAAATTTTATCTCTTTTTTGATTAAAAAGTTAAGTAATTTGTTTTTTGAACTATTATCTAAAATCATTGATAATTTGATATTTATTTAATTTTTATCTTATAATTTTTATCAAATGCATTTTTTAACCAATACCTTCCTTCAATGAAGTGATGTTTGCTTGTGGTGTCCTCCTCAAATTTTTCATTTAATAAATCCTTTCTCACAAAAAATGCATTTACTCCAGTGACATTGCAACCAACTAAAAAATAATCCCTCTTTTTTAACATTTTTTCAAATGAATGTAATGAAGCACCAAAATAATCAGAATTATCCCATTCTGCATTTTCATTATATTCAACAGTCCAATCTATTAACGGTCCATATTTTGCATTATATTCTGTTACGATTACTCTTGGATTTATTGTTTCAATTTTTTCTAATACATGAAATGTATGCACTCCAATATCAATAGATAGTAAATCTATTTCAGATCCAGGCTTAAAGTATTTTGTTAATATTTGATTTACATTAGATATTGATATCTTTTCAGAATGAATCTGTAATGAATTTTCAAGATATCTAGAAAAATTTTTTTTTATAATTTCAACATTTTTTTGATTTGATTCAATCCATAATCCAGTCCAATCTTGCAGTAAAAGATTTGTGGTATTACATTCTATTCCTGTTTCAAGACCCATCTCAATAAATTTTTTTGATCCAAATCCAATTCTGTTAAAAATTTCATCAATTATTCCATCTTCATCTTGTTGAGAAAATACTTTATAACCATATTTTAAAAGATTTTTTTTATTTTGAAATCTATACTCACTTAAAATTTTTTTGATTGTAAGTATTGAAATATTCTTATTTATCTGATCAATCGATCTTTTATTTAAAATTTTTAATAAATATTTTTTTAAGAATTCCATTTTATTTATTTTGAAATATTGATGTTTTATTAAACTTATCTAAAATTAAATCTAATAAATTTTTTTCATACCTATTTTTATTATATCTTTTATTTATTTTATTTCTTTTTGGATTTTTCCACAATTTTGTATTTGCAGATATTGCCATATAAAATGCATTTCTTTGTCCTTCTATATCTGTTACAGGATTAACATCATGAAATGCAATATTGTTTTGTACTGCTGCTATTAATTTATTTTTAGTTGGTAAAATGCTTTTTTCGACTTTTAAATCATTCAATTTATCATTTTTTGCATAAATTCTATGCTCTCCTCCTTCGATTCTTTTAAAACCTCCACAATAAAATAAAATTGAAATAAGTCTTTGTGGATTATCGATATGAGGTCCCTTGCCTCCCGTTTCTATTCCATAATTTTTTATACCTACACCAACATCTAATCTTGGAAAAATAAAAGTATCTTTTTCTTTTTTTATTTCTAAGTTCTTTGAGTTAAAAACAGCTCCTTTTTCAAAAATAATATTTTTTTTTTGTATCGTGTTAATATCTACAGATAAAAAATTTTTTCTGTGCTCGATTTCTAACTCTTTTCTAAACAAACCTGTAAAATAATCTATAAAATTTATACTATAAACCCAATCATGAAATAACTTAAATTCTTTTGATCTTTCACAATAATTTTCATAAGCAAAATCACCAAAGGTTGTGTCAAAATTCATTCTACTTACTATATTTTTTTGGTTTTTAAGTTCATCTACTAAGGGAAAATTTTTTTCAATTTCACTATAAAATTCTAAATTTAAAAAATTTTCTATTATAACATGTGGAAAAGGATCAGAATATTTACTTATTTTTAAATCTTTGTTAATAAAGTCCATTTGATATCTTATTTTTGAGTAAGAGTTTTGTCTTTAATTTCATAAGTTTTATTACAATAGTTTAACACATTTTTTCTGTGAGTTGAAAAAATTACAATTTTGTCTTTCATAATTTCAAAAACTTTATTTAATATTTTGCCCTCTGTTGACTCATCTAATGAGCTGGTAGCTTCATCAAGCAATAAAACTGTAGGGTTTTTATACAATGCTCTCGCAATACCTATTCTTTGACATTGACCACCAGAAAGATTTTTGCCGCCTTCACCTGCCAGTTCATCTAATTTTTTTGGTAATCTAAAAATATAATCATGGAGATCTAAGATTTTTAAAATTTCTTCAACTTTTTTTAAGTCAATTTTTTCTTTATCATCTTCTAAACAAATATTAAATAAAATGCTCTCGTCAACTATTGAAACATTTTGTGGTACATATCCGATCATGTTTTGCCAAGAATATTTTTGATAATTAAGATCTTTATTATTTAAAATTATTTTTCCTTTTTGTGGACTTAGAAGACCACAAAATAAATTAATGAAAGTTGATTTTCCAGATCCAGTTTTTCCAACTATTCCTATTTTGTCTTTTTTCTCTATTTTGATATTAATATCAGACAAAATTTTATTATCTTTAGGTAAATATGAAAAACCAACTTTTTCAAATTTAATCTCATCAAAAATTAGATTATTGTCTTTAATCTGATCAACATCTTCATTTTTTTTACTTTCATCATTAGTTGCTAATTCATTATAGATTAAATCGACTACTACTGAGTTAAATTTTATTGACTGAATGGATTGCGCAATTTTAGAAATTGATGGAAGCAATCTCGTAGATGCAAAAAAGAATACACCAATTATTACAAAAATTTCTGAAATTTCTCTTCCGATATTTGTTAAAAAAATTATCAATAATAAAAATACTGAAACTCCAATTAGTTCCATAATTAATCTTGGTAATTGAGTTATAGTATCCCTTTGTTTCCCTGCATAAGCATTTTCTAAGTTATGTTGATGATATTTGTTAAGAAAAATATACTCTAGTTTATTTAAAATTATCTCTCTTATACTTGAAAAACTTTGTTGTAATTGTTTTAATGCAAGAGCTGAATGGAATGATCTTTGTCTTCCCCATTTTTTTAATCTTTTATTGGTTAATCTTAATATAATAAAACCAACAAATGACATAAAAAATATAGTTATAAGTGAAGCTTGCCATTCATAAATTATTAGAACTACGCAAATTGAAATAAAAATCAATATCTCAGAAAGTAATCTAATTATTGGAAAAACTACACCAAAACTAAAAAGGTTTGCTTCTGATTGGATATTTCTAATTAATTCTGATGAATTTTTATTCAAATGAAATGAAAAATCTTTTAGTAAATATTTTTGAAATATTTCTTTTGAAATATCAGTGAACAATTTATAGCCAAAATCGTTTTGTAGATAAATTAAATTTCTTAAAATAAAAAATTTTACAAAATAAATTAAAACTAAAAAAAATAGAAGAAGATTTAAAATTTGTTCTTTATCCAAGTCAACCAAAAATTCAAAGGAAACAATGTATCTTTGGTAGTCATTACCAATAAATATGTTTAGTATTGGTATTATCAATCCTATACCTAATAATTCAAATATCGCAGCTATAACAGTTAGAATGAAAATATAAGATAAATTTTTTATATCTTTTTTATGAAGTGGATATAGAATTTTTTTAATTAAATTTTTCAAAGTTTTTAGTTTATAATTTAATTTAAATAATATAATTACAAAAAATTATGTGTTTTTTATAAGGCAAGTAAATTAGTTGTATATATAAATTATTGAATTATACGTATAATTTATAAGTGTGTTTCTCGTCAATTTAAAAAAACAGAAAACTTATTCTTTATGAAAAATAGTATTTTTGGAATTGTAATAGATAATCAACCATTAGAGGTAATATATAAATATTATAAGGAACTTTTCAGTGAAATCTCAAAAAATTTTAACAATTTTTATGTAATAGACTTAAGTGATCTAGTTTTTTTTCAGAAGCAAAAAAGTAAAAAAAAAATAGGAAAAAATTTATTTCCTAAAAATTTTATATACAAAAGATTTTCGAATTTAAACGATTTAACTTTATTTCTTAAAAACAAAAATTTAATAGCGATAAATAATTTAGGAAAAAATCCTGACTACTTTTGGGTTTTACGTTGCCTAAAAAAAAATAATGTAAAATTAATAAATATTTTAAATACTGGTGAAATTGGTGTTCAAACTACTGTAGATTTTTCCAAAAAGAGTTTTATCAATTGGAAAAATTTTCATAATAGAGGTTTTTATATTCTTTTCAGAATGCTAACAATTTTAAATATTTTACCTAAAATAGAAATCACCTTTCATAGCAATATTGAGGTGATTGAAAGACTTAATAATAGCTTTACAAAAAATTTTGATAAAATATTTCCTTTTTTTAAAATCAGTTATGTAAAGAAATTTATTAAAATAAATAGTAGATCAACAACTCTTAAAAGAAAAAAAATTAAATCCTCCTATATTTTATTTATTGATTGTCCAATAATGAGTGGTGATAGACTTATTTTTGAGGAAAGTAATTCAAAACTTGATGAAAAAATTTTTTATAAAAATTTAATTTCATTTTTGAAGAATTTATCTAAACTTTATAAAAAAAAAATAGTTATATCTTTGCATCCTAAATACAAAAATAAATACTTACAAAATACTTTTAAAGTTGCTTCAAAACCTACTAGAGAAATGATTGATGGAGCAGGTTTGGTTGTCTTCTCAGCTTCTGGTGCAATAATAGATGCTGTTTTAAAAAGAAAAAAAATAATCAATTTTTATTCAAAATTACAAGGTGATTTTCAACTAGAAATGAATAAAAAATATGTAGAAAAATTAAATTTATACTCAATAAATCTTGACGAGAAAGTAATCTTAAGTAAAAAAATAATCAATAAGCATACCAAGCAATCGTTAAAAGCTTATAATAAATTTATTAAATCTAGGTTAGTTGTTGATGGAAATATAGATCCAAATAAAAAAATTATAAAAATACTAAAAAAAAATTTTTTTAAGTTATAATTTTTTATAATATTTAAAAACTTTATCTAAAGCTATCTGAGCTTGTACAGTATTCATAAAAATACCATTTATGTAAAAAATTTTTTTTTTCTTACATAGCTTGTTTAATAAGTTTTTTTTTGGTTTATATACAATATCAAAAATTTTAATTTGTTGATTTGCATTTTCTAACTCATCTAAATTTAGTGGACTTTTATTTAAATATGCTTTTCTCAAGTCTGAGCCTAATGGAGAACAGTTTATAAATAAGTCTATATTTGATAGATTAATTTTTTTTTTTCTATCAAAAAACTTTATTCTATTACTAGGTAAATCTGAAGGTTTTTTCTTTGAAGATATAATCTTTATTTTAGTTTTTTTATAAATCTTTAAAATTACTCTTGCTATAGCTTCTCCAGATCCCCCAAAACCATAAATACAAATATTATTTTTTTTAAAATTTTTAATTGTTTTTAAAGCACCATACACATCTGTATTATAACCAAAAATTTTTTTATTTTTTTTTATTATAAAATTTATCGATTTTGAATATTTAGAAATCTTATCCTCGATAATTATCTTTGATATTACTTTTTTTTTGTAAGGCATTGTTACCGCGGAAGCTAAAAAATTTTTATTAGATAAAAGTTTTGAAAAATCTCTTTCAAAATTTTCAGGTTTTATTTCTTTTGAAAACATTTTAATATTTAACCTCTTTTTTTTAAAAAAGTTTCCCCATAACTTCACAGATCTTGGCTTTAATAATGGATGTCCAATTATTGTACAAAACATCAAATTATTTTTTTATTAAATAAAATTGAAATTTTTTTACTCTTTGTGATTAATTGTTTAAATTGATTAAAATTTAATGGCTGAAGAGGATCTACATGAGACTTTTTTGGATTTGGATGAATTTCTATGATTAAACCGTCACATCCTGCCGCTATAGATGCATAGGTCAAACTTGGCACCCATGGTGCCCAAAATGATGCATGAGAAGGATCCGATATCACGGGTAAGCACGAAATTTCTTTCAGCGCAGGTATAGCTTGAATATCCAAGGCAAATCTTGATGTAGATCTGTGAGTATGGGGTATAGACATTCCTCTTTCACATAAAATTAAGTTTGAATTTCCCTCTAGCAAAATATGTTCTGCTGCACCTAGCAAATCTCTAATACTTGAACCAAAATGTCTTTTAAGAATAATTGGTTTATTTGTACTTGCAATTTTTTTTATAAGTTCCAAGTTTTGCATATTTCTGGATCCAATCTGTAAAATATCTGCTGTCTTATTTATTCTTTCTAGAAATCTTAATTCAGTAACTTCCGTCACTACTAATAGACCAAAATCTTTTTTTATTTCATCCATAATATCCATTCCTTTATCTCTACTTTCTGAATATTGTTTTGATCTATACGGAAAAGTTAAAGGTTTATATGCATGTCCTCTTATAATGTGAATATTATTTTTTTTAAGCTGTTTTGCTACATCGATCATAAGCTTTTTACTTTCAACGCCATTTGGTCCTGCTATTATTGGTAATTTATCTCCTCCAAAAGATAAATTTTTTGAAATTTTTACTATTCTTTTCTTTTTTGAAGTTGATAAAGGAATTTTAGATTTTAAATCATCTCTAGAAATATCTTTGGTTGGTTCTTTGTTAGATAATTTTTTTACATTTTTCATTTTTTCCCTAAAACACTTTCTTTTTCTAAAACTTTATTTAAAATTTTCAATTTTTCTGAATTATAAATTGAGTGCAATAAACTTAAAACATGCATATTGTTTCTTATTTCTAATTTTTGGCTTGAGTTTTTTATTTTTTTAGAAAAAAATTCATTTAATATCTTTAAGTGACCATTTCCCATTGCTCCAATCGTTCCTGCTCCAATACCAAATTCTTCAGAATTTTTTTTATCATTTTTTATATCATTTCCTTTTAAATAATGGAAAGTGTTTAAACTAATCCCTTTAACTAAAACTCTTCCTTTTTCGCCTATAACGTCCATTGCACTTCTATAATTTGAGTCAGCTCTAGTTGTGGCTTTAAAACTTGTAAGAGTATTATTATCATGAACTAGATTTAATAAAGCTAGATCTTCGGCCTCTAGTTTCTTTTTATTATAACTTAAAATTGAACTAAATTTTTTAACTTTTCCAAAAACATGTATTACAGCATCTAATAAATGAATAGCTTGATTAGAAAGAACTCCACCATCTGATCTATATTTCCCTCTCCAGGGAGAACTATAATATTTTTTATCTCTTTTCCAAATTAAACTACAATCAATCAGAAAGATTTTTCCTAATATTTTTTTATTTACTACTTGTACCAATTTTTTTAATGCTAAATTATATCTATTCTGAAAAACCACCCAACACTTAATTTTTTTGGATTTACTTTTTTTTATCAAATTCTTTGCTTCATATAAATTCAATACAAAAGGTTTTTCAATTAAAGTATTAATTGAATTATTAACCAACTTTAAAGCATAATCATAATGCGAGCCAGATGGCGTTGAAATTATTGCATATTTTATAGAATTTTTTTTCAATTCTTTTGAGTTAAATTGTATTTGTGTATATTTATTTGATTTAGGTAATTTTAAATCATCAACAATAAAAATTTTTTTTATCTTTTTAAATGACTTTAAAATTTTTAGATAATATCTGCCAGCAGTTCCAAATCCAATAATTAAAACATTCATTAAAAAAAATATTTAGCCCTGTTGCCTAAAACTTTTATTTGTTCCCTTTCTAAATTAGTATTATTTTTGATATAATCAATATCCTTAAGTTTATTTTTTGGCTTTATATATTCTGTATTTAGCTTATTAGTCACTTTAGAATTTATACCACTACCATCAAAACCAATATTTTTAATTAACGATAAACTTGGAAATATAATTTTTTTTTTATTAACAAGATTAAATATAATAAAGTTCTTTGACCAAATTTTTTTATTTTTGTTTTTAACTAATTTATTTATTTTATTCACAATTTTATCCTCAAATTTTAACTTTGTTTTGTTTGATAAAAATTTTTTATATTGTTCCCAATACTTTGAGCTAATACACCAACCCCATGGAATAAAATAGTTTAAGTAAATCGGAAAAAAATTTTTTTTGTTTAATCTTTGTATTTCTGGAAACTGATATCCACAAATAGGATTTAGATTTTTTTTATATAATTTTGACTTTGTAATCTTTAAAATGAAATCGAAGAATTCTGCTCTTGGAACACAATCGTCCTCTATAATAATGGTATTTTTATGCTTTTTAACTAAAATATTCACTCCTTTGTAAATTGATTTTGCTAGACCCATATTTTTTTTATTTTTTATAAGATTTAGTTTTATAAATGGATTGTTTCTAATCATAAATAAAATTTCCTCTTGAATAACTTTATCGTTATGATTTTTTGGTCCGTCTAAAAATATAGTTGCTTGTCTAATATTATTATTTTCTAAGCTAATTAATGTTCTTCTAAGATGTGATGGACGATTATAGGCAAATATTCCTATGCCAAGGTCTGCAAAATTTTTTATCATGAAATCATATCTTTAATTTTTTTATTCTTAATTAAATATTTCATTGCTGCATCTGCAAGATACAAATCTTTATGATCATGTATATCAATTCCTGTAAATGAATCTTCATTAACTATAATTTTTACTTTTTTTCCAATTCTTTTACCTTTTCTCCACAAAAAAGCTCTTGATGCACACGCTAGTCCTGTATCTTCCCTATATAATTTAGGAGCAATTTGTCTTGAAGTATAATTTTCCATCCATTTAGATACTTTACTCATTTTTCCTTTATCAATTTGCCAAAAATGTTTGTAAATTTTATGGACTGAAAATGCACTTTCATATTTTTTATTATTTTTTAAAAAATTTACACATGTTTTTATCCAGCTTACTTTTCTAAATATATTTGTACATGTTAAAAAAACACAAATATCAAATTTCATCTTATAATAATTTTCAAACTGTTGGAGTGAATTTTTTAGAGTCTCTTCAGTTGTTGTATAATCCTTCGCGTGTTTTTTTTCTCTAAGTAATGGAACTTCAGCTCCATAATATTTTGATACTTTTGCAATTAATTCAGAATCTGTGGAGACACAAACTTTGTCACAAACCCCACTTTTTAAAGCTGCTTTAATCGGATAATAAATTAATGGTTTTTTATTTACTTTTTGTAGGTTTTTTAATTTTATACCTTTAGACCCACCTCTCGCAGGTATAATACAAATGACTTTATATTTTTTTTTCATTAAAATGATAATCTATTTGATTTTAAATCTTTATAACTACTAAAACCGCCATTGATCATTGAAGTTTTTAATTCATCGGATAAAATTTCAAAAACTTTTTCAACTCCTTTTCTATTATTGCAAACTAGACCATGAATAATTGGACGTCCTACAGCAACAAAATCTGCACCTAGACACATATACTTAATAATGTCTGATCCTTTTCTTATGCCTCCATCAATTATTATTTTCAATTTTGATTTTTTTAATAAAGGACCGAAATTTCTTATTGCATCAATTCCAGAAATTCCTGAATTAAACATCCTCCCACCATGATTTGAAATCCAAACAGCATCAATTTTTTTTTTTATACATTTTATTGCATCTTCCTTTGTCAAAATGCCCTTTAAAATAATAGGTAATTTAGTATTTTTTTTTATAAAATTGATAAGTTTCCAATCATAACTCAATGCTTTTTTTGGATTTGGTGGAAGAGGATTTGTTCTTCTTCCAAATTTTCTTGCATCATATCTACTTTCTCTGTCATTGTATCTCCAGGACCTAACATTAGCATCAATACAAATAATCAAAGCAATGCATTTATTTTTTTCAGCTGATTTAATCTCTTTCAATATCCAATCTTCATCTCCAAATGGAAAAATAGTCCATCCTAAGTTTGTTGATTTATTTTTTTTTCTTATATCATTTAATGAAATTCTTCCTTGAGTACTAAAAAAAGCTATAGATTTTGCTTTCTCAACACCTAAGGCGGTCTCAATTTCTCCATTTTTATGAAATTGAGTTTGATGGCCCATTGGCGCGAGAAGAACTGGTGATGAAATTTTTTTTCCAAAAAAATTCTTAGATAAATCTAAATTTCCCACTTTATTGAGATGTTTGGGCTTTATCTTTATTTTCCTCAAATCAAGAAAATTTTTATCCAATGTGTAATTATCTTCAGCACCAGATTGAAGCCATTGAAAGGTTTTATCTTTTATTTTTTTTTTTGCAAAAAGCTCAGCTTCTCTAAGAGTTACAAATTCCATTGTTATATTTGAAAGAAATTATATAACTGTTATTATTTTAATAAATATTAAATGTCTAGCACTAATTATGTACTTTAAAATAAAAACTTTTTTATACTATGTTTTCTACGATAAATACTGGTTAATAAGAAAAATTTCTTTATTTTTTTATAAAATATTTACTGAGAGAAGATTAAGAAATATTTTTGTCAAAAAAAATTTATATGAACTTCTTAAAATTAATATGGACAAAAAAATAAAAAATGAAAAAGTTTTTGACCCAGTTTTAAATTTAACAGAAAAGTATAATCCAGAAATAATTGATCTTGCGAGAATTTACGATTTAATAGATAAAAACAAACCTTTTACTGTACTAGAATTTGGAGTTGGCTATAGCACAATTATTATTGCAAAAGCATTATATGATAACAAAAAAGAATTTAATAAAAATAATACAGACAAAATTAGAAATTCAAAAATGTTTAAAGTTTTCTCAGTAGATGCATCCAAAAAATGGATTGAAGAAACTAAAAAAAATTTACCAGATTATTTAAAGGAATTTGTTGAGTTTCATCACAGTGAAGTTGAAATCAAATTAATTAACAATCAGGTATGTCATGTTTACAAAAATATCCCTGATATAAATCCTGAGTTTATTTACTTAGATGGACCCCATCCATTGGATCCATCAGGAAATATAAATAATATTTCTTTTGGGTGTTTGGAAAGAACACCTATTTCAGCTGATATAATTTATTTAGAAAGTACTTTATTGCCTGGTACCAAGATTTTAGTTGATGGAAGGGTAAACAATGTGAGATTTTTGAAGAACAATCTAAAAAGGAAATACAAATATCATTGGGATAGAAATGGAGATATAACTATTATTAGCTTGGTTGAAAAAAAATTAGGTAAACTAAATAAATTAGGTTTTGAATTTTATTAAAAAAAATTAATGTGTGGCATAGCTGGAATAGTTCCATTTAATCAAGATAACGACAAAAAAGATATTGAAAATATGGTGGATGAGATTATTCACCGAGGACCAGATCAAAGAACAACTTTTCAAAATGATATAGGGATATTTGGCTTTGTCAGACTAAAGATTATTGATCTAACTTCAAAATCAAATCAGCCGTTTTTTTCAAAAAACAAAAAGATACAAATAATATATAACGGTGAAATTTATAACTACAAAGACCTGAAAACAACTTACTTTAAGAATGTTCATTTTAAGTCTAATGGGGATGGAGAGGTATTAATTCATCTATATGAAAAATTTGGAATAAAATTTTTAGATAAAATTAAAGGTATGTTTTCAATATGTATAATAGATGAAAACTTAAATAAAGTTTTTCTTATTAGAGATAGATTTGGAATAAAACCCTTGTATTTTAGATATGAAAAAAATTTAAAAAAGATTTATTTTTGTTCAGAGCTTAATCCTTTAGTAAAGACTGGAAATTATAAAAAAAAAATTAATATCAATGAAGCTCATAAATATTTTACACAAGGATTAGTAAATTCAAATGATCAAACATGGTTTGAAAATATTCATCAAGTTAAAGCATCACATTTTATTGAATTTTCAAATGGAAATATTGTTGAGAAAAAATATTACCATATCGAAAATTTTATCGATGAGGATAAAAAAGATACTTTCCATAATGAAGTAAAAAATTTTAAAACAAAACTTCAGAACTCATTCAAAGATCATAATCAGTTCGATGTAAGAGCTGGAATTCACTTATCTGGGGGAGTGGATTCTGCTGTGCTAGCTGCAATTAGTAACTATAATAAAAAAAAATATGATTCATTTACTTTCGATTTTGAAGATAAAAAATATAGTGAATTGGATTATGCTAAACTAATTTCAAAAAGCACAAATTTAAATAATTATTCATCGATTTTAAAAGAAAGTAAAATTGAAGATTATTTGTTAAAAGTTTTAAAAAGAGAATTTGAACCCTTCTCCTCTTTAAGAGTTTTATCTCAACATTTTCTTTATGATACTTATAAAAATTACTGTAAAGTTGTTCTTGATGGATCTGGAGGAGATGAAATTGGTGCTGGTTATAGCTATCATATAATTCCTTGGTATTTAGACCTTCAAAAAGAAAAAAGATGTAAAAAAAATAAAAATAAATTTTTCAGATATTTAGACCAAATAAAAAACGAAACAATTACCAATAATCAATTTATTAAGGGTGCTTTTTCTTATATGAGGCATCCTGGTGGGGCTACTATTGATGGTAGTGAATATAAGAATAATGCTTTATTTAATAAAGAGTTTCTAAATTTAGATTCAAAATTAAAAATTTTAAAACCATTTAAAAGTCATCTAAGAAATTCCCAATACGCTGACTTATTTTTTTTAAAATTGCCTAGATCACTTAAGTATGCTGATAGAGCATCAATGTATAATTCTATAGAAACAAGAGTTCCATTTTTAGATCACAAAGTTGTTGAAGAGTCTTTACAAATTCAATCAAAACATAAACTTTTATTAGGTCAACAAAGAATAATCATGAAATATCCATTTAGAAAATATGTTGATAAGAAAATTCTTTATTTAAATAAAAGAACTATCGCTGATCCACAATCTAAATGGTTAAAAGGTCCACTTAAAAATATCTTCTTAGATTTAATAAATTCAAGTTCATTTAATTCTCAAGGCATTTTTAGCAAGAAATCTATTATAAATTATTATAATAATTTCTTAAAATATGATCAACATTTCAATAGCTATCTGTTATTTCAGATATTAATTTCAGAATTATGGGTTTCACAAATACTCAAAAATTGATATGAAAATTAAAATGAATTTAAAAATTAAGTTTATCACATGGAAAAAGTAGAAATAAAAAAAATAACTGTAGATAAATTTCATGAGCAATATATTAAAAAATTTGCGAAATCAAAATATCCTTTATTTTCAATAATCGAATTTAATTTACACGGTTCTTGCAGTAGACGATGTGCTTTCTGCCCGAGAGTTGATGAAGAAATTTGGCCAAATCTTGATGAGGAATTTGAAATGGATTTTTTTGAAAATATTTTAATGCAATTAAAAAAATTAGATTACACAGGTAGACTGGCATTTTCTGGTTTTAGTGAACCATTTATGCATAGTCAAATAAATGAAATAATAAAAAAAATAAAAAATACTCTTCCTAAAGCTAGAAGTGAAATAATCACAAATGGAGATTATCTGAAGAATGAAAATACAAAAGAAATCTTTGATAATGGATTGGATTATTTATTTGTGAGTTTATACACAAACAAAAGAACTTATGATTATTTAGAAAATCTAAAAAAAGATTTAAAATTAAATGATGATCAATTTAAAATAAGACCAAGAAATTTAGGAAAAAAAATGAATTTTGGTTTAAATATAAACAATAGAGCTGGATCAGTTGATTATGAAAGATTTGGTCTTAAGCAAGAAAAAAGTTTGCCGCTTAAAAGAAGTTGTAACTATCCAATGTATACTCTTTTCGTCGACTATAATGGTGATTGTTTGATATGCCCAGATGATTGGAAAAAAAAACTTGTTGTAGGAAACTTAAAAAAGGAAAAAATAATAGATGTTTGGGAAAAGAAAATTTTTCATGAGGTAAGAAAAAGTTTATTAAAAGGAGATAGATCTCATTCTCCATGTAACGAATGTGATGTTGATGGTCTTTTAAGTGGAAATGAATTCGCAAAAAAATGGGGTGAGTTCTACGAAAAAAGCTAAAACTAAAATTAAACCTTTATTTATTGGTTTTGGAACACAGGCTTTAGAATATGCCAGAGTAATGGATTATTACAACATCAACATAGAAGGTGTCTGTGTTAGAAATTTAAATAAATACCAAAAAAAAATAGATAAATACAAAATTAAAAATCATTATATTGATATCGAGAAAGCACTAAATGATAAAAAATTTAATTGTGTTTTTGTTTTTTTGCCTTGGAACATCATAGAAAAGAAAATTTCTAAAATCATAAAATTAACTAAAAGACCTATCTTTGTTGAGAAGCCTATTGCTCTAAGTTCAAAAAAATTAAATCAAATTTATAAACTTTCAAAAAAATTTAACAAAAAAGTATACGTTCTTTACAATAGGAGATATTTTCAATCTGTAGAATTTTTAAAAAATAAGATAAAGAACAAAAGACCTTTATTTCAGACTTTTATTCCTGAAAAGAAAAATTTTTTAATTAAAAACTTCGATAAGAGATTAAAAAAAAATATTAGATTTCATTTAACTTCTCACTGGATTGATTTTTTTTCTTTTTTATTTAACAAGAAAATTTTGAGTTTTCAAAAAAAAAATAAACAATATTTCTTTTATTTCAGTAAAAATAGAAAATCTAATTTCATAAAACTAGAATATGATGTTTCTGGATTTATAGAATCTAAAATAAAGATTGGTAAAAAAAATTACTATTTTAATAAACTAGAATGTCTCTATGAATTTAAAAACAATAAAAAAAAACTATTAATTAATGAAAATCGATTAAATAAATTTAAACCAGGAATTAAAAAACTCATATATTCAATAAAAAATAAAAAAAAACTAATTATTCCTAGAATTCACCAACTTAGAAGATTGTATTTTTTTTTAGAAAAGTTGCCGTATTAGATAAATTAAATTTAAACTTCCTTTATAGGTAAATCAATTTTTTTCCAAACATCGTCTTTATTTTTTATTTTATTAAATTTAAAAATCATCTCTTCATAAGATGAATTTTTTGAGATCAATTTTAATTTGAACATATAGCTTTTAAGTGCATTTAAGTAATGATTTTTTCCATAAGCTTTATTTTCATCCATAAATAGATTTTCCATTACAGAATAGAAATTTTTTTTTTTTGCAAATTTCAATGCATCCCAATCCTTTTTCAATAAATCTTTATACTCAAATTTATTACTCCACGTATTTGTAATAGAATATTTAGAATTAATGAAATTACTTTTTGAGGTAATCACTTTAAAATTGTGGTAAACCATTTCAAGCTGTGCACTACCGTGTTTAGTTATCACAATACATTTTTTATTAAGTCTTGTGGCTACATCATAATTTAAAATTGGTTTATCAAGTATTAGTATTCTTTTATCATCAACAAGGTTCTTAATAAACTTGTCGTAAATTTTTTTATCCCAAGCAGCGACCTCATATATTCCTTTAATTTTTGATTTCATATAAAAGTTTGGGTGAGCTTTAATTATAAAATTTTTATTTTTTTTTTTTAGTTCATTTACAGTAAAAGTAAGCCACTCTAGTGTATTTATAAACCCATCATATTTATGCTCCAGCTGACTATCTGTAAAAGAATGTGCATAAATTATATATTCATATTTTTTTAAATCTTTATTTTTAAGAATGCTGTATCTTGTATAATACATCCAGGGCAAATAATCTCTTAGAGAAGAAAAGATTTTTTTTGATGATTTTATTATTTTATCAGATTGTTTTTTTGTATAGGATTTTTTCTTAAATTCTATCTCAAAAAGTTTTTCAATATTTTTTTGTTTAGTTTTAATTATACTCCTAGGAAATCTATTTGAGTAAATTTTAATATTCTTATTTACAAATTTTTGATAAAAAATTGCATTTAAATATTCTATATGATCTAAATATGCATACTTAAATTTATAGTTATTAATATAATAATCAGCAGTTTTAAAATATTTTGCAACTAAATATATATTATTAAATAATGCGAAATAGTAAGTAAATGATGATAAGTAACTTTTATAACTCCTAAAAGTGTATGATAGCAAATGTTTCCCAAAATTAATATTTTGAAATTTTAAGAATATTATTTTTTCTTTTCTAAAAAAATCTCCTTTGAATAAACAAAAAAGACAAAAAAATAAAAATTTTAGATCTGGAAATCTTTTTAATTTTATCTTTTCTATTTCAATAATATTTTTGTCTGTTTTTTTTATATCCAAGTAACATTGGTTAACTATGTAACTATAAATGTCATCAGAAAATCTAGATACTAAAAAAAATTGTTTCATTTAAGTTTTGTAACACTATCTACATCATTTAATTTAATCTAGCAAAGTTGCTCTCAGCAATATCTGTTTCTAAATATCTGAAGATGTCATCACCTCTTTCACATTTAGATATTATTTTAAATAATCTATCTAGTATTAAAAAATAAGTTTTAAGTTTTTGTTTTGAATGTGATATTGAAATATATATTGTAGTTGTAGCTAATATTTTATGCTTCAACATTTCTTGAGTAATAAATGTCTTATAAGCTTGATGATTTGAGCTTAAAAAAATAAATGAACATAAAGCATCAATTCCATTAACTTTAATATCAATCTTGTGTTTTTTTGCTAATTTTTTCCAATTATATTTTACATATTTGCCAAGTGAAGTAATGTAATTCCAGGTCTTATATTTTTCCATAACCTCTAAAGTTTTTAATGCGGCCGTGGGACCAATTCTTTCAGTCCAAAAAGTACTGCTAATAAATGTATCTTTAATACTTTCCATTATATTTTTTTTACCTAAAACAGCAGTAATGGCATATCCATTTCCTAAAGCTTTTCCTAACATCATCATATCAGGTTCAACATTAAAAAGTTTGTGTATACCACCAAAATTTTGTCTAAAGCCAGTAGTACATTCATCAAAGATTAGAACTATATTTTTATCAGAAGAGAGTTTCCGTACTTTTTTTAAAAAATTATTTTTTGGTTTTTCATTTCTTATTACTTCCATTTTAATAATGCCTATATCTTTATTTTTATCTATAATTTTTTTTAAACCATTAAAATCATTATATCTAAATGGAAATACAGTTTTTTTTAATTCTTTATTGACCCCTCCTGCTTTAAGACCTGGCAACAAATGTTCATTTAAATTTTTTTTACTTTGTAAATTTGCAGCTAGATACCAATCGTGCCATCCATGATAACCACAAAATGCAATTTTTTGTCTTTTTTTAGAATATGCTCTAGCCAATCTAATTGCTATCGCATTTGCTTCTCCTCCTGATCTCGCAAATCTAACTTGATCGGCCCATGGATGAATATGTATCAATTTTTCTGCTAACTCGACCTCTTCTGGACAATTTAATGTGGACATGTTCCCATCAGACAACTTTTTTAAAACAGCTTTATCTACAAGTTTATTGGAATAACCCAGAATATTAGTGCCAATACCCATTATGCTAAAATCATTAAATTTATTTCCCTCTAAATCATAAATATTGCATCCTTTAGCCTTATTAAAATAACTTGGCCATTTATTTGGCAAGAAAGAGTCAGGCCTCTTAGAAAAAAGCATGTTGCCTCCAGAAATTGATTTTTTTGCTCTTAACCAAAGTTTTTGTCCTGCAATTAAACTTCTAGTTTCATTTTGGATTGAATTATTTTTGTTTTTTAAAAATATTTTATTATTTTTTTTATAAAAATTAATTATATCTTTTAAGGTAAAAGAATTATTTATAAAATTTTTAAATATCTTTTTAATTAAATGGAAATCATCAATTGTATCCAGAGTAATTCTTAAAAAAGAATAGTCATCATTTTTTAGTTTATAATTATATTTTTTGAATATATTCGTTCTTAAAACATATTTTGTGACGTGTTCTTTATCATTTTTAGAAATAACATTTGAATAGATTTTTGATAAAGTTTTAAAACTAAAAAATTCTAAATCCATTCCGTCTGGATAAGTTCTTTGTTCGATATTAGAGACATAATCAAAATTATTCAATTTATATACATTTGCAATTTCATCTACCAATTTTGAGTCAACTAAAGGACAATCACCAGTAACTCTCAAAATATGTTGAGCATTATACTTTTTGGCACATTCGTAATACCTTTTTAAAACATCATTTTCACTACCTCGATAAACATTATATTTATATTTTTTAAGTAATTTATATAAAATATCATTTTCCTTATTTCTAGGAATTGCCACTACTATATTACTTATTTGTTTTGCTCTTGATAACCTTTCAAGCAAAAGAATAATTGACTCTTTTCTAAGTATTTTTTTTAATACTTTTCCCCTTAATCTTGAGGATCCAATTCTTGCCTGAACTATAGCTGTAATTTTTTTTTTCATAAATTAATTAAATTTAATAATATATTTTAACTTTTTATAATAAAAATAAGCCGGAAAATAATAAAAAAAAGAAAAAAATACCTTTTTACTTTAATTATTGTTAATTGAGTTTATAAGATAAACATACTATATCTACACCTGTTGATAATGATCATAATTTTTAACGAGTAACTAAGACTAATCAATATTTTTTGAATGGTAAGAAAAAATAAATTCTCAATTAAAAGATTGAAAACTGTAGTTTTTTTAGGAATTTCCAAAAATTTCTCAGATCTACGTAAAATAAATAATTCATTAAATCTTAGGGATTTAATAGTGACTACAAGTGATCAAAAAAAGTTGATTGATGAGAAAAAAGAAGTCTACATATTTAATGATTTTAATAAAAAATTTAAAAGCTTCATATCAAAAAAAGTAAATATTAATGAAACATTATTTATCAGTTTTGGATGTAGATGGATTTTTAAAAAAAATGATATAAGTTTTTTTAAAAATAATTTAATAAATTTTCATCCTTCTAGACTTCCTTATGATGCGGGAGGTGGTGGTTTTTCTTGGCAAATACTTAGGAATGATAGAATTAATACTCAATTAGCTCACTTAATTGAACCTAAAATCGATGGGGGTAAAATTATAATGTACGAAAGTTCATTATTTCCTTCATATTGCAAAATACCAAATGATTTTGAAAATTATAGATATCAAAAACTTTTAGTTTTTTACGAAAAATTTATTAATAAAGTAAAAAAAGGAAGTTCTTTTAATCTCTTTGAACAACCAAACTATCTTGGCAGGTATAATCCAAGACTTAATACTAAAATTTCAGGATGGATCAATTGGAATAGTTCATCAGAAGATATATTCAGATTTATAAATGCATTCGATGATCCATATTCAGGTGCTAAGACTTTTTATAACAACAAAGAGGTGGTAATTAAAAAAGTGCAACTTCACTCGGGTGACACACCAAATCATCCTTTTATGTCAGGCTTAATTTCTAGGCATGACAAAAACTGGCTTGTAGTATCCACAACTGACAAGAATATGCTATTAATTGAACGTGTTTTAGATAAAAAGGGAAATAATATTTTAAAAAATTTAAAAAATGGGAATAGATTTTATACACCAATTATTAAGTTAGACTCTGCATTTAAAAAAAAAATTAACTACGGCCCTAAAGGATTAAAGAAGTAATTAAACTAATGAAGTATTGTTCTAAATGTGTAACACCTGAGACTGCTGAAACTCATGAATTCAATAGTAAAAATATTTGTTCTGTTTGCAATCAAATAGAGGATAAAAATAAAATTGACTGGAATGAAAGACAAAATGATCTAGATCAATTAATCTCTATTTATAAAGATAAATATGACTATGATTGTATTGTTCCTTTTTCTGGAGGAAAAGACTCGGTATTTGCATTATGGTATTTAGTAAAGAAAAAAAAATTAAAACCGCTTGTTCTTAGATTTGATCATAATTTCTTAAGAAAAACTGTTCAATTTAATACTGAAAAGACTTTAAATAAACTTGGAGTAGATTTTATAAATTTTAAACCAAATTTTTCAATTGTTAAAAAAATGATGATTGAAAGTTTAATTAGAAGAGGTGATTTTTGTTGGCATTGTCATGTTGGAATTACAGCTTTTCCTATCAATACAGCTATACAAAAAAATATACCTTTATTATTTTATGGGGAGCCATCTGCTGAATATAGCTCATTTTATAAATATGAAGATATCGAGGAACTAAATGTTGAAAAATTTAATAAAGCAATAAATTTAGGTATAAATGCTGAAGATATGCTTGAAATGTTGAGAGAAAGATATCCTAAAGAAAACATTTCCAAAAAAGAGATTGAGCCATACATATTCCCCTCTCAAAGAGAAATAAATAAAAATAAAATTAAAGCTGTATATTTAGGTAATTACATTCCTTGGGATGTAAGAAAGCAAGTAGAGATAATTAAATCTGAAATAGGTTGGCAAGGTGATATCGTTGAGGGAATTCCCCCAGATTATGATTATGAAAAAATAGAATGTATGATGCAAGGTGTAAGGGATTATGTAAAGTTTATAAAAAGAGGATTTGGAAGAACAGCACATCTTACCTCTATAGACATAAGAAATGGGCGTATGGAAAGAAATAAAGCTTTAGAATTGTGTAAAATATATGATGGAAAAAAACCAAAAGCGTTGGAACTTTTTTTAAAAATAACAAATATGACTGATAATGAATTTCATGATATTGTTGAAAAACATGTGGTTTCTCCTCATCAACCACCTTCAAGAGAAGAACTTAATAAAAGAAAATCAAACATAAAACCAAAAGACTTGGAAGATTGGATTGAAAAATTTTAAGAAAAAATGAAAATTGGCATTTTAAATTACAATGCTTGTAATTTAGCATCAATTTATAATTCTATATTTAGATTAGGCTACGATCCTAAAATTATAGAAAAGAGAGCTGAATTAAAATCGATAGATAAACTAATAATACCAGGCGTTGGAGCTGCAAAAAATTGTTTAGATTATTTAAAAAAAAATGATTTATTTTCTGAGGTAGAAATATTTTTTAAAAAAGAAAAACCAATTTTAGGAATTTGTCTTGGCCTTCAAATTTTTTCAAAAAATTTATTTGAACACGGAAAATCATCGGGTTTTAATTTAATTGATGCAGATGTGGTATCTTTTCCGAATAAAAAAATAAATATTGGATGGAGAAAAATTTTAATAAATGATAAAAATTGGATTGAATTTAATAATAAAAGTTTTTATTTTTGTCACTCATATTTGTTAAAATTTAATAATGCCAATGATAAAAAATATTGTAAAGCTAGAATAAATTCTCAAGAGGAAATACCATCTTTAATAATTAAACAAAATTTTATAGGAACACAGTTTCACCCAGAGAAAAGTCAAACTGTAGGTAATAAATTTATAGAGAAATTTTTAAATTGGGAACCGAACAATTGATAAGAATAATTCCATCATTACTTCTATCAAAAAAAAAACTTGTTAAAGGTCAAAATTTTTCTAATTATAAAAATGCTGGAAACCCTATTACAACAATATTAGCTCTTGATAGTCAAAAAGCCGATGAAATATTCTTGATAGATCTTGATGCTTATAAATCACGAAAAAACCCTGATATTGAAACTTTAAAAAAAATTTCAGAAATATTAAGTACGCCTTTAACATTTGGGGGAGGAGTAGAAAATATTGAAGCTTCAAAAAAGATACTCATGAATGGAGCTGATAAAGTTTTTATTAATACTGCGTTTATATCAAATAAAAAATTAATAGAAGAAATTGCTTATATATTTGGAAGTCAGGCTATCGTTGCAGGATTAAATTTAATTAATTATAAAAATAGTTTTATTATTTCAGAAGATAATTCAAAAAGAATAGATCCTATCAATTATATCAAAGAACTAGAGGATAGGGGGGTTGGAGAAATTAAGATTACCTATGTTGATATCGAAGGATCAAGAAAAGGTATGGAAATTGAGTATTCAAAAAAAATACTAGCAAAAGCACGTGTCCCAATAATTTTTGAGGGTGGTATAGGGAAATTAGACCATTTAAAAGAATGCTGTGAGAATAAAATAAATAATATTGCAATTGGCAGTCTAATAACTTTCTCAGACTATAACATAATTAAAATAAAACAGTATCTTAACAACGAAAATTTTGAAGTGAGAATTTAATTAATTTTACTATATTCTTTTTCAAAAGAACTAAAATCTCTACCAGTTTGCTGCATTAATAATTTACCTAATGCGATTTCTTTTGTAGAAGCTGACAATATTCTAAGTTCATTACGCAAATACTTTAATTTGTTTTTATCATAGGATAACTCGTAATGTGAATCTTTAAAAAAATTAATAATTGGCTGTTTTTCCCTTTCTAGCCATTGAGGAAGATCAAAATCAATTTTTAAATTATATTTAGTCTCATGATTGAAATTATCATTAAAAATTTTATCAATCATAAAGATATTAGTTAACCATTTTTCTGATGCTAATGATACCTTTTTGAAATTTTCATTTTCTTTTATGTTAAATTCACTGTTCATTAATTTAAATATTGTAGGAACAATTTCATTAATCTCTAATAGTGCCTTTGCGGTATATTTTCCAATTAGGTTATCACCAATATCACCACTTTTTAATAATTTATAATTTTTTTCATCTGAATAAAAATCTATTGCTTCTTTTTCGCTATCAAACAATTCATTTAATGACTCTTTACAAAATTCATTAAATATATCCTTCAATTTTCCTTCAAATTCCTCTTTTTGTATTAATTCAGTCAATTTTTTTGATAATTCATACCAACCAATATCAAACTCCTTTGCGATTTTATAAATTGGAAGAAATGATTGATGAGATATAAGTCTTAAAATAAAACTATAATTTCTACATTCTAAATAATCTTGAAAACTCATTGCATTGGTGCCCACACAAATTCTTTCAGTTTCTACTACAATTTTTTCTTTATATTTTCCAAATGATTTTGGTAAAATTCTATATTTTGATTTCATATTATTTTTTTTTATCGCTAAATCTCTACCTAATTCTGCACCACAAAGCATCATCAGCGTGTAAACATTTGGTGAAACATTATTATCTAGTAAAAAATTTACACCTTCAAAGAAGGTCTCTTTTGTTTCTTCCGGTAACGGAATAATTAACTCTGAACTTACATTTTTTCCTCTTTTTCTAATTTCTTCTACATATTCTAGATATTGATTAATTGTCCAATTTTTTCTTTTGATATCTGTTAAAGTGATTGGGTTAATAGATTGCATTGATAATCCAACTTGAACTCTATTCTTTAGTTTGTCATTAATCTTTAGTAAATTTTCTCTGTTACTTTTAGGAGTTAAACATTGAATATACTGAGGCCAATCATATTCATTCATTACTTCCAGAATTTTATATGCAAGCTCAACATCTTTCTCAAATATTCCCCAGTTTGAATCGAAGATATCTACTGTTTTAGTTCCATCTTCGATTTGAGACATTTTTTTACCAACATACCAAAATTCTTCCATTAGTCTATTAACACTAAACGCAGTAATTTTACTCATATCTAATCCTTGATCACAAAATGTGCAAAGGAAAGGACATCCTCTTGCAGTTTCAAATGCTGGTATCAAAGTTCCATCTAAAAATTTATCTAATAAACCAGTGGTATATGGTGATGGTATCTCATCACGCCCTGAGGCTTTAACCGATCCATCGAGACCAACTCGAGGTATATATTCTCCAACAAGAAGCTTTTTTTTATCTTTAGATATATTTACCCAGCCTTTTATAGGTACATCTTTTTTTTTCATTTCTGTTACCAAGAGGTTACTTTCAATGAACTTATTTATAATTTCTATCATTGAGACTTCACCATCGGTATAAGAAAAATAATCTACAAAGGGTCTATTTAACATAAATTCAAAACATTTATCGTATGTTTTGTCTTTATAATTATTTTCTATTTGTCTAGCACCTGTTCCTGCGGGAAACTCAGGTCCTCCTAAGAGACAAAGGGTATTTAAATTATTTTTTTTAGCTTCTGAGCAAATAAAATTTGAAATTTGGCTGTTCCAAACATAATTTGAACTCGCAACTATGTCGGGATTAAAAGTTTTAATATTTGATATTATTTTATCTGGATCAACTTCTAGTATTATATCTACTTTAATGTTTTTTATTTTTTTTTTGATGTATGAAGCTATATAACCGATACCGATAGGTATGCTTGTCACATGTGATCCTATTGTAGAGTGGCGTGGATCACATAATAATATTTTTAATTTTCTCATTTTTATTTGTTAAAATTTAAGTTAATTCTTAAAATAAATAATTTTCAAGTTTTTTTTATAATAATTAAACTTAAAAGTATAGTTTATAAATATCTTGACAATAGTCCTTAAATAGACAATTGTGTTTTTGCTGAAATGCATGGTGGGAAATCTGTGTGAAATTCACTAGCTGTCCTGCAACCTTACAGTCAAAATTTTGTGAAAAATATTTAAAAATATAACACTTTTAGATGAGAAAAAATTATATCCCATTTGGTAAACCGAATATAGGAAATCAAGAAATTCAATTTGTTTCAAAGATTATAAGATCCAAATGGATAGGTAGTGGCCCTATAACTGAGGAATTTGAGAGAAAATTTAAGAAATATAAAAAATCTAAATATGCACTTTCTGTTAATTCTTGTACTGCCGCACTTCATCTATCATTAATTTATTGTGGAATTCGTTACAATGATGAAGTTATTACAACTCCAATGACTTTTGCTTCTACAATTAACTCAATAATACTTACCGGAGCAAAGCCTGTTTTAGCTGATATTGATCCTAATACTTTTAATATTGACCCAGGGGAAATAGAAAAAAAAATTACTAAAAAAACAAAAGCAATTTTAATTGTTCATTTTGCAGGGTTGCCATGTGATATGGAAAAAATATTAAAAATAACAAAAAAATATAAGCTTAAACTAATTGAGGATTGTGCCCATGCTATTGAGAGTAAATACAATAACAGACATGTTGGTAATTTTGGAGATGCTGGTTGCTTTAGTTTCTATTCTACAAAAAATTTAACTACTGCAGAGGGAGGAATGGTTGTCTGTAATAATAAAAAAATATCTCAAAAAATAAGAGTTGCAAGACTCCATGGCTTGTCAAAGGATGCTTGGAAAAGATATTTGCCTGAAAGTGTAAAAAACAAAAAAAAATTCGAACATTATGATGTCACTGAAATAGGAATGAAATACAATATGATTGATATTAACGCTGCTATGGGATTAATTCAATTGGGAAAGCTTGAAAGTTCATGGAAAAAAAGAAAAAAAATTTTCGATTTATACAAAAAAAAACTATCTCACTTACCAATAAAAACACAAAATTTTACTAATAAAAATATACGTCATGCATATCATCTTTTTTTAGTGATAATCGACAAAAACAAAACAAAAAAAAATCGAGATGATTTAATGTTATTTTTAAAAAAAAATAATATTGGGTGTGGAGTAAATTATCGAACCGTCACAGACATGAGTATATTTAAAAAAAAACTTGGTTGGAACGATAAAACTTGTAAAAACTCAAAATATTTGGGCGATAATACTGTCAGCTTACCATTGTATCCTGATTTAAAAATTAAAGATTTAAATTTTATTTGTGAAAAAGTACAACAATTTTTTAAAATTTAGCATTGTTTTTAGATGTGATGCGGCTGAGTTGCCTGAGATAGGTTCTGGACATTTATATAGGTCATTAATAATAGCTTATTTTCTTAAAAAAAAATTTAGATTAAAATCCAAAGACATTTTATTTTTAGTAAAAACGAAAAAAAAATTTAAAAAAAGCTTAGAAATTTTAAAACGTCATAAATTCACGATTAAAAGTGTTGACCATGAAATTAAAGATTATTCAAAATTAGAGACTAAAATAATTGGTAAGTTTTGTGCTAATTTATTGGTTATCGATCGACTTGGTAATATAAAAAAAGAATTCATAAATAGTATTAATAAAAATTATAAAAAAAAAATTATTATCGATGATTCTTCAAATCACAGGAAAATGTTTGATTTGAGTCTGAATCCACTGATGCATAATGTAAAAAAATTTCATGGTTGTAAAGTAGGTTTTAAATATCAAATATTAAATAATGAGAAAGTAAAAAAAAACAAAAAAAATTTTAATTATAAAAACATATTTATTTTTTTTGGAGGCTTTGACAGTAAAAAGATTGCTAAAAAAATATTAAAATTGTTAGAAAATATTGACCTAAAACTTATTATTAATTTACCTTTTTCCTATAAATCGGAAATAAATATTTTAAAATCAAAACATAAAATAAATTACTTTAATCCTGAAAAATACCCGATAAGACTGGTAGAATCTAATATAGCAATCATTGCTGGTGGTTTAAGTTTATTTGATGCAATTTTGAATAAAAAAAAAATAATATGCATCCCACAATACAAACATCAAGAAATTAATGCTAAAATAATTTCAAAAACCAATGCAATTAATTATATTAATTTTAATGATGAAAAATTTACAGTAAAACTTATAAACATATTTAATAAAATTTATAAAAATAAAAAATATGAAAAAAAAATTCAAAAAATTCAAGCAAGAATAATCAGTCATAAAAAAGTGAAACATAATCTTAATCTAATTTCAAATTTATATAAAAAAACAATAAAGAAAGATAAATTATGAGTCTCAAAGTTTTAGGTTTAAATTCAGAAGGACATGATACATCGGCTTGTATTACGATAGATGGAAAATTAATTGCAGCTTGTGAACAAGAAAGATATGACAAAATAAAACATTCAAGAAATTTCCCTTTGGAAGCCATAAAGGATTGTTTAAAAATTTCTAAATTAAGTATAAACGATATTGATGTAATCTCTTCAGGTTTTGATCCACAAATACTCATTAGAGATTTATATTTAAAACCATCTATAGAAAATTATGATAGATTATCTTTTTTTATAAATGATATTGAAAGAATTAAATCATGGCACAATCTTGAAAAACAAATTCAAAATAAATTAAAGATAAAAAAAAAAATTGAATTTAATAACCATCATCTCTGCCATCTTGCAAGTGCATATTTTCCGAGTGGTTTTCAAAAAGCACTAGTAGTTTCCTATGACGGTTTAGGTGAAAGTGAAAGTGGCGCTTTTGCAATAGGAAATAAAGGTAAAATTAAGGTTTTGAATTATAAAAATTTGTACCCAAATTCTTTGGGACTCTTATATTCGGCTATAACTTTTTATTTGGGTTGGAAGCCTTTTTGCGATGAAGGCATAATAATGGGACTTGCACCTTATGGAAATTCTCAAGCTAAAATTAAAGGAACTAATAAAACTTACTATGATCTATTTAAAGATATTATTTGTCTAAATAAAAATAACCCGCTTCAATATGAAATAAATAAAAAATGGATTGCTTACCATATAAAAAGAGATGTTTGGGTTAGCAAAGAATTTATCAAAATTTTTGGTAAACCAAAAAAATATTCATCTAAAATAACAAAACACCATATGAATATTGCAAAGGCTCTACAAGATAGATTGGAATATGTAGTTTGTAAGCAGCTAAAGTATTTGAAAAAAATTTATAAAATTGAAAATTTATGTTTAGCTGGTGGTGTAGCTTTAAATTGCTCATTAAATGGAAGAATTAAAAAAGAAAAAATATTTAAGAACATTTTTATACAACCTGCTAGTGGAGATGCTGGTATTTCTTATGGCTCATGTCTAGTTTCAACGCTTAAAAGAAAAAAATTAAAAACCAAAAGAATAAATAACTTTTTTACAGGTACAAGAGAAAGTGAAAGGATTATTAAAAAAAATTTAATTAAAAGAAAAATCAAATTCAAAAAACTTAACAATAAGTTGTTACATAACGAAATTTCAAAAAAACTTTTAGAAGGAAAAATTATTGGAGTATTTAGGGGTCCAGCTGAATTTGGCCCAAGAGCTCTTGGAAATAGAAGTATAATCTCAAAGCCATACCCTGAAAGAATGAAAGATCATCTTAATAAAAATGTTAAATTTAGAGAATTTTTTAGACCTTTTGCACCCATGGTACTTAATGAAAAAAAAGAAGAATATTTCGATTTGAATCAAGAGAGTCCACATATGTTGATCGCCTGCAAAGCAAAAATGAAAAATAGAAATAAAATTTCTGCAGTTGTTCATGTAGATAATTCATGCAGGGTACAAACGCTAACAAATCAAACAAATCCTTTCTTTTATAAATTATTAAATAATTTTTATCAAAAATCTGGCGTACCTGTTATTTTAAACACCTCTTTTAATATAAAAGGACAACCAATTGTTAATGACTCTATAGATGCAATAAAATGTTTTAAAAAATATAATATTGATGTTTTAATTCTTGAGAATTTTATAATAGAAAAGTGAATATTATTAATTTAACCTTTAGATATAAAAAAAAATGAAAACTATTTTAATTACTGGGTGCTCAGGAGAAATTGGACAATTTATAACAAAAAAACTTCTAGAAAAAAAGTACAGAATAATTGGTTTAGATAAATCTAAGCCTTTTATCAAAAATAAAAATTTTATTTTTTATAAACAGGACGTTACTGATGAAAATGGATTGAAAAAATTATTTAATGAATTTAAAAATAAAAGACAAAGAATTGATATTCTTGTAAATAACGCTGCGGTATCGGTATTCACTCCCTTTTTAAAAAG
>QCKW01000002.1:0-32500 GCA_003215055.1 Pelagibacteraceae bacterium AG-410-N23 | reverse complement strand
CATCCTTAGAAAGGAGGTAATCCAGCCGCAGGTTCCCCTACGGCTACCTTGTTACGACTTCACCCCAGTCGCTGACTATACCGTAGTCAAGGGTTTTAAACCTTGCCTTAAGGTAGAACCAACTCCCATGGTGTGACGGGCGGTGTGTACAAGACCCGGGAACGCATTCACCGTGGCACGCTGATCCACGATTACTAGTAATTCCAGCTTCATGCACTCGAGTTGCAGAGTGCAATCCGAACTGAGGTATCTTTTGAGGATTTGCTTAACGTCGCCGTTTTGCTTCCTGTTGTAGATACCATTGTAGCACGTGTGTAGCCCAACACGTAAGGGCCATGAGGACTTGACGTCATCCCCACCTTCCTCCAGCTTATCACTGGCAGTTCTTTCAGAGTGCCCAACTAAATGATGGCAACTAAAAGTGAGGGTTGCGCTCGTTGCGGGACTTAACCCAACATCTCACGACACGAGCTGACGACAGCCATGCAGCACCTGTGTTTCGTCCGGCCGAACCGAAAACTTTAATCTCTTAAAGTCGCGACGAACATGTCAAGTGTTGGTAAGGTTCTGCGCGTATCTTCGAATTAAACCACATGCTCCACTACTTGTGCGGGTCCCCGTCAATTCATTTGAGTTTTAACCTTGCGGTCGTACTCCCCAGGCGGTGTGTTTATTGCTTTCGCTGCGACACTGAAAATAAATTCCCAACGTCTAACACACATCGTTTACGGCATGGACTACGAGGGTATCTAATCCTCTTCGCTACCCATGCTTTCGTTCCTCAGTGTCAGTAATGATCCAGAAAGCTGCCTTCGCAATTGGTATTCTTTCTAATATCTACGAATTTCACCTCTACACTAGAAATTCTGCTTTCCTCTATCAAACTCTAGCTGAAAAGTTTTGATGGCAGTTCCAGAGTTAAGCTCTGGGATTTCACCACCAACTTTTTCAACCACCTACGAACTCTTTAAGCCCAGTAATTCCGAACTACGCTAGGTCCCTTCGTATTACCGCGGCTGCTGGCACGAAGTTAGCCGGACCTTCTTATTCGGGTACAGTCATTTTCTTCCCCGACGAAAGAGCTTTACAACCCAAAGGCCTTCTTCACTCACGCGGCATCGCTGCATCAGAGTTTCCTCCATTGTGCAAGATTCCCCACTGCTGCCTCCCGTAGGAGTTTGGGCCGTGTCTCAGTCCCAATGTGGCTGATCATCCTCTCAAATCAGCTATTGATCAAAGTCTTGGTAGGCCATTACCCCACCAACAAACTAATCAAGTGCAGGCTCATCCAATGGTGCATAAAGCTTTCTCTGTAAAGACTTATCCGGTATTAGCACAAGTTTCCTCGTGTTATTCCAGGCCATAGGGAAGATTCCTACATGTTACTCACCCGTCTGCCACTAAGTATTGCTACTTCGTTCGACTTGCATGTGTTAGGCGTGCCGCCAGCGTACGTTCTGAGCCATGATCAAACTCTCAAGTTTAAAAACGGCGCACACTAGCTTCTATATAAATTCTAAGAATAAAATTTATATAATGTTGAAGTGTGTACGACAAATTTTGGTAACCTTAACCGTCCACACTTCTCTTCTTAAATATTTACAATTTTAATAGCTAATTAGGTAAAAAACCCAATAATATCCCTCACAAATTAATGTTTAAACATAAATTTTTTGAGAAAGTTTGATGCTTATAGGCTAAAATTATAGGAAATCAAGCATATAAGAATAAAAAAATATCATAAAAGTCGCATTTTTAAAGGGTTTTTTTTGATTTTTTGTTAATCCTAAACTAATAATTGTAGTTTTAAAAATCAATGATTAATAAAATTAAATTCCATTTAAAAAAGAATACTGAAATTGTTGCGTTATTTCTGTTGATTATTATTACAATAATCTCAACAACTTACTACAACTACAGTAAAAAAAAAATTTATTTTAATTACAAAAATACAATCGATAATGTTTACTTAAAAAAAACATTTAATCATTTCTTTGATAACTTAGAACCAAAATTTAAAAAAATAACTCATAATATATCGTCTGGTGAAACATTCACTAATATTCTTGAGAAGTATTCTGTCCAAAAAAAAGAAATCAATGAAATAAAAAAAAAATTAATAAAGAAAGTAAATTTGAATAAATTAAACACAAATCAAAAAATCGAGTTTACCATTGATCAAAAAAATAATGTAATTAGAGAATTCATTTTTAAAATGTCTAAAACTGAAAAAATTCATTTAACAAGAGATACTGAGACAAAGGAATTTAACCAAAAAATTTTATTAACAAGATTAAGTAAAAGTGTTGTCTATAAAGAAAATGTTATATTAGACAGTCTATATAGGTCTGCAACACAAAAAAAAGTTCCTGCTAGCATAATTGTAGAATTTGCAAGAATTTATGGATTTCAGGTAGATTTTCAAAGAGATATTAGAAAAAAAGATATCTTTCAAATTATGTACGAAGTATTTATCGATGATAACAACAAGATTGTTGAAACAGGCAATATACTTTACGCAAATCTTAAATTAAGTAGGGAGAATAATGAATTATATTTTTTTGATAAAAAAAATAATGAGGGACATTATGATAAAAATGGTAAAAGTGTAAAAAAAGCTTTAATGAAAACTCCAATTAATGGAGCACGACTGTCCTCTCCTTTTGGAATGAGAAAACATCCAATCGATGGATACAATAAAATGCACAAAGGCACAGATTTTGCAGCTCCATTAGGAACACCTATAATGGCGTCTGGAGATGGTGTCATAAAAAAAGCAGGATGGTGTGGTGGTGGAGGTAATTGTGTTGTAATAAGACATAATTCATCTTATCAAACCGTTTATGCACACATGTCTGAATTTGCAAAGGGAATAAGGAGTGGAGTAAGAGTTAAACAAGCTCAAATTATTGGTTATGTTGGATCTACTGGTAAATCCACAGGCCCTCATTTACATTACGAGGTAATATTTAATGGAAAAAAAATTAATTCACAAACACTCAAATTACCTTCAGGTAAAATTTTAAAAGGGGAAAATCGAAAACTATTTGAAACTAAAAAAATAAGATTAGACGTTTTAAAGTCTGAAAAAATTATTGGACTTAATTAATTTTTAAGATTGAACCTTATCTAATTTCTCTTTGTCATGTTGGACAGTTTCTTGAGATTTATCATTGTTTTTTATATCAGACTTTTCACTACTATTTAATCCGTTATCACTTGATCTTGATTTTTTAAAAATCTCTTGTTCACTTAAAATTCTAGTAAAATGATCTGCATGTTGAAAATAATTTTCTGATAGAATTTTATCTCCATTTGATAAAGCTTCTCTAGCAAGATTATTATATTTTTCTATAAGCTTTGAAGCATTGTGATTATTTCTTCCCGGAGCTTTTCTTTGAAAATTATCACCATTCGAAAAATTAGAGCCAAACTTAGATCTATCTGATCCTGACTTATAGTTTCGTTCGCCTCTTCTAAAATTATTTCTTCTGATATTATTTCTAAAAGTTACCATTTTTTTTTATTAAATTTTAGTACAAACAATGCATCGATCATTTTTTGCAAGATCTTTTAAAACTTTGTTTAATTTAAACCCATTTTTTTTTAATATTTTTTTCACTTTATTTTTTTGATCAAAACCTATTTCTAAAAATAATTTACCATTTCTCTTTATCAGCTCAGATGACTTTCTTACAACTTTTCTGATTTCTGATATACCATCTAATCCACCGCTAAGAGCCAATTTAGGCTCAAAATTTCTAACATCTTTATCCAAATATTTAATTTTTAATTTTTCAATATATGGAGGATTAGATAAGATAATATCATATTTGCCATAATTAAAATTGTCAATATTAAAATTAAATAACTTTACTCTATTTTTTACATTTAGATTGAGAGCATTAATATTACAAACGTCTAAACATTTTTTACTTTTGTCTATTCCTACTCCAAAAAAATCTTTTTTTTCTTTCAATATTGATAATATTATGCATCCTGAGCCAACTCCAATATCAAGTATTTTCAACTTAAACTTATTTTTATACAATTTAAGAACTTGCTCAACAATTAATTCGGTTTCTGGTCGAGGAATTAAAACATCTTCATTGACTTTGAAATCATATTTCCAAAAGTTTTTTTTACCTGTAAGATAAGCTATTGGTTTGCCCTTTGCTCTTTTATTTATTAATTGTTGAAATTGCTCTAATTCTGAATTTTTAATTTGTTTTTTTTGATTTAAAATTAAATATTTTCTGTCTTTCTTAATCACCTTTGACATTAATATTTCACTATCCAAATTGAATGAATAAATATTATTTTTCTTTAAAAATTTTGATGCTTGTTTTATTGCATTTTCTATATTCATAATTTTAAAGATTACTTAAACTATCTTCTTGAGCTTGTAGTGTTAAAGACTCAATCATTTCATCAAAAGCTTCTCCCTCTAGAAATTCGTCTAGTTTATGTAATGTTAAATTAATTCTATGATCAGTAACTCTTCCTTGTGGGAAATTGTATGTTCTTATTCTTTCTGATCTATCACCTGTGCCAATTTTACTTTTTCTGTCCTTAGATCTTTCTTGATCAATTCTATTTCTTTCAAGCTCATAAAGTCTAGATCTTAATATTTTCATACCTTTCGCTTTATTTTTATGTTGTGATTTTTCATCCTGCTGTGAAACTGAAAGTCCAGTTGGAATATGAGTAATTCTTACTGCGCTGTCTGTGGTGTTTACCGATTGACCTCCAGGACCACCAGCTCTGAAAACATCAATTCTTAAATCAGAATCATTTATTTTAAGATCTATTTCCTCTGCCTCAGGTAAAACCGCTACAGTAGCAGCAGATGTGTGAACTCTTCCTTGAGTTTCAGTGTCTGGAACTCTTTGGACTCTATGTACTCCACTTTCATATTTTAAAGTTGAATAGATATTTGTACCTTTTATTGATGCAATAACTTCCTTTAATCCTCCCGCCTCACTCCTTGAAATAGAAATTAATTCTAAAACCCATTTTTTTTTATTACTTACTTTTTCATACATCTTAAATAAATCTGCAGCAAATAAACTTGCTTCTAATCCGCCTGTACCTGCACGAATTTCAATAATTGCATTTTTTTTATCCGCCTCATCCTTTGGTAATAAAAATAGTTTTAATTTTTTTTCATTTTTCTCGAATTGCAACTTAAGATTATTCAATTCTAATTCTGCCATTTTTTTTAACTCTTTATCAGCATCAGAATCATTCATAATTTTTTCTAAGTCATTTTTTTCGTTATCAAATGATATATATTTTTTTGCATCGCTTATAATTTCATTTAAATCCGAATATTCTTTTGATTTTTCAGCAAATTCTTTTTTGTCTATATTTCCCGATGATAAATCTTTCTCTAAAAATTTATGTTTTTCTATCAATTCTTGAATAGTTTTTTCGAGTATCATTTCAATTATTTTCTAACTCAGATGCTTTTTTTTCAACCTCGTTCACAATTTTTTCAATCATTTCCTTGGTAGAAATTTTTTTTGACTGAACACCTGAGAGGTAGAGCATATTGTTTCCTTTTTTACCCCCTGTTATTCCTACATCTGTCAGAGCTGCCTCTCCTGGACCATTTACCACACACCCTATTACGGATAAGGTAATGGGAGTTTTAATATGTGAGAGCTTTTCCTCCAAAATTTTAACAGTTTCTATTACTTGGAATCCTTGTCTTGCACATGAAGGGCATGAGATAATTCTGACACCTCTTTCTCTTAAATTTAGTGACTTTAATATTTCATTACCAATTTTAACTTCTTTCACTGGATTATCTGATAAAGAAATTCTAATTGTGTCGCCTATACCCTCAAGAAGTAATGTTCCCAATCCAATTGAAGATCTTATACTACCAGGAATGAAACTTCCTGCTTCTGTTATTCCCAAGTGTAAAGGATAGTTTGTAATCTTTGATAATTGACGATAAGCCTCGATTGATAAAAAGATATCCGAGGATTTTACACTAACTTTCAAGTCATCAAAATTCTCATCTTCCAAAATTTTTATATTTCTTAATGCACTTTGAACTAATGCTTCCGGGCATGGCTCTTTAAATTTCTCTAATATATCTTTTTCTAATGACCCAGCGTTAACACCTACTCTTATAGAACAATTATTATTCTTTGCTGCTTTAACAACTTCTTTAATCTTTTTTGTATCACCAATATTTCCTGGATTAATTCTTAAACAACTTGCACCATTCTCCGCGGCTTCAATTGCTCTTTTATAATGAAAATGTATATCTGCAACTATGGGAACATCAATATGTTTAGTGATTTCTTTTAAAGCTTTTGATGAGTCCTCGTCAGGACAAGAAACTCTTACTATGTCCGCTCCTTCACTATGAATTTCATTTATTTGTTTTATTGTAGCACTTATATCAGTAGTTAAAGTATTTGTCATTGACTGAACTGAAATAGGATTGTTTCCTCCTACCTTCACTTTTCCTACATTTATTTCTTTAGTTTTTCTTCTTTTAATATCTCTAAATGGTCTGATGCTCATTTTCTATTTCTATTATCTAAGTGAAATTCTTTATGTAAAGCCATTAGTGCTTTTTTAGTATTCCTTTTATCAATCAAAACTGAAATTTTAATTTCAGAAGTTGAAATTACTTGGATGTTAATTTTTTTACTAGCTAATGATTGAAACATTCTAAAAGTTACACCTGGTGTAGTTATCATTCCAACACCAATGACTGAAATTTTGGAAACATCTTTTTTTAATAGTAATTTTCGAAATTTAATATTTTTATTAGATTTGATTATTTTTTTTGTTTTATTTAAATCCTCAGTTTTAATTGTAAATGTTAAGTCTGTTTCTTTACCATTGGCAGAAATATTTTGAACAACCATATCAACATTAATCAAATTTTTTGAGAGTGGTTTAAAAATTGATGCAGCAACACCAGGTTTATCTCTCACTCCAATCAAAGAAACTTTGGAGTCATTTTGTGTAGATGTGATGCCTGTAATAATCTTGTTACTAATAATATTGGATCTCTTTGTAATCAATGTTCCTGATTTTTTTGTGAAAGATGATTTTACCTCAATATCTATTCTGTTTAGTCTTGCATCCTGAATAGAAACTGGTTGCATTACTTTCGCCCCTAGAGAAGCCATTTCCAACATTTCCTCATATGAAATAATTTTTAATTTTTTTGCTTTTTTTAATTTATTTGGATCTGTTGTATAAACGCCCTCAACGTCTGTATAAATTATACATCGTTGAGCTTTAAAAAATTTTGCAATCATAATCGCGCTTGCATCAGAACCACCTCTTCCAATTGTAGTAATTCTATTTTCATCACTTATACCTTGAAATCCCGTAATAATGGGTATCCCACCTTCCTTTAAATATTTAATTATTTTATTTTTATTAATTTGATTTATTCTTGAGTTTTTATGAGCACCTTTAGTTAAAATAGGAATTTGCCAAGATAACCACGATCTAGATTTAAAACCTCTGTGTATTAATCTTCCGGCTATTAAAGAGCAAGCCATTTGTTCTCCTGAGGAAACCAAAACATCATGTTCTGAAGCAGAAAAATTTTTGCTAATTTCAAAAGATTTTTTTATTAACTCATTTGTCACACCACTCATAGCGGATGAGACAACAATTACTTTATAATTTTTCTTTTTATAACTAGCAATTATTTCAGCGACTTTTTTGATTTTATTGATTGTGCCTACTGAAGTGCCCCCAAATTTTAAAACTACAATTTTCATGCTAAATTATCTCAAAAATTAAAAAATATTGAATAAATACATGTTGAATATAAAGTCAACTTACAAATGAAAAATAACACAATAAACAAAAAAGAAATAGAAAAATTTTCTAAAATTGCTGAGGAATGGTGGAATCCAGAGGGGAAATTTAAACCATTACATAAATTTAATCCTATTAGAATTTCATACATTAAAGAAAATATAATTAATTCCTTTAAGCTCAATAATAAAAATAAGCCTCTAGATAATATTAAAATTTTAGATATTGGATGTGGAGGTGGATTATTGTCAGAACCAATGTGTAGATTGGGTGCTCAAGTTTTTGGTATTGATGCCTCAGAAAAAAATATAAATATTGCTAAAATACATGCAAAAAAAAATGATTTAAAAATTTATTATGAATGCACATCCCCTGAAAATTTTAAAACTGAAACCAAATTCGATGTTATACTTAATATGGAAATTGTTGAACATGTTGAGGATGTAGGTTTTTTTTTAAAATCATGTTCAAAATTATTAAAAAAGAATGGCATTATGTTTGTTGCTACTCTTAATAAAACATTAAAATCATATTTATTTGCAATTATAGGTGCTGAATATATTCTTAGATGGTTGCCAATTGGAACACATGAATGGGAAAAATTTGTAAAGCCAGAAGATTTAATAAAAATTCTTAAAAATTACAATCTTGAATTAGACTCGTTAGATGGAATGAAGTTTAATTTAATTAAGGATAAATGGAACTTAAGTTCAGATAAATCAATTAATTACATAGCAAAATTTATTAAAAATTAATTGTTCTTATCTTCTATCCAAGGAATCTCTTCGGTTTGTATGCCTTCTTCTTTAAGTTCTCTCAGTTCATTATTTGATGCTGTACCATAAATCCCTTTTTTTATCTTTTTTGATTTATAATGAATTGATCTTGCTTCATATGCAAAATTATCCCCAACATTTTCAAAATTATCTTTTATAAATTTTTGGTATTCAATTAATTTTTTACGCAGTTTTTTTGAATTTAAACTTTCTACTTTTTTATCATCTTTGGATTTATTCATTAATTGAGGTGCCATTAAAGTTTTATCCACATTATAAGAGCTACAACTATAACAGTTTAAATATTTTTTTTTCTTTAATTTTTCAAATTCTACAGATGAGGAAAACCAACTATCAAATGATATGTCACAATCTTTACATATTAACTTGTACTTAATCATATTTTATAAATAATTCTTAAATTAAAAAATTCAATACTCTTATGATCTATAATCTGCATTAATTTCAATATATTTTTTCGTAAAATCCATCGTGTATGCAGTAAAATTTTTTAATCCAGACGATATATCTATATTTATATCAATTTTATAATTTTTCATATAATCTGATATTATCATTTCATTAAAATTTTGGTGAAGTTTGCCACCTTGAATAACATTAAATTCACCAAACTTAATGGATAATTTTTCCAAATCAAAAATAATTCCAGATTTTCCGATTGCCATAATTATTCTACCCCAGTTGGGATCTTCTCCTGCTATTGCAGTTTTAACCAATGGTGAATTTGCAATTGAAAATGCAATTTTTTTTGCGTCTTTTTCTGTTTTACAATCTGTAACATTTATTGTTATAAATTTTGAAGCTCCTTCACCATCTGCAACAACTCTTTTAGCTAAATTTAATAAAATATTATTCAATGCCAAATCAAATTCCTGTAATTTTTTATCATTAATATTATTTATTTTTGGATGTTTTGCTTTACCTGTTGAAAAAATTGTTACCATATCATTTGTACTGGTGTCCCCATCACATGTGATTGCATTGAAAGTAGTTTCAATATTTTTTTTTAAAAGTTTTTTTAATAGATCATTTGGAATTTCTGCATCAGTAAAAATATAAGCTAATGTGGTTGCCATATTTGGTTGTATCATGCCAGATCCTTTTGCCACTCCATAAATTTTTATTCGTGAATTACCAATTTCACATTCTTCCATTGCCATTTTAGGTTGAGTATCAGTTGTCATTATGCCCAGAGCAGCTTTCATCCAGATATATTTATTTTGGGTATATTTAATATTATTTATTAAATCTGGTATTTTGTTTTTAATTAAATCTTCTGGAAAAGTTTCTCCAATGGTTCCCGTGCACCCGAAAATTATTTCTTTAGTTTTAATTTTTTGTGGAGACTCGTCATCTTCTTTTTGTCTTTCTGTTAATTTTTGAGCTACTATTTCTGCGATTCTCTCAAGACTTTTATAGCCCTGTTTCCCAGTAAAACAATTGGCATTTCTAGTATTCACTATTAAAGAAAAGATTTTTTGGGATCGTTGATTTAGATTCCACCTAATATTTTCTGATATTATTTTTGATTGAGTATAGGTTGAAGCATAATTTGCTCCATCTCTAAAATAAAACATTACTAAATCATCTCTGTTATCTTTATATAAATTGGCACTTGTTATAGATAGTGACACTCCATCAATGTGGTCAAGATCTTGAAATTCACCCATTTTTTTGTTTTTATTTTTAGATGACAAAAAATTAGTTAAATTTATACCCATGCTATTTAAATTATTTATTTAATATTTATATTAAAAGATATAAGTAAATAATAAATCAAAAACAAATGTTTAATCCTATCAATTTTCTTTCTAAGTTTATCAAATCCAATAATCAAAGAGAATTGGAGAGAATTGGCAAAATCGTTACTAAAATTAATAGTTTAGAGGAAAATATTCAAAAATTAAGAAATGAGGATTTTCCAAAAAAAACTGCAGAACTTAAAGATCAAATTAAAAAAGGTAAAACCTTAGACAATATTTTACCTGAGGCTTTTGCTTTAGTTAGGGAAGCAGCAAAAAGATCAAGAAATGAGCGTCATTACGATGTTCAGCTCATTGGGGGAATTGCTTTAAATGAATCTAAAATAGCAGAAATGAAAACTGGTGAAGGTAAAACTTTATCTATAACTCTCCCAGCATATTTAAATGCTTTACTTGGAAAAGGTGTTCACATTGTAACCGTAAATGACTACTTGGCTAAAAGAGATTCAATTGAGATGGGTAAAATTTATAATTTTTTAGGATTAACATCTGGGTTTATAAATAATGATCAAAATGATTTTGAAAGGAAAAAAAATTACAATTGTGACATTACATATGCAACAAATAGTGAGCTTGGTTTCGATTATCTTAGAGATAATATGAAATACTCTGAAGAAGAAATGGTACAAAGAAAACATTTTTTTTCAATTGTCGATGAGATTGACTCATGTTTGATTGATGAGGCGAGGACACCGCTAGTAATATCTGGAGCAGCAGAAGATAAGACCAGCCAATACATGGCTATTGATAAATTAATAAAAAATTTAAACAAAAATGATTATGAAATTGATGAAAAAGATAAAAATATTCTTTTGACAGATAATGGTATCAACAATGTGGAAAAAATTTTTTCTAATGCAGGAATATTAAAAAATAATAATTTTTATGATCCTGAAAATTTAAGTCTGGTACATCATGTGAATCAGGCGCTTAGAGCAAACCATCTTTTTGAAAAAGGTAAAGATTATATCATTCAAGATAATTCATTAAAAATAATTGATGAACTTACAGGTAGAATTTTAGAAGGAAGAAGATTTGGTGATGGTTTACATCAAGCATTAGAAGCAAAAGAAAAAATAGAAATTCAAGTTGAAAATCAAACACTTGCATCAATAACATATCAAAACTATTTCAAACTTTATGAAAAAATTTCTGGTTGCACTGGAACTGCAGCTACAGAAGCTGAAGAATTTTATGAAATTTATAATTTGAATGTAGTTGTAATTCCAACGAATAAAGAGATGATTAGAAAAGATTTCAATGATCAAATTTTTAGAACTGAGAAAGAAAAAAATGATGCAATATTAAAAAAAATAATTAATTGTAATAAAAAAGGACAGCCCCTCTTAGTATTTACATCAAGTATAAATAAATCAGAAATTTACTCAAAACTCTTAAAGGAAAAAAATATTAATCATGTAGTTTTAAATGCCAAAAATCATGAAAATGAAGCTGAGATTATAGCTAATGCCGGAAAAGAAAATTCAGTTATAATTACTACTAGCATCTCAGGAAGAGGAGTTGATATTCAACTTGGTGGAAAAAAAGGATCAATACCAGATGAACAGCTTGCAGAAAATAAAAGAAAAATTAAATCAATTGGTGGATTATTTGTTATTGGTACTGAAAGAATGGAGTCTAGAAGAGTAGACAATCAAGCAAGAGGAAGGTCTGGACGACAAGGTGACGAAGGTAATTCAATTTTTTATGTCAGCTTAGAGGATGACTTAATGAGAATTTTTGGCTCAGAATCTATGAACAATATTTTACAAAAATTAGGTTTAAAAGATGGAGAAAGCATAGATCACCCTTGGATTAATAAAGCGCTTGAAAGAGCACAACAAAAAGTTGAAGCAAGAAATTTCGATATTCGTAAAACTTTGATTAAGTTTGACAACGTATTAAATGATCAAAGAAATGTTATTTTCACACAAAGAAAAGAGGCAATGAATAGTAATCAGATTTTTCAGTACTCTGATGATTTTTTAGAAGAGATAATTGATGAGCTGATATCACTTAAAATAAAAAAAGATATTAACCCTAAAGATAATAGTTTTGATAATAAACTTAAGTTAGTTTTAGGCAAAAATTTTGAGAAAAGTGAATTTGATGAACTTCTTATAATAAAAAATGAAGAATTTAAGAAAAAAATATTTGATAAATTTTATTATAATCGTGATGAGAGAATAAAAATTTTAGGTGAAAATCAATCTAAAGAAATTGAAAAAAGAATTTTTTTACAATCTATAGACTTAAATTGGAAATCTCACATACAATATTTAGAGCAACTTAGACAAGTAATAGGTTTAAGATCTTATGGACAAAGAGACCCATTGATCGAATACAAAAAAGAAGCTTTTAGTCTTTTTGAAAATTTACTGGAAAAATTAAAATTAGATTACATAACAATTTTAATGAATTTGAAAATTGTAGATCAATCCAAACAAGAAAATTTAACTTCAAAAAAAAATCTTGTTGATGACCCAAAATGTCTATTAATTTTCAAAAAAAATCAAAAAATTTCAAGAAATGACAGATGTGAAGCAACAGGTAAAAAGTTTAAAAACTGTTGTGGAGCTCTATAAGAATAAAAAAAATAGTAAAAAAATAGAAATAGCTAAAAATATTCCACCAAAAATTTTTTTATTTGATTTAAATAAGTAAAATAAATTAATTTTTTCTGATTTTAAATCACTCAAAGTATCTAAATTAGCTATAAATCCCTTTCCTCTCCCGACTTTTAAAAATTTATTTTTTCTATCAGTAAAAATTTCATCAGGCGACATTTCGTTAAAATAATTTAGATTTTTTTCAATTGACTCTCTTACATTTTGAAGCACCAAATTTTTATCTCTATGAGCACCACCGGTAGGCTCTTTCACAATTTCATCAATTATATCCAACTCTAAAAGATCACTAGCAGTTAGTTTCATAGCTTTAGCTGCATCCAACATTTTTTTTGGATCTCTCCATAAAATTGTTGCACATCCCTCCGGAGATATAACTGAATAAATTGCATTTTCTAACATTATAACTTTACTTGAGGATGCAAGAGCAATAGCTCCTCCCGATCCTCCTTCACCAATAATAATTGCTAAAGTTGGAACGGTTAATTTCATTGAACATTCAATTGATTTAGCAATAGCCTCTGCTTGACCTCTCTCTTCGGCTCCCACTCCTGGGTAAGCACCTGGTGTATCAATAAATGAAATTACAGGAATATTAAATTTATTAGCTAAATTCATCAGTCTAATTGTTTTTCTGTATCCTTCAGGTCTCATCATTCCAAAGTTTCTTTCAATTCTACTATCAAGATCCTCTCCTTTTTCTTGGCCAATAACTAAAACTGATTGTCCATTAAATTTTGCGAAACCACACAATACAGATTTGTCTTCTCCATAATGTCTATCTCCAGACAGTGAAATAAAATCATCAAAAAGATTTTCTATAAAAAATTTTGATTTTGGTCTGTCCTCATGTCTTGCAACCATAGTTGTTTGCCATGGGTCTAAATTAGAATAAATTGTATCCAACTTATTGTCTAATTCATTTTGAATTTGAGAAATTTTTTGCGTATCAACTTCAGAAAGTCCACTTTGATTAAAAGGGTCTTTAAGTTTTTCTAATTCTAACTCTAGATCTTTAATATCTGTTTCGAAATTTAGATAGTTTTTCATTTAAAAAATATAAGTAAATAATTATGAAAAATGACAACAAAATGTCAATGCTTCTATATAATATTTGACTTCATTTTACTTGAGTTTTAGAAAAGATATTATGAAAATATTATACGAAAATGTTAATAATCTCAAAGTAACAAAAGAGTTATTTTCTTTTGTGAACAATGAATTGCTAAAAGACACTGGAATAACTTCTGAAAAATTTTGGTCAGGATTTGATAAAGTTGTTCACGAACTTGCACCAAAAAATAGAGAATTAATTAAAATACGAGAAGATATACAAAAAAAAATTGACGATTGGCATATTAAGAATAAAGGCAATAAAATTAATATAGATGAATACAAAAATTTTTTAAAAAAAATAAACTATTTAAAAGATGAGGGACCCGACTTCAAAATTGAGACCAAAAATGTTGATGATGAAATAGCTAAAATAGCTGGTCCTCAATTAGTTGTACCCATTATGAATGCAAGATATGCCTTAAATGCAGCTAATGCAAGATGGGTAAGTTTATATGACAGTCTTTATGGAACAAATATAATTGAGTCTGAAGAGGGAGGAAGTGAAAGATATGATCCCAATCGTGGACAAGAAGTAATCAAATATGTTAGAGAATTTTTTGATAAGTATATTCCAATTAATGGAACGAGTTGGAAAAATATAGCTGCCCTAAAAGTTGTAAATAAAGATTTGGTAATTTTTAAGGATGATTATGAATATAAACTTAAACATCCTGAAAAATTTATAGGTCACAGAGGTGATGCAAACAAACCAGAAGCTATCATATTAAAAAATAATAATCTTCATTTTGAAATCATTATTAACCCAAGAGCATTTAGTGCAGCTCACGATATTGCTGGGATTAGTGATGTCATAGCTGAGTCTGCAGTTTCAACAATTTGTGATAATGAAGATAGTGTTGCGGCTGTCGATGCTGAAGATAAAATTCTATGTTATAGAAATTGGTTGGGCTTAATGAAAGGTGATTTAAAGATTCAATTCGAAAAAAATGGTAAAAATTTAGAAAGAAAACTTAATCCTGATAGAAGTTATATTTCAAAAGAGGGAAAGGGTTTAAAATTACATGGAAGGAGCTTACTATTAATTAGGAATGTTGGACATCTAATGACTAATTCATCAATTCTCTTAAAAGATGGTAGCGAGGTACCTGAAGGAATTATGGATGCATTTATTACCTCAGCAGCTGCACTCCATGATTTAAAAAAGAAAAAAAATTCAAGAAGTGGTTCTATTTATATTGTTAAACCCAAAATGCACGGACCAGATGAATGTAAATTTACAGATTTAATTTTTACTAATGTTGAGAAAGTGCTTGAACTCCAATCAAACACAATAAAAGTTGGATTAATGGATGAAGAAAGAAGAACCTCAGCAAATCTTAAAGAGTGTATTAGAGCTCTTTCGAAACGAATAGTTTTTCAAAATACAGGCTTTTTAGATCGTACTGGTGATGAAATGCATACATCAATGCAAGCTGGACCAATGATTAAAAAGGGTGATATGAAATCATCTAAATGGATACAGGCTTATGAAAATAATAATGTAGATTTAGGTTTAAAATGTGGTTTTTCTGGTAAAGCACAAATCGGTAAAGGAATGTGGGCAGCTCCCGATGAAATGAAAAAAATGTTAGAAGAAAAAATACAACACCTTGAGGCAGGAGCTAATTGTGCTTGGGTTCCATCCCCAACAGCAGCATCGTTGCATGCTTTGCATTATCATGAAATAAATGTTTTTGATGTTCAAAAAAAACTAGTCTCTAGAACACCATCTAAGTTAAATGATCTTTTAACAATCCCAATAGCAGATAGACCTAATTGGTCTGTTGATGAAATAAATACAGAAATTTCAAATTCTGCACAAACTTTATTAGGATATGTGGTTAGATGGATTGATCAAGGAATTGGGTGTTCAAAAGTTCCAGATATAAATAATATTGGATTAATGGAAGATAGAGCAACACTAAGAATCTCATCCCAACATATTGCTAATTGGTTACATCACGGGATTACAACCGAAATTCAAGTTAAAGAAATAATGAAAGAAATGGCTAAAGTCGTTGATAAACAAAATGAAGATGATCAAAAATATATTAAAATGAGTGATGATTTTGAAAATTCCATAGCTTTTAAGGCTGCATGTGATCTTATTTTTAAAGGTAAAGAACAACCTTCAGGATATACAGAACCTCTTCTTCATTTAAATAGACTGAAAAAAAAAGCTAATCATAATTAGAATTCAATTTCGATCTATTTTTAAAAGCTGAAAATAAAGTTCCATCATCTAAGCTTTCTATTTCCCCACCGACTGGTAATCCTTGTGCCAGCTTTGTAACACGCACTTTCGAATTTTTTAAACTATCCTTAATGTAATATGCAGTTGTTTGACCTTCTACGGTGTTGCTACAAGCTAGTATAACTTCATCAATTTTCTCTTTATTCACTCTATTTACCAAAGAATTGATTAATAAGTCCTCTTTTCTTTGACCGACAGAAGATATTGTTCCACCCAGAATGTGAAAATATCCCTGAAATATATTTGAACTTTGGATTGACCATTGATCAGCTATATCCTCTACAACACATATTTTATTAAATTTTTCTTTAAGAGCCCCACAATTTTGACATGCTTGAGAATTTGATTTTAAAGAACCACACAATTTACATCTTATTATATTTTTATAAACTTGAGCTAGTGCACTTGCCATAGGTTTAACAAGCTCCTCTTGATTATTTATTAGTTTTAAGACAATTCGTTTAGCTGATTTAGGTCCTAAACCAGGGAGTTTTGAAATTAATTTAATTAATTCATCAATCTCATTTATATTTTGCATTTTTTTAAAGTGGCCACTTGAATCCTGGAATTCCAAAGCCACCTGTTGCTTTTGAAATTTCCTCCGTTGTTTTTAATTTAAGTTGAGATTTAGCACTATTATGAGCTGCAACAATTAAATCTTCAATTATAGTTTTATCTTCTTTCATAATTTCATCAGACAGCTTTATTGTTTGCATCTCTCCCTCTCCATCCAAAGTTATCTTTACAGAATTTGAACCCGAAACTCCTTCAACTCTAATTTCCTTGATTTTCTGTTGACTCTCTTTCATTTTTGCCTCAAGTTCTTTTGCTTTATCTAATATTTTACTGAAATCAGTCATTATCAACTCCATCTTTATTTGAAATTACATCTATTAATTCTGCATCAGGAAATCTATCCATTACATTTTTAAATATTTCTGAGTTTTTCATTTTATCTATTAATTGTTTTTTAACATTTTTTTGTTTATCTTTTACTGACATTTGACCTTTTAATTTACTAAATGTAATGATCCATCTTTCACCGGTCCACTCATATAGTTTTGATGATAAATCCTTTACAAAATCTTTATCTAAACTTTCATTAAAAGATATTTCAATTATATTTTTTTCAAATTTAACAAGGTTCACATTTTTTTCTAGTTCGTATTTTAGTTTGATTTCCTTTTTATTTGAGCAGATTTCAATTAAATCCTCAAATGCATTTATTTTAATTTTATATTCTGCTTTTATTTCAGTTTGAACTTCTGGTTTAATTTTTTCTTCTTGTGCAATATTCTTAATTTGATTAATTGTTTTAGAACTTAACTCACCTTCTGTATTCTTAACTAGACTTTCATTTTTAAAATTTAGCTCAACTTTTTCAACTTTATTTTCAGATTTTACAGAACTTAAATGCATTAACCTTATTAAAAACATTTCAATTGAAAGGTGTTGATTAGAAACTATGTCGATCTCTTCGAGAAAAGAGATAGCAAATTGCCAAAATAATATTAATACTTCTGAGTCTATTTGATTTGATAAATTTTTAATTTTAGAAAATTCTTCATCATTTAATGAAAAATTTGTACTTTCTAGAGATAATGAATTAATATTCTTAAAATAATAAAGCAACTCTAGAAAATCATTAATAAAAACTTTTGGCTCAACACCTTGATCATAGATTTTTCTATAAATACTAATTACTTTTCGTTCTTCACCTTTTAAAATTAGTTCAAATAACTCAATTAATTGAGATTTATCAAAATAACCAAAAATTTTCTGTGCTGAATTTAAATCTAATTCTTTTCCTTTGTCTAAACTTAATAATGCTCTATCCAATAATGATAAAGCGTCCCTAACAGAGCCTTCTGAAATTTTTACTATAAGCTTTAAAGCGTCGTCACATATTTTTCCATTTTCCTTGTCCTTAGTTTTTTTAATAAATTCAAATAATTCTGAAGATTTAATTCTGGATAGATCAAATCTTTGACATCTAGATACTACCGTAATTGGAATTTTTTTTATTTCTGTAGTTGCAAAAATAAATTTTAAATATTCTGGTGGTTCTTCTAAAGTTTTTAATAAAGCATTAAATGCTTGCTTACTTAACATATGAACTTCATCGATAATAAAGATTTTATATTTCGCCGAAGTCGGCCCATACCTTGAAAATTCGATTAAATCTCTAACATCATCTACGCCAGTTTTGCTTGCAGCATCCATTTCAAGCACGTCTATATGACTAGACTCACTTATCATTTTACAGCTTTCACAAAATTTTTCTTTACATAAATTATCGATGCCATTTGAACAATTAAGTGCTTTTGCAACAATTCGTGCTGTTGTAGTTTTCCCAACCCCCCTTATCCCAGTGAATAAATATGCATTCGGTATTTTGTCAGCTTTGATCGAATTTGTAATAGTTTCTGCAACAACCTCTTGACCTATAAGATCATCAAAAGTTTGTGGTCTGTATTTTAAAGCTAATACTTTAGAATTATAATTCATTTTTTTTATTAATCTGTAGGAGACTAGACCCGTCAAACTGTCATTACGATTGCTTCCGTTAGGATCTGGTCGGGTTCATGCAGCAAACGCCCTAGCCTCCAAAACTATTATAACAGTAATAAATTATTATCTACAACAAAAGTTTAAAAAATTACTTTTGTCTTATTTTGTCTGCTTCAAAAACACCTAGTACGTGAAAATCTTCACAGTGTAACCCAAGTTCTTCTAGAGATTTTTGAACTTTAGGATCCTCAATATGTCCATCTAAATCACATAAAAAAAAATAGGAGTCAAAAGAGTTTTTTTCAGGATAACTTTGAAGTTTGGTTAAATTTACTGCGTGAATAGCAAAGCCACTCAAAGATTGATATAAAGCAGCTGGCTTACTTTTTAATTTGAATAAAAAAGAGGTAATATATTTTTTTTTTTCAAATTCAGGTTGTGAAATATTTTTTCCCATTATTAAAAATCTTGTTAAATTTCCTTTTTCATTTTCAATATTTTTTTTTAATATCTCTAAACCATAAGTTTTAGCACTTAAGCTTGAGGCAATTGCTGCATTTTTTTTTTGTTTACTCTTTGCTATCATCTCTGCTGATCCTGCTGTATCAGCTCTCACATGTTCAACTAAACTATGAGCTTTTATAAAACTAGAACATTGAGATAAAGCTTGTGAGTGGGAATAAACATCTTTTATCTCTGATATTTTTGTTCCTGGAATTACTAAAAGATTATGCTCAACTCTTTGAAAATACTCGGAATAAATATTTAATCGATATTTGAATATTAAATATTCTATACCTATATTGCCTGTAATTCTATTAGACTCTGGAATGATAATTCTACAATTTGTATCCTTAGTAGCTTTTAAAAAACATTCATCAAAAGTTTTGCAAGGGATAATTTCAGCTTTTGGATCAATTGATAAAGCAGCTAAATGCGAATATGCACCAAAAGTCCCTTGAAAATAAATTTTACTCATTAAGATTTATATTCCATAATTTTTTTTATAGCCACAAAATCCTCCTCAGTATCTAGCCCTATTGGTGTCGATTTCGCTAGAGCAACATTGATTTTTATATCGTTATCTAGTGCTCTAAGTTGTTCTAATTTATACTTAATTTCATTAGGGGATTGATTGTAAGAAATAAATTTTTTTAAAGTCTCTAAATTATAGCAATATACACCTAAATGTTGATAAATATTTTTTGTTTGATCTGAATTACTTCTCATGAAATTAATCGCCTCAGGAAAATTTGAATTATTTAAACTTTCTTTTGTTGTCACTTTAACTGTATTTTCATTTTCATATAATTCTTTATTTACTATTCTTGAAGCCAAAGTACCTAGTTGACTTTCATTTTTAATCATCTGATTGTTTAAATTTTTTATATCATCTATATTAATTAAAGGCTCATCTCCTTGGAGATTCATGATCAGATCTATATTTGAATTATTAATTTTTTTTAAAGCTTCATAAATTCTATCTGTTCCAGTTTTATGCCACTGAGCTGTCAATATAGCTTGACCTCCATTTTTTTTAACTTCTTCTAATATTTCTTTATCTTCAGTAGCCACTACAACATCTCCAATATTAGCCTGTTGAGCTTTTTTTAGAACATGAGAAATTATTGATAAACCATTAATTTTTAATAATGGTTTTCCTGGCAATCTTGAGGCTGATAGCCTTGATGGAATAATTATTATCGTTTTCATTGGTCTTTTTTATTTGTCTCTACAATATAAACAGAGGCAAAATTGTACATTAAAATATGTGAGCAATTTTAATTTTATAGTGTTATACGTTCAAATAATTTTTTAATAAAATGGATTCTTTTGAAATAAATAAGATAATAGCAGCAGTATTGATGGTTGCACTTGTGGTAATAGGAATTGGAAAAGTATCTGACTTAATATTCCATGTAGAAAAACCTGAGGTACCGGGTTACGCTGTGGATGTAGAGCAGACAGTTGCAACTAGTATAGAATCAAGCTCTGATGCTTCAGAAGAAAAAATTGATATATCTGCCTTAATGGCAATGGGAGATCTAGCACATGGAGAGAAGGTTTTTAAAAAATGTGCAGCTTGCCATTCAATTAATAAAGGTGGCAAAAATAATATTGGACCTGCTTTGTACAATGTTGTTGGAAGAAAAGTTGGTTCTATAAGTGATTACAAATATTCAAAAGCACTTTCTGAATATGATAATGATTGGAGCTTTGAAGAGTTAAATGGTTATTTAATCAAACCTGCAAAATGGATTAAAGGAACTAAAATGGCTTTTGCTGGATTGAGAAAAGAAAAAGATAGAGCTTCAGTGATTATGTACTTAAATCAAAATTCAGATAATCCTAAACCTTTACCTTAATTTTCCAAAACAATATAATAAAATACTCTTTTGAACATGAACTCTATTTAGGGCTTGTTGCCAGACTTTTGACTGTTTGCTAGAAAAGACTTCTTCATCTACCTCTTTTCCTCTAGGTAAACAATGAAGAAAAATGCAGTCTTTTTTTGCAAAGCTCATCAGTTTTTTATTTATCCTAAATTTTTTAAAATGATTTATTTTTTTAGTTTTATTAACTTTGTCGTTCATCGATATTACTTTATCTGAAAAAATTACATCAGCTCCTAAAGCTGCTTTTTTTACATCATCATGTAAAAAAATTTTATTACTATTTTTTTTTATATAGCTTAATATATTTTTATCAGGATGATACTTTTTTGGACAACCTATGTTAAGTTCAAATGAAAATTTAATTGAAGCAGCAATTAAACTATTTAAAACATTGTTAGAGTCACCAATCCAACTAATTTTTAATTTGGATATTGGTTTTTTTTTAATTTCCTCGACAGTAAAAACATCAGATAATACTTGCGTAGCATGTGAGCTAGGACTCAATCCATTGATAATTGGTATTGATAAGTATTTTTTAAATTCTTCTAATTTTTGATCACTATCTGTTCTAAGCATAAAAGCATTTCCAAAATTAGATAATATTTTTGCAGTGTCTTCAATGCTTTCACCCCCTTTTGATAAATGCAACTCATCTGGTCTAAGTGTTAGAGTGCTACCTCCTAATTGTTTAATTGCTAAATAAAAACTCAATCTAGTTCTAAGACTAGATTTTTCAAACATTTGTATCAACAATTTCCCTTTTAAAGGTGCGCCTTTATCAATTTCAAGGTTATCAAGTTTTTTTCTGGCAATTTTTCTTTTTTTGGCATCAATTAAAATATTTCTAAGATCATTTGCTGGAATATCTTTTAAATTGATAAAATGTTTCATTTTATTTTAGGCTAGCGCAAACTTTATCAATAATCTTTAAAGCTTGATTGATCTCAGATTTTTTTACATTCAATGGCGGTAAAATACGTATTACATTCTCAGCAGCACGAATTGTCAAAAGTTTATTATCCATCAATTTCTTAATAAATTTTGTTTGATCTTTAAAAAGCTGAATTCCAATCAACAGGCCTCTTCCTCTTATCTCCTTAATAACTTTGGGATGTTTTATTTTAAGAAGATTTAAATTTGATAGAAAATATTTTGATAGTTTTTTCACATTAGTAAGAAACTTTCTACTTGAAACTATATCCATAACTGTATTTCCGACTGCCATTGCTAAAGGATTGCCTCCAAAAGTAGATCCGTGAGTTCCTGGTATCATTCCTGCCGCAACTTTTCTATTCATTAAAACTGCTCCGATTGGAAATCCACCTCCAATTCCTTTTGCTATTGGCACAATATCAGGTTTAATTTTAGACTGTTCAAAAGCAAAAAAATCACCTGATCTTCCAACACCATCCTGCACAGAGTCAGCTATTAATAATATTTTTTTTTTATTACAAAGTTTTCTCAATTCTCTTAAGCAAAAATCTGGTATTACTTTAATTCCCCCCTCGCCCATAATGTTTTCAACCATAATTGCTGCTGTATTTTTTGTGATTTTTTTTTTTAAAGATTTATGATCTCCAAAAACAAAATGATCAAATCCTGGAACTTTTGGGCCAAAACCTTCTGACATTTTTTTTGAACCACTAGCAAATATAGCTGCAATTGTTCGTCCATGAAAAGAATTCTTTACACATAAAATTCTATTTTTATTTGGTTTTCCAATCGAATAAAAGTATCGTCTAGCAACTTTAATGGCCGCCTCTGTGGCTTCTGCACCACTATTTTGAAACATTACATAATCTGCAAATGTTTTTTTTACTAACTTTTTTGCTAATCTTTCTCCTTCAGGTATAATAAATGCATTTGAAACATGCCAAACCTTTTTTGATTGATCTTTAATTGTTTTTATTAATTTCGGATGAGAATGGCCTAAGCAATTTACTGCTATACCTTGTACAAAATCTAAATATTTATTCCCATTCGCAGTATATAAATAGCTTCCTTTGCCTTTTATAAATGCAATTTTTTTTCTATTATAATTTTTTACTAAAAAGCTCATAATAATATTTCAAAAAACTTTGTATAAATTTAAATCCTAAATACAAGCGAGGATTGAAACTGAATATAGTCTATTTTTTCATCATTGTTGATAACTGTCATTTATTACTTGTTACATTTAATTTTTTATCAGTATATTGTGTATATATAAAATAATAACACATTATATTGATTATTATGAGCTGGACTGATGAAAAAGTTGCAAAGCTGAAAGAACTCTGGGGTAAAGGTAATACAGCTAGCCAAATAGCAGAAATAATAGGCGGAATCAGTAGAAATGCAGTGATTGGAAAAGCACACAGGCTAAATTTATCCGCAAAAATTAAAACGAGGACTGCTATCAGTAATCAAAGTTTTGAAAATTCGATTTCTAATAAAAATAATCAATTAAAAAAAGGTCGTCGAAATCGATTTAAATCACTTATTATTGATAAAGACTTTGAACCAGAAAATCCAAAACAACTTGAGGAATTAGACGAGAATACCTGTAAGTGGCCTATTGGTCACCCTAATGAAAAAGATTTCTATTTTTGTGGAAGATCTTCTCTTAAAGATTTTTCGTATTGCAAGTTACATCTGCTTTATGCTTATCAACCACGAGGTAAAAAAGAAGATGTAAATGCTAATGATGAAGTTCCTGAATTTATTGAGAAAAAAATTATTTCGAAATAATAACGTTAAAAATTTTTCAAATTTTATATTTATCAGTTGAGAATTGACCTCCATCTTTCCACATAAAGCTGTATTTTTTAACCTCATTTTCAAAATATTTAGTACTTGGTATGCCTAAATCAAAATTTGATTTATATTTGCCAGTCACAACATTGTTGTATCTAAGTAACCTTAATTGATCTGTTGTTAATAAAGGATTTGGTAATAATTGAAAAATTTTTGCTGAAAAATTTGCTATAATTAATGGTAAAGGAATTAAAAATCTTTTTTTATCAATTAAAGTAAGTAATTTTTCTAAAATTTCCTTAAAACTCAAAGTTTCGGGACCAACACATTCAATTATATTGGAGGAGATGTTTTTAGAAATTACTTGAAAAATTATATCAGTAATATCTGAACAATGAATTGGCATAAATTTCGTCTTTCCAGAATAGTATAAGGGGAAAAATGGTAAATTCTTTAATAATGTCATAAAGTTTGTAGTAAAATTGTCATCGATAGAATAAACTATAGATGGTCTCAAAATTGTTGCTTGTGGAAAATTGTTCAGTATATTCTTTTCACCTTCTAATTTACTTTTTGCATAGTTAGAGTCTGTTGCTTCGTTAATTCCTAAAGCTGATATGTGAATAAAATTTTTAATATTATACTGTTTGCAAAGTTTAGATAAGATAGATGGAAATAAAGAATGAATATTTTTAAAAGTATTCCCTTTTTTTTGTTCATACAAAATGCCTATTAAATTTATGCAAATATCTGCTTTTTCAAAAAGACCCCTGATTTTTTCTTCGTCAAAAATATTAGCCTCAACTATGTCAATATAACCTGCATTAGCCTGCGTTTTAATAATATAACTTTTTTGATGAATATTTCTTGTAACTACAGTCACCCTGTAATCATTTTTGGTTAGCTTTCTAATAAGATGCCTTCCAATTTGTCCACTACCGCCAAAAATTAGACAATTTTTTGCTTTCATATATATATGTTACAATGAATATTGATATAAAATTACACAAAAAAGATATACCAGCTGACATTGATCTAAGCAAACATAAAAGGCTTAGTTTTGATTGTGAGATGGCTGGATTGAATGTTTTAAGAGACCCTTTGTACCTTGTACAAATATCGACTGGTAATAATGATGCTCATATAATTCAATTAGATAGAGAAACTTTTGATGCACCAAATTTAAAAAAAATTCTCAATGATAAAAATATTATAAAAATATTTCACTATGCAAGAGCTGATATGGCTCATTTAAAACATTACCTTAAAGTTAATTTAGAAAATATACAATGTACAAAAATTCAAAGTAAAATCTCTCGAAGTTATAGTGATAACCATTCGTTAAAAACTTTGATTAAAGAATTTGCTAATGTTGATGTAAGTAAACAATTTCAAAGTTCAGATTTTGGTGGTGAACTTTCACAAAATCAACTCAAGTATTGTGCTAACGACGTAATATATTTACATAGAATAAATGAGGAGCTGACAAAAATTTTGACAAGAGAAAATAGAATAAATTTATATAATGATTGTTTAAAGTTTTTAAAAACAAGAGTTGAACTTGATCTTGCCCAATTCAAAGATGATATATGGTCTCATTAAATGAAAAAAAATTTTAAAGATATTGCAAAAAATGTAATTGAACTGGAAATACAAGCTTTAAAAAAACTTAAGGGTTCAATTAATAACTCTTTTAATCAAGCTGTAAATATAATTGCAAAATGTCAGTCCAAAATAATTTTTTGTGGGGTTGGCAAGTCATCTAAAATTAGTGCAAAACTTAGCTCAACCTTTTCATCCATTGGAAGTCCATCATTCACATTGTCTGCCAGTGATGCTTCTCATGGTGATTTAGGAAGTATTTCAAAGAAAGATATTTTAATATTACTGAGTTATTCAGGTGAAACAAATGAATTAAAAAATATAATTCAATATGCGAAAAGAAATAAAATAATACTTATAGGAATAGTATCAAAAAAAAATTCTACTTTGTATAAAGCAGCAGATATTAAATTATATATACCTGAAGTTAAAGAAGCAGGCCATGGAATTGTACCAACGTCATCAACTTCAGCTGCACTAGCACTGGGTGATGCATTAGCAATAGCATCTATGGAGCAAAGAAAATTTGGAAAATTAGATTTTAAAAAATTACATCCTGCTGGAAGTTTAGGTCATAAACTGAAAACTGCTGAGGACTTAATGGTAACAAAGAAAAAGATACCTTTTATAAATGAGAATAAAACTATTAGAAATGGACTAAATATAATTAATTCAAAAAAATTAGGGGTTTTAGTAGCATTAAATAATAAAAATATAACTTCTGGTATTTTTACTGATGGTGATGTTAAAAGAGTTATCAAAAAAAATATTGATATTGATAAAAAAAAAATAAAATTCTTCATGTCAAAAAATCCAATAAGTATAGAAAAAGATACTCTAGCTGTAAAAGCGTTAAGTATTATGAATGAAAAAAAAATTACATGTTTGTGTGTTTTTGATAAAAAAAATAAAAAGAAAACAATAGGTCTATTACATATTCATAATATACTTGCTTCAAACATCTCATAATTATGAGAAAAAAAACTTTTTTACAGATAGTTTTGTTCTTATTAATAATAGTTTTTACTTTTATTTTTTTTTATACTTACATAAAAAAAGATGAAAAAATTGTTGATATAGAAAAAATAAATAAAGAAACTAAAACAGATATTATCACCGACATCGAATACCTTTCTAAAGATGATGATGGAAATACTTATATCATTAAAGCTAAAAACGGAATTATAGATGAAGAAAACCAAGATTTAATACACCTTGAAAATGTCAAAGCTGAGATTAATTTTGATGTAAACAAAAAGATTTTTATTACTGCAATAAAGGCAACATATAACAATGATAATTTTGACACAAAGTTTTCAGAGAATGTTAAGTTATCTCATAATTATCATAATTTAGAATGTAATAATATTGATCTCATATTTTCAGAAAACTATGCTAAATTGTTCGGTAATGTTAAATATATGAATAATTTTACAAAACTTTTAGCTGATCAAATAGAAATAGATCTGATTAGTAGAAAAACTAAAATTTCAATGTATGATGCAAATAATAAAGTAAAAATAAAACATAAAAACGATGGCCTTAATTAAAAAATTTAGAATTAAAAATTTTAAGAATAAAATACCACTAGCAAAGGTAGAAAAAATTTCTCTTTCTTATGATAAAAGACAGATATTAGATAATATTAATTTTAATTTAAATCCAGGTGAAATAGTTGGTCTTTTAGGTCCTAATGGAGCGGGAAAAAGTACTCTTTTTCATATTATAATTGGTTTAATAAAACCTAATTTTGGAAAAATTATCATTGAAAATACTGATGCCACTGAATACCCAATTTATCATAGAGCTCACAAGTTTAAAATTGGATACGTTCCTCAATATGGAGGTTTTTTTCATGATTTAAGCCTAATCGAAAATTTAAAAGCAGTGGGCGAAATTCTAATTAAAGATGAAAGAGAAAGATTTTCAAAAATACATAACTTAATTTCAAAATTTGCCCTCGACAATGTTCAGGAAATTAAAGCTAAATTTTTATCAGGAGGCCAAAAAAGAAAATTGGTGATATGCATGGCTCTTTTGAGTGAACCTAAAATTTTATTATGTGACGAAATTTTTGCTGCTTTAGATGTTTTAACTATTCAAATGTTAAAAGAAATAATTGTAAATTTACAAAAAGAAAAACCAGAAATGTGTATAATAATTTGTGAGCACCAAGCAAGAGAACTTCTTTCAATTGTTGATAGAGCTCTTATTCTTTCAAATTGTAAAATAATTGCTGAGGGATCTCCACGTAGTGTTTTAAAAGATGAACAAGCCAAGTCTCAATACTTTGGAAATTTTTTTTGATTTATAATCATAGTTTAAATTAAATTAAAATATGAATAAAAAAATATTCAAAATAAGTAAAAAAATTAAACCTTTTAAAAAAAAAATTTTTGTTGAAAGCGATAAAAGTCTTTCAATAAGATGGGTCTTATTTTCATCTATGTCATCAAAAAAATCTGTTGCTTTAAATCTTTTAAAATCAGAGGATGTTTTAAGTACAATCGATTGTATAAAAAAACTTGGTTCTAAAGTAAAATTTTATAATAACAAATGCGAAATTATCGGTAACGGTTTAAATTATAATATTAAAAATAATCTAATTTTAAATGCAGGTAATTCGGGAACATTAGGCAGATTACTGCTTGGATTATTAATAAATTCAGAAAAAAAAATTAAATTAATTGGTGATAAAAGTTTGTCAAAAAGAGATTTTTCTAGAGTTACCATTCCTTTAAAAAAATTTGGAGCAAGGTTTTCATCTAATAATAAATTACCTCTATATATTAAAGGCTTAAAAAATCCAAAACCAATAAATTATTTTGAAAATAAAGGTTCAGCCCAAGTTAAAACGAGCTTAATAATAGCTGCTTTAAAAACTAAAGGGTTAAGTAAAATAAAAGCTAAAAAATCAAGAACTCATACAGAAATAATGCTTAAAAATTTAAAAGTTCCCATGAAGATAAAAAAAACTAAAAATTTTGATTACATACAAATTAAAGGAGTAAACAAAATTAGCCCACTTCATTATAATATTCCTGGAGATATAAGTTCATCCGCTTTTTTTTTAGTGTTAACTATTTTATCTAAAAATTCTGAACTTTTAATCCAAAATATTAATATTAATCCTTCAAGAACTGGAATTATAAAAATACTAAAAAAGATGGGGGCTAATATAAAAATAATAAATAAAAAAATTTATAAAGGTGAATGTGTTGGAGATATCTTAGTGAAAAGTTCAAAAAATTTAAAAAGTATTAATTGTCCAACAAAATTTAATAGTAGTGCTATAGATGAATTCTTAGTTATATTCTTAGTGGCAGCTAAATCTAAAGGAATTTCATATTTTAAAAACTTATCTGAACTTAACCACAAAGAAAGTCCAAGACTTAATTGGAGCTCTAAAATACTTAATTTAATGGGTGTCAAAAACATTGTAACTAACGATTCCATAAAAATTTACGGAAATCCAAATCTAAAAATTAACAATAAAATTCACATAAAAAATTATTTGAAAGATCATAGAATATTTATGATGAGCGTGATTGCCGGTCTCACATGTGGGGGATACTGGAAAATTAATGACAAAGACTCCATTAAAACTTCTTTTCCCTCTTTTTTAAAAATTTTAAGAAAAATTTATTAAGATTTTAGTACTTTTTTTTTAAATTTCTCGTTATTTAGTGTTGATAAATTGACCAAATTTAAGTAGAAGGGCATGCTTTTAAATAAAGCAACTAAACTATGGAAATTTATAAAGAAAAAAATAACCCTAAAACAAAAGAGTTTGAACAACTTCTAAACACCCAGCTTTCCAAAATTAATATTGAAGAAGGAAAAATAATAGAGGGCAAAATAAATAAAATAACTGAAAAATATGTTTTTTTGTTTTGCGATGGCTTAAAATCAGAACCAGTTCTTGATGTGAATGAGTTAAAAACAATGGGTCTTGGGGAAAAATTAAAAATTGGTGAAAAAATTCCTGTTCTATTGGAAAAGATTGAAGACAAAAATGGTGACGTAATAGTATCAGCTAGTAAAGCTCGTAAAATTGCTGGATGGGAAAAATTAGTTGAATGTTACGAAAAAAATGAACCAGTGATGGGAAAAATTGTATCTAAATGTAAAGGTGGTGCAATTGTAGAGCATATTGATACTGGCTCTTTAATGTTTTTACCAGGATCCCAAATAAGTGATAAACCACTTAAAGATTTCAGCCACTTAATGAATGAACCTCAAAAATTTGCATTAATTAAATTAGATAAATTAAGAGGTAACGCGTGTGTATCTAGAAGAGAAATTATTTCTTCTTTTAATAAAGAGAGTAAAGAAAAATTAATTTCAAAATATAAAGTTGGTGATGTTATTAAAGGTGCTGAAGTAAAATCCTACTCAAATTTTGGTTGTTTTCTAACTGTCAATGGTGAGCTTGATGTTTTGTGTCATTTACAAGAGGCTAGTTATTCAAGAATAACTCATTGTGATGAAGTTTTTGAAATAGGAAAAAAATATGATGTTAAAGTAATTGAGGTAAATCTTGAAAAGCTTCAAATAGGGGTAAGTCTAAAACAAATGGGGCCAGATCCATTCGAGAAAATTGGAAATTATGAAGTTAATAAAGTTTATAAGGTTAAAGTGGATAAAATAACAGATTTTGGTGCTTTCTGTTCTCTAGAACCAGGTTTAACAACTCTATTACATAATTCAGAATTGAGTTATACAAAAAAAAACGCTTCAGCAAAAAAGATGCTTAAAGTAGGTCAAGAAATCTCTTGTGTCATAACTGATATAAATAAAGAGTCTAGAAGAATTGCAATAAGCTTTAAGCTTACTCAAGAAAATCCTTTTACTTCATTTTCGAAAAAATATCCTTTAGACACTATTTGTGAAGGGATCGTGGTTAGTAAAAACGAATATTCTTTGTTCATAAAAATTGGCGAGTCTGAAATTGATTGTTTCTGTCATTGTAATGATCTTACTTATTCAAGTGATGGAGAAAAAGAGTTAGAAAATTTCAAAAAAGGAGACAAGATCCAAGTCAAAATTCTAGATATTAAAATTGATGAACAAAAAGTTAGAGTAGGGCACCGACAAACTAAACCAGATCCTTTTGATTGGTTCAAAGATAAAAAAGTAAACCAAACAATCACAGTTAAAATTGTTTCTACAGATAATAAAGGGTTAATTGTTAAGCCAGAAGGTTGTGATCTAGATTTTCAAATAAAAAAGTCTCAGATTGCTATAAATGCAGCAGATGCTAGACCCTCGAGATTTACTGGTAATGAAAGAATAGACTGTGCAATTGAAAGTTTAGATTTTGAAAAAAGAAAAGTAAGTTTAAGTATTAAGCTATTAGAGGAAAATTTAAAAAAAGAAGCACTTGAAAAATATGGGGTAGAAGAAGGTTCAGGAAAAAATTTACCTTTTTCTTCGCTATCAGATGATTTAAAAAAGAAAGAAAAAAACAAATAATACTAAAAAAAATTGGCTATTGTAAAATCAAAGCTTATAAAACAATTAAAAAAATCTTATCCTAATTTTCTTACTCGTGATTTAGAAAAACTTGTATCAATCATAACAAATGAGATGAAGTTTTCTCTTAAAAAAGGTGAAAGAGTAGAATTAAGAGGTTTTGGCATTTTTTCAACCCATGTACAAAAAGCAAGAATTTCAAGAAACCCAAAAACTGGTGAAAAAGTCAACACTCCTGAAAAAAAAACAATTCACTTCAAAATGTCTAAAGATTTGTTTAAAAAATTAAATAATGAAAAAAAATAAAATATTTGTTGCTTGTGATAGTTCAAATATTGGTAAAATTAAAAAAATTATCAAATATACAAAACCATATAATTTAATACCTAAATTTGGATTACAGTTTTTTTACTCAAAAAATGGTAGAAAATTTCTTGAGAATTATAAATCTGAGTTCATGCTCGACATTAAGGCTTCGGACATTCCACAGACTATTTCATCAGCACTTAATTCAATAAAAGATCTAAAAAAAATTAAATATATAACGGTTATGGCTAGTGTGGGTTTTAAAGGATTAAAAGCCTTTCAAAAACAGGCACTTAAAATTAATAAATCTATAATTGTATGTGGAGTGACTATCCTTACTAGTCTTGATAATAAATCTTTAAGAGAGATTGGTTATAGAGATAAAGTTGAACAATTGGTTTTAAAACAAGCAGCCCTTATAAAAAAAGCTGGTCTAAAAGGTATTGTGGCATCAGGATCTGAGGCGAAAATCATTAGAAAAAAATTCAAAAACTTTTTCATTCTCACTCCTGGGATAAGATTACCTGGTGATAAGTCTAATGATCAATCTCGTGTTCTTACACCAAATGCAGCTATTCAGGCTGGTGCCTCTGCTATAGTTCTAGGAAGATCTATCCATTCTGGAAACATAAAACATAATATTAAAAAATTAATAGATCATTTAAATTAATGATCAAAGGCATTAAAATATGTGGAGTGTCTGATTTTAAAACATTAAAGTTTATTGTTAATCATCCCTATCCTCCTAATTACATTGGCTTTATTACAAATTATGAAAAAAGTAAGAGATTTGTTGATTATAAAAAGCTAAAAGAATTGTTAAAAATTAAAAGACAAAATATTAACTTCGTTTCAGTTATGGTCAAACCTAGCAATGAATTTTTAAAAAAAATTCAAGATTTAAATTTTGATTATTATCAGCTTTATGATGTAAGTCCTGAGAGAATAAAAACTATAAAAAAAATGAAACCAGTTAAAATTATTTCTGCTATAACAATAAATGAAAAAAAAGATGTCAACAAATATAAAAACTACATAAATATTTCTGAAATTATATTATTTGATGGTAAAGGCTATGAAAAATCTATTGGTTTTGATCATAGCCTTCTTA
>QCKW01000001.1 GCA_003215055.1 Pelagibacteraceae bacterium AG-410-N23 | reverse complement strand
TTATAATTTTAAAAACTTTATTAGTAAATGCGCTATTCAAATCGATTAGTGAATTTTCATAATCAAATGATATATCTTTTTTAGTTTCATCAATTATTTCAATTTTATTTTGGTCTTCGACGTTAAAATCAATTTTTTCAATTTTTCCATTTATAAATATAATCTTATTATGTTCCAAACCATCGACTAAAATAGACGGATCAATTTTATTTGATTGTGAATAATCATTGAAAAAACTTAAATCGCTGATATTCTTTTTTATAATCTGACTAAAATCTAAAAACTTCCAATCTTCTTGCTTTCTATTTGGAAAACCATTTTTAATGAAATTATTCAAAAAATTTTTTTTAATCTTAATTTCTTCGTTAGAAAATTTTGAAGTTTTTACTAATTTATCAAAGTCTGACTGTAATTGCTCACTCATTTAATTAAAACTTTCGTATCCTTTTTTTTCTAATTCGATTGCTAACTCTGGACCACCAGATTTTATTATCTTTCCATTCATTAAAACATGAACAAAGTCAGGTTTAATGTAATCTAATAATCTTTGATAATGGGTTATTATTAAGAAGGAATTATCCTTATTTCTTAAAGTATTAACTCCATCTGCAACTATTTTTAGCGCATCTATGTCTAGGCCTGAGTCTGTCTCATCTAAAATAGATAATTTTGGGGCTAACATAGACATTTGCAGAATTTCATTTTTCTTTTTTTCTCCACCTGAAAATCCAACATTTAATTGTCTATTTAGTTTTTCTTCGTCAAATTTTAATTCTTTAGCTTTTTCTTTAACAAGTTTTAAAAATTCGATCGCATCTAATTCTTTTTCACCTCTTGCTTTTCTAATTGCATTTAAAGATGTTTTTAAAAATATGTTTGTATTTACACCTGGAATTTCCAATGGATATTGGAAAGCCAAAAATATTCCTTTGTGGGCTCTTTCTTCAGTCTCAAGATCAAATAAATTTTTATTTTCAAACAAAATTTCACCTGTAACCTCATAGCCTTTTTTCCCTGAAAGAATATTAGATAATGTACTTTTTCCTGATCCGTTCGGACCCATAATTGCATGAACTTCGCCAGGATTTATATTCAATGAAAAACCCTTTAAAATCGATTTGTTCTCAACATTGGCATTTAAATTACTTATTTTAAGCATTAACCAACACTCCCCTCTAAGCTAATACCTACAAGTTTCTGGGCTTCAACAGCAAACTCCATTGGTAATTGTTGTAATACCTCTTTACAAAAACCATTAACAATTAATCCTACTGCTTCCTCAGGATTAAGTCCTCTTTGTTGACAATAATACAATTGTTCTTCGCTAATCTTAGATGTTGTAGCTTCGTGTGCAATATTTGAGTCAAAATTTTTATTTTTAATATATGGGACTGTGTGTGCACCGCATTTATTTCCCATTAACAAGGAATCGCACTGTGTATAGTTACTAGAATTTTTAGCTTTTGAATTAATATCTACTAATCCTCTGTAAGTCATGTCAGAAAATCCAGCACTTATACCTTTTGAAATAATTTTACTTTTAGTATTTTTTCCTAAATGAATCATCTTTGTTCCGGTGTCTGCTTTTTGATGATTGTTGGTGATTGCTATTGAATAAAACTCACCAATTGAATTATCACCTTTTAATATACAGCTTGGATATTTCCAAGTTATAGCTGATCCTGTTTCAACTTGTGTCCAAGAAATCTTAGAATTTTTTCCCTTACATAATCCTCTTTTAGTTACAAAATTATAAATTCCTCCTTTGCCATTTTCATCGCCCGGATACCAATTTTGTACTGTTGAATATTTTATTTCTGCATTATCTAAAGCAATCAGTTCAACATTTGCAGCATGTAATTGATTTTCATCTCTCATTGGAGCAGTACATCCTTCGAGATAACTTACATAACTTCCTTTATCAGCGATAATTAATGTTCTTTCAAATTGTCCTGTCTCAGATGCATTAATTCTAAAATAAGTAGAGAGTTCCATTGGACATCTCACTCCCTCAGGAATGTAAACAAATGATCCATCAGTGAATACTGCAGAATTCAAAGTCGCAAAAAAATGATCAGTAACTGGTATTACTGTTCCTAAATACTTTTTTACTAGATCAGGATGTTTTTGAATCGCCTCAGACATTGAACAAAAAATTATTCCCTGATTTGTCAGCTCTTCCTTAAATGTTGTTGCAACTGACACAGAATCAAAAACCGCATCTACCGCAATACCATTTAAACGAGCTTGCTCTTGTAGTGGAATTCCAAGTTTTTTATAAGTTTCTAAAAGTTTTGGATCAAGCTCATCAAGACTTTTAGGTTTATCCTTCATGCTTTTTGGAGCAGAGTAATAATACAAATCTTGATAATCAATTTTTGGATATTTTGGTTTTTGCCAATAAGGCTCTTTCAATTGTTTAAATCTTTCAAAAGCTTTTAACCTAAAATCTAACATCCATTTTGGCTCTTTTTTTATTTTTGAAATAAATTTAATTACATCTTCATTAAGACCCTTGGGAGCCTTTATATTTTCAATATCAGTTGTAAAACCGTATTTATAATCTTTTAAATTTTCTATATCTTTTTCTCTTGTATCCATTTTAAACTCTTTTCTCAAAATTATTCTTAACTAAATCCTCTAAACTTTTTTCTTCAAAAAAATTGTTAATATGATTTTCAAGTTCATCCCAAAGATTATGGGTAATGCATTTGGTAGCTTTACCGTTACATCCTTTTTTTGACTCTTTTTTACATTGAACCGTTTTTACTTTTTCATCTACTGCATCAAAAATATTTGTAAGCTTTATATCTTTGGCTCTTCTGTTTAAAATATAACCTCCTTGAGTCCCTCTTACACTTTGCACTATTTCTTTTTTTCTCAATTTAGAAAAAATTTGTTCTAGATAATCTAAGGAAATTCCTTGTCTTAAAGAGATGTCTCTAAGGGAAACTGGGTTAATATTGTCAAATCTTGCCAGGTCCACCAAAGCCATTACCGCATATCTGCCTTTAGATGTTAGTTTCATAAGTCCGCTATTTTAAAGGGTATATATAAACCTGACTAAAATAGTCAAGTATCTAGCACAAAAAAAGACTAACATTTTGTCACGCAGATGTGATAAACCTAATTTTTTTTTGAGAATAATAATCAATAACAAATATGAGTAATAAAATTTTAGAAATATTTATTCCTGGGCCAGCAGGAAGATTGGAAGCAAAATATTATAAAAGTAAAAAAAATACATCACCTATATCTTTAGTATTACAGCCTCATCCACAATATGGAGGAACAATGAATAACAAAGTTGTAGTCGAGACATTCAATACATTTGTAGAAAATGATTTTTCTGTTTGCAGAGTAAATTTTAGAGGAGTTGGAAAAAGTGATGGTGAATTTGATAATGGTCAAGGAGAATTAGCTGATGCTGCCGCTGCTTTAGATTGGTTAGAAAGAGAAAATTTTGATAATTCTCAATGCTGGGTCTCTGGATTTTCTTTTGGATCTCTAATTGCAATGCAGTTGTTAATGAGAAGGCCTGAAATAAATAGATTTGTTGCGATATCACCTCAGCCAAACGTTTATGATTTTTCTTTTTTATCTCCATGTCCAACTTCTGGTCTTATCATAAGTGGGAAAAAAGATGAATTGGTACCAGTTGAACATTTAAATGAACTTGATAAAAGATTGAGTTCTCAAAAAGGGATAAAAGTTGAATTTCAGTTAGTGCCTGATGCAAATCATTTTTTTACTAAAAATGAAACACAATTAACAAAAAATTTAGATAAATATATTAAAAAAGAAATTGCTCTTTATTAATAATTATTTGTTAATACTCCTCCAGAACATGGTATTTTACATCCAGTGGTTTCTGGAAATGTAATTTCTAATTCCAAAAATGATCTAATTGCTATGTAAGCAAAAGCTTGGGACTCTACATAATCTCCATCAATTCCAAGTTCGTCAATTTGTTTTATATTTTGATTTTTTTCTCTTACACTGTCGATTAAAAAATTATTTTTTCTACCGCCTCCACACAAATATACTTTTGCTTTATTATAAGTATTTAATTTTGAGTCAATTATATCTTTTATTATTTGAGCAGAAAATTCTGTCAAAGTTGCTGCTCCATCTTCAATTGAAAGCCCTCTTATAAAAGAAAAGTTAAAATCTTTTGTATCAAACGATTTGTTTTTATTTTTAGATTGATTATCGTAATTTTCATTATTAAAAAAATTATCTAATGCTTGATCAAGAATAATTTTATTAATTCTACCAGTTTTTGCAATATTACCGTCAGTATCAAATCTTTTATTCATTTTTTTTCTAATCCACTCATCGATTAAACACATTCCCGGACCATGGTCTGATGCTGAAATGATTTGATTATTTGATATTGTTGTACTGTTTATTATTCCACCAATATTAATAAATATAACTTGACCCAAATTAAATTTTTTTTCAAGAAGTTGATGAAAAATTGGAGTAAGCGGTGCACCTTGCCCGCCATTCGCCAAATCATTTTTTCTAAAATTAAATACGACTTTTTTTTTAGTTAATTGAGATAAAAGATTACCGTTTCCTAATTGTATTGAAACTTTTTCTTTAGCATTATGGTAAATTGTTTGACCATGAAACCCTATTAAATCAACGTTTAAATTATTCTTACTCAAAACATTGTTAACTGTTTCAGCATTAAAAATACTGATTTTTCTCTCTAATTCATCTAAATCACTTTTATATTTTGTCAAATCAGCGAGATTACTAATTCTATCTCTCAATGTAATTAAATTTTCATAGATATCATTGTTATATTTAAAATATTGATCAATAATAGTTGTATATTCATCAAATCCATCTGATTTTATGATAGATAAATCAATACCATCCATTGATGTACCGCTCATGAGACCTAATGAAGTAAATAATTTTTTTTTCATTAATATCGTTTTTATATTAAATTCGTATATTGTAGAACTATAGGCTTATGAATAAATTTTTAAAAGAATTTAAAGATAGAGGTTTTTTCTACCAATGCACAAATGAAGATGAATTATCTAGGTTATTAGATAAAAAAAATATTAGAGCATATATCGGATTTGATTGTACTGCTGAAAGTTTACATGTTGGTAGCCTTCTTCAAATAATGTGTTTAAGATTACTACAAAAACATGGTCATCAACCAATTGTCCTTTTGGGTGGAGGCACAACTAGAATTGGTGATCCGTCTGGCAAAGATAAAACCAGACAAATGCTATCAGAGAAAGATATTGAAAAAAATTCAAAAAATATTGAAAAAATTCTAGCAAAATTTTTAGTCTCAAAAAATAAGAAAACTAAACCAATATTTGTTAACAATTATAAATGGCTTAAAAATTTAAATTACATTTCTTTTTTAAGAGATGTTGGTAAACATTTTACGATTAATAAAATGCTCACATTCGATAGTGTTAAAACAAGATTAGATAGAGAACAATCACTTAGTTATATGGAATTTAATTATATGATCCTACAAGCATATGATTTTTTAGAACTTAACAAAAAAGAAAATTGTGTATTACAAGTTGGTGGATCAGATCAGTGGGGAAATATTGTCAATGGTGTTGATTTAATTAAAAGATATTCTGATAAACAAGTTTATGGATTAACAACACCTTTAATTACTTTGGCCTCTGGAGCAAAAATGGGTAAAACTGCTGATGGAGCAATCTGGTTGGATAAAAAATTTTTATCCTCATACGATTATTGGCAATTTTGGAGAAACACCGATGATAGAGATGTAATCAAATTCTTAAGATTTTTTACTGATTTAAGCAGTAATGAAATTAAAGATTTGGAAAATAATAATATCAATGATTTAAAAGTTTTACTTGCAAACAAAACTACAGAAATGTTGCATGGAAAAAAAGAAGCTTTAAATTCAGAAAAAATGGCAAAAGAGACTTTTGCTGAAAATTCATCAGGCTCAAATCTACCATCTGTAATAATAAGAAAATCTATTATAGACAAAAAAATAAACATAATTGACTTGGTTATAATTTCAAAACTTGAAACTTCTAAAAGTGAAGTTAGAAGATTAATAAGAGGAAATGCCGTAAAAATTAATAATGATATTATTACCGATGAGAAACTTTTAATTGATAATAAATTTTTTAAAGAAAATTATCTTAAATTATCTATTGGAAAAAAAAGACATTTAAAAGTTGAAATAAATTAATTCTTCTTAATTTTTTCAAGAGTTCTTGTTATAAATCTAGGTGTTAATGTTTTAATAGGATTAACAGTAGTTTGGGGACTTTTTGGAGGTCCCTTAATTTTGAAGCTAACACCAAAAACTCCTTCGCCTGTTTTTTTTCCAACAAGAATATCTCCCAAAAAAGGAATTGATCCAATAACTTTATTTAAAGTCGTTGCTGGCACTAAGGTACCTCGCAAACTAATTAATTTTTTTTTCTCAACATAGCCATCCATTAAAATAGATATCGCTGGGCCGATTGCATAAATTTCATTAATAACTATTAAGTTTTTTTTATTTTCAATATTCATTTCTAGTTCATTGAATCTTATTCCTTCACCTGATAAAATATCTGCAATACCCTGTAGGGAAGCTAAAGTTAATATTTTTGTTAAAAGAGGTAACTCTTTAAGTTTAAAATTATAAATTTTAATTTTTGAATTAGAAATTCCATCTGATTTTACTGAATAAAAATCTAAAGATCCTTCATCAAAACCCTTAATAAATTTAAACTTCTTTACAAACGGTTTTGCTCTATCAGAAAAAAAAGTAGTTATTTTCTTTCCATCATTTAACTCAATGGTAAATACCAATTTATCTACAGTATCAAATTCTGATACTAACTTAGCACTCGTGACTTCATTATTCTTTAATTTTAATTTTCCTTTGAGATTATTTATAAATTCATTTTTACTTATTAAAACCTTATCGATATTAATTATCAAATTAAAGTTTTTACTAAAATAGTTATTTTTCCCTTTGCTATCTTCAAATAACAAATCATCAATTATCTTAATTGCATTTAGTTGTTTTCCAATAATCTTATAATCATTGTTTTTCTTTTTTATAGAGAGAATATTTTTTTCTCCATTCCTATCTAGGTAATTAAAATTGGCAGAGTTTATCGAAAAAATTTTAAAATTTTTATCTAAAATAATATTATTTAATTCAAATATGTTTAACTCATCCTTCAAGATTATCGATGAGATATTATAACCTTTATTTTTAAGATAATTTCCTTTGAAAACTAAAGTTAGTTCAGATTCATCTTTTTTTTCAAAGTTTAAAAAATCTAACATTATTGGGCTTTTTTTAAAATCTAATTGTGTTTCGAAAAACCAATCATTTTTTTTTTTATTTATAAAATATTCAATTTCTTCTAATTCATTCTGAATTTTTATTTTTCCTTTTCCATCAACTAAAAGATTATTTTCTTTAAAATCAAAAATCAAAGTATGATCTTTCAGATTAATTTCTTTTTTTAAATTTGGTAAATATTCTTTCAATTTGTAATCATGAATTATTGATAGATTTTTAATATTTAAGGAAGATTTGAACTTAAGATTCTTAAATTTAATTTTTTTATCTATTTTAAAAGAAAAATCATTATTTGAAGAAAATTCTAAGTTATCTAGTATCAAATCATTTCTTAAATTCATTAAATTTTTTATATCTTTTTGAGACAAAGATAAGAAATTGTTTTGAATTTGACCTTTAATTGAAAAATAATCTTTAAAATGTGTTATTGATATTTTTTCTGAAACAAATTTAATTTTATCATATGAAAGTTTTAGATTTCTTATGTTTGAAAATTTATTATTAACTTCGAAATTAAAATCTATATTTTTAATTTCTTTTTTATTAAGTAATTTTATACCTCCATCTTTAATTAAACCTTTGATTATATAATTATTCTTCAACTTACCATTTTGATTTAACTCAAATTCAATGTTGGCTATCAATACTCCACGATCTACCATTTTTTCTAACACTAAAAACTTAAGATCTTTTTTGATTACTCTCATTAATGATACTAAATCCTTGATGTTAATTGGTTTTGTTGAGACTTTGAAATTTGATGAAGTAAAATTATTTTTTAACAAATCAAAAACAGAAATAGATGTTGCTATTGATTCAATATTAATTTTTTCTTTTTTATATATTATTGTAGATCCAAGTGTTTTAATTTTGATATTAAATTCTATTGGATTAAGAATTATTTTTACCTGTTTTAAATCTATATCAATATTTGAATCTATTTTTTTTAAATTAGTTTTTATTTGATTATTGAATCTTTTAGTTTCAAGACCAATCAAGCTCATATAGCTTATGAAAAATATTATTAATATTCCAAAAAAAATTAAGATTTTATTTATAATTTTAATCATTTAATTTGATAAAGAGATTTTTCTAAAAAATCGTCAATTTCACCATTTAGTACTTTATCTGGACTTGTGCTTTCAAAATCTGTTCTATTATCTTTCACCAATCTATAAGGCTGTAATACATAGGATCTAATTTGATGTCCCCAACCTATTTCTGACTTTGAGGACTCCATTTTTTGTGCGTCTTTCTCTTTTTTTGCTATTTCAAATTCATAAAGTCTTGCCTTTAACATATTTATACATGTTTCTTTATTCTTATGTTGTGATCTTTCATTCTGACATTGAACTACTATTTTTGATGGTATATGCGTTATTCTTACAGCACTATCTGTAGTGTTTACATGTTGCCCACCTGCACCACTCGATCTATAAGTATCAATTCTTAAGTCTTTTTCTAATATTTCAATATTTATATCTTCGTTAACAACAGGATAAACCCAGACACTTGCGAAACTCGTATGTCTTCTCGCACCAGAATCAAAAGGTGAAATCCTTACAAGCCTATGTATTCCTGACTCTTTTTTAAGCCAACCAAACACATAATCTCCTTCTATTTTTATTGTAGATGATTTAATACCAGCTTCATCTCCCTTGTGTTCACTAATTAAATTTGATTTGAATTTTTTACTATCTGACCATTTTAAATACATTCTTCTTAACATATCAGCCCAGTCTTGACTTTCTGTTCCACCAGCACCAGCATGTATTTCTAAATAACAATCAAGAGAATCACTTTCTTTAGATAAAAAACATTTTATCTCATTGCTTTTAATTAATTTTCTTAAATCCTTAACTTTGTCTAAAACTTCTTTTTGAATTTCTTGATTATCTTCTTCTAAAGCTAAATTATTAAGATCATCCAATTCTATTAATTTTTTTTCTGATGAATTAAAAGTATTAACTAAATCCTCATATAATTTTTTTTCTTTAATAATACCTTTAGATTTTAATTTATCTTTCCAAAAATTAGAATCTAACATTGTAGTGTTATGATTTTCTAATTTTTGATAAATATCATTTTTTTCAAAGATACTCCTTAATTCTTTGATTAATTTTTTCGATTTCTTTTTTGTAATTTATAAAAACATTTTCCATTAATAAAACCTTAATATATTATTTGAATCGATTCTATTGTTATCTATGTATAGCACCTTTCCATCAATTATATTTTTACTTTTATAAGCTTCAATAATTACATCTTTTGATGAGAATTTCGCTTTTTGTCCTGTCGAGGAGTCAACTACCATTAGAGTTATATCATCTGAAGCTTTAAATGGTCTCGCATCAGATTTTGTTACTGCTTGTTTAACGAACTTCTCGAAAATAGGTAATGCTGCTTTTGAACCTGTTTCAAATTTTCCTAACGGTGATGGATTATCCATTCCTACATAAACTCCTATAACTAAATTTGATGTAAAACCAACAAACCAGGCATCTGTATTTTCATTGGTTGTTCCTGTTTTACCAGCTAAATTTAATTTTAATTTTTTTAACTTTTTTCCTGTTCCTCTTTGAATAACACCTTCTAAAAGAGATGTCATTTGATAAGCTGTTTGAGGTGAAAACACTTGTTGATAATTATCCTTTATCTTAGGATTAGTTTCACTTGTAAAAGAGATTTGATTACAATTAACGCATGATCTCTTTTCATTGTTTACTATTGTATTTCCCTCACTGTCTTGAATTCTGTCAATCAATATTGGGTCAACCAATTTTCCTCCATTAACAAAAGCAGAGTAAGCAGAAGTTAGTTTTAATAGTGTAGTTTCAGCTGAGCCTAATGATATAGATAAAAGTTCTTCAGGACTTTCATAAATTTTAAGTTTTTTTGAAAAATTTACTATCTTATCCATTCCAAGGTCTTGAGCAATCCTTACCGTCATAAGATTTCTTGACTTTTCTAGTCCAACTCTCAACGTTGAAGGTCCATAAAATTTCTTTCCATAATTTTCAGGTTTCCATAATTTGAGATCTGAGCCTTGATCTAAAACTAATGGAGCATCTAAAATTAATGATGATGGAGTATAATTATTTTCTAGAGCGAGTGCATAAACAAAAGGTTTAAACGCTGATCCAGGTTGTCTTAAAGCTTGTGAAGCTCTATTAAACTCACTATTTTTAAAACTAAATCCTCCACTTAATGCTAAAACTCTACCTGTGTAAGGATCTAAAACTACTATTCCACCATTGATTTTTGGTAATTGCTTTAAGATAAATTTATTATTACTTTTTTTTTGTACGTAAATAATATCACCTTTACTAAATAGTTCATTGAATTCTTTTTTTGTCCAAGATATATCTTTGTATTCAATTACACCCTCTTCAATATTTTTATTAGCATTTAAAATTTCAATTTCAGTCGAAAATTGATTAATTTCTTTAACAATTGCTAAGTTCCAATTAATTGATTTTTCAAGTAAAAATTTATCTAAATCTTTAGTCCAATTTTTACTATAAATTTTATTTTTTAATGCACCTCTCCACCCTTTTCTTTTATCATATTCAATTAATCCCTCTCTCAATGAAATGGTAGCTTTTTTCTGTAATTCTAAATTAATTGGTGTATTTATATTAAATCCTTGTTTGTAAACTTTTTCATAAGAAAGATCATTAATAACTTTTTTTCTTATATCCTCTATAAAATATTGAGCATCCTCTAAATAAATCTTTTGTTTTTTTTTTAAAATAATTTGAGTATTTTTTAATTCTTCATATTTTTTTATTTTAATAAAATTATTATCTAATAAATTTTTTAAAACTAAATCTCTTCTAAATTTCGCAAGTTCAATATTTTTATAGGGATTATATTTGCTTGGAGCTTTTGGCAAAGCAGCTAATAATGCTGCCTCAGCATAATTCAATTCTTTAATCGATTTATCAAAATATTCTAAACTCGCTGCAGCAACACCATAAGCACCACTTCCTAGATAAATTTGATTAAGATATAACTCAAGAATTCTTTGTTTTGATAATGCTCTTTCAATTCTAAAAGCTAAAATTGCTTCTTTAATTTTTCTATTTAAACTCACTTCATTACTTAATAGAAAATTTTTTGCAACTTGTTGGGTTATTGTAGATGCACCTTCTAATCTTTTTGATGTCATTATATTTTTTATATTATTTAATACCGCTCTTAAAACTCCTTTGGCATCAACACCTGGATGAGAAAAAAAATTTTTATCCTCAGCAGATAAAAAAGCTTCAATTACATTAGTAGGTATCGAACTATATGGCACAAAAATTCTTTTTTCTTTAGAAAAATCAGCAACCAATTCCCCATTTCCAGAGTAAACTTTACTTGATACAGGTGGCTTATAATTATTTAAAAATTTATAATCAGGAATATTGCTTGAAAAATTCCACAAAATTCCAATTACTATTATTGATAACAATATCGAAAAACTTAATAAAATAAGACTAATATTTTTAATTATTTTGTTCATTTTTATTTCATTATATCCAGGAATTTGTTAAAGATAAGGCATAAGTATTATACAAAATTTAAAATTTATTATTTAATGAAACAATTAACCAAAAAATTATGGACAAAAATTTATACATTGATGCATCGCATCCTAATGAAATTAGAGTTGTACTTAAATCTGAGACCGGTATTGAAGATTATGAGTATGAAGGTATTAAAAATAACTTAATAAAAAATAATATCTATTTAGGCAAGGTAAGTCGTATTGAACCGTCTCTTCAAGCTGCATTCGTAGATTTTGGAAGAGAAAGGCATGGTTTTTTATCGTTTAATGATATTCAATCAGATTATTATCAAATTCCACAAAGTGATTTAGAAAAAATTAAAAAAGAAGAAGAAAAAGCTAGAGAGGAACTTTCGAAGGAAGTTGAAGCAAAGGAGGAAGAAAATTTAGCAGAAGGTTTAATGGAAATTGATGACCCAATCGAAAAAAAAGAAAATGAAGAAAAAGAAAATTTGTCAAATAAAAAAGAAATAAAAGAAGAAAAATTTAAACTTAAAAAATATAAAATACAGGAGGTCATTAAACCCAATCAAGTTATCTTGGTTCAAGTAATAAAAGATGAAAGAGGTCAAAAAGGTGCAGCATTAAGCACTTTTATTTCTGTTGCTGGTAAATATATCGTATTAATGCCTAATACACCTAAAGGAGGAGGTATTTCTAGAAAAATTTTTAACCCTATTGACAGAAAAAAAATTAGAACAATTCTTAATGATATAATAATACCAAAAGAAATGGGTTTAATTGTTAGAACAGCTGGTTGCAATAAAACAAGAAATGAAATTGAACATGATTTAAATACCCTAAGAAATACCTGGGATCAAATTAAAGAAAATGCAATTAATTCTATTGCACCTGCACTTATCCATCAAGAAAGTGAAATTATTAAAAGAACCATTAGAGATATGTATGATGAAAATACAAAAAGTATTATTGTTGAGGGCAATGATGGATATAAAAAAGCTCAAAATTTTATGAAAATGATGATGCCATCAGATCTTAAAAAAATTAAAAAATATAGAGGTAAAATACCTCTATTTATAGAAGAAGGGATAGAAGAAAAACTTAATCAAATATTTGATACTGAAATTAAATTAAACTCAGGTGGATATTTGGTTATAAATCCAACGGAAGCATTAGTTTCGATAGACGTAAATTCAGGCAGTTCAATTAAACAAAAAAATGTTGAAAGTACAGCGCTTGATACAAATTTAGAAGCTGCTGATGAAATTGCAAGACAAATCAAAATAAGAGATTTATCGGGATTAATCATAATTGATTTTATAGATATGCTTAGTTATGGAAATAGAAGATCAGTTGAAAGAAGATTAAAAGAAAAATGTAGATCTGACAGAGCAAGAATACAAATTGGTAGAATTAGTAATTTTGGTTTACTCGAAATGTCTAGACAAAGACTAAGAGAAAGTGCAGTAAAATGGAAAATTAAACTCACCGATGAGTCATTCGCACAAAAATTATTAAAATTAGTTGAATTAAAAGCTGTAGTACATAAAGCTAAGTTTGTTGAATTAAAAGTCTGTAAAAAAATTACAGAATTTTTGAAAGATAATTTTATTCAAGATTTAAAATATTTTGAAAAAAAAAATAAAATGAAAATTGATATTATTACAGATAATTCTTTAATTATCCCTGAATACATTATTGATTTTAAAAATAAATCCAAAAAATCAATTGAGTTTATTGAATATTTAGAAAAAATGAAAAATTTAGATGCACAGAAAAAATACAGTAATATTATTAATCTTAAGGAGAAAAAAAAGTACGTTAAAAAACCTTTTAAGAAAAAAAGAATCTATAAAAAAGCTAAATAATTCCCTCTAATGGTGAGGAGGGTCTTCCTGACAATGTTTTTTCAATTCTACCTGCAAGAAATGATTGTCTTCCTGCTATAACCGAATTTTTAAATGCTTGGGCCATAACAAATGGTTTTTTAGCTTTAGCTATAGCTGTATTCACCAAAACACCATCACAACCAAGTTCCATTGCTATAGCAGCATCAGAGGCTTGACCTAAACCCGCATCAATAATTAAAGGTAATTTTGTCTGATTTCTAATTATCTTAATATTTATTTTATTTAAAATTCCAAGACCAGATCCTATTGGTGCAGCTAAAGGCATAATTGCACATGCTCCTGCGTTTTCTAATCTTTTAGCCATTAAAGGATCATCGTTACAATATACCATTACTTTAAATCCTTCTTTTGTGAGCACCTCAGTTGACTTCAAAGTTTCAATCATTTCAGGGAATAAATTTTTTTTTTCTCCTAAAACTTCAAGTTTTACTAACTTCCAACCACCAATCTCTCTTGCTAATCTCAAAGTTCTTAAGGCTTCCTCTGAACTAAAACATCCAGCGGTATTTGGTAGATATGTTATTTTTTTTGGATCTATATAATCCATTAATAATGGTTTTTTTTTATCAGTAATATTTACTCTTCTAACTGCAACAGTCACAATCTCTGCACCTGAGATTTGAATTGCTTTTGCACACTCACTCATATTTTTGTACTTTCCAGTGCCTACGATTAATCTAGATTTAAAAGTTTTGTTCGATATTATAAATTTATCTTTTTTCAATATTTAACCACCTCCAATAAAATGAACTATTTCGATTTTATCTCCATTTTGAATTTTTACGTTTTTAAGTTTTTTCTTATCTATTATTTCTTGATTTAATTCAATTGCTACTTTTTTAATAGGTATTTTTAAAGATTTAATAAGATCTGACAGCCTAGTATTTTCAGAAATTCTTTTTATTTTACCATTTACTTTTATTTTTATTTTTTTCATCGTATATAAGAGCTGAATGAATAATAAAATAATTATTATCAATGGTCCAAATCTTAATCTATTAGGTGAAAGAGAACAATCACAATATGGCTCTCTTACGCTAGATAAAATAAAAGAATTATGTAAAAAAAAATCTAAAGAACTAGGATTAGACATTGAATTTGCTCAGTCTAACATAGAAGGTGAGCTTGTAAATATAATACAAAACTCAAGAAAAAATTTTGATGGAATAATTATTAATGCTGCAGGATTTACACATACTTCTGTCGCAATTAGAGATGCTTTAGATATTTTTAAAAAACCAATAATTGAACTTCATATATCAAATATTTATAAAAGAGAGGAATTTAGACAAAAATCTTTAATAAGTGATATTGTTACAGGTGGAATTTTTGGTTTAGGAGCTGATGGTTATATTTTAGCCATAATTTCAATGCAAAAACTTATCAAAAAATGAAAATAGATAAGAAAATTATAAAAGAACTTAGCGATTATTTGGATGAGTTCAATTTAACAGAATTAGAATACACAGAAAAAGACACCAAAATAAAAGTATCCAAAAATAATATCTCAGTTAACAACCAAACAATATCTACAAAAAATGAGAATAAATTAGATAACCAACCAACTAAAACTAAAAAAACAGGAATTGAAGTTACATCTCCTATAATAGGCACTGCATATCATGCACCAGAGCCAGGGGCAAAAAAGTTTGTTGAAGTTGGAAAAAAAATTAAAAAGGGTGATACCGTTATGATTGTCGAAGCTATGAAAACGATGAATCATGTGCCTTCTACTTCAGATGGAGTTGTAAAAGAAATTTGTGTTCAAGACGGTCAACCAGTAGAATTTGGTCAGACAATTATTATCCTTGAATAATGTTTAAAAAAATTTTAATTGCAAATAGAGGAGAAATTGCAGTCAGAGTAATTAGAGCTTGCAAAGAATGGGGTATTTCAACAGTAGCAGTCCACTCAGATGTTGATAGAGATAGTATGCATGTTAGATTAGCTGACGAAAGTGTTTGCATTGGATCACACCAGCCCTCTAATAGCTATTTGAATATTCCAGCAATTTTATCTGCTGTAGATTTAACAGGCGCTGAGGCAGTACATCCTGGTTATGGTTTTTTATCAGAAAATGCAAACTTTGCAAAAATATTAGAGGAAAATAATATAAAATTTATTGGAGCTTCATCTAATCATATAAAAATGATGGGTGATAAAATTCAAGCTAAAAAAATTGCAAAAGAAAATGGTCTTCCAATTATAGAAGGTTCAGAGGGAGGCGTGAAAGATGTGTCTCAAGCAAAAGAATTGTGTAAAAAAATAGGTTTTCCAGTTTTAATAAAAGCTTCTGGGGGTGGAGGTGGAAAAGGAATGAAGATTGTTCAAGAAGAAAAAGATTTTGAAACACTTTTTTCTACTGCTAAATCTGAGGCTCTAAAATATTTTGGTAATGATGAAGTTTATATTGAAAAATTTTTTCAGAATCCGAGGCATATTGAAGTCCAAATTTTATCAGGTAAAAATAGAACAGTACATTTGCATGAAAGAGATTGTTCAGTCCAAAGACGTCACCAAAAACTTATTGAAGAAACTCCAAGTCCTGTTCTTAATGATGACATAAGAAAAGATCTTTTCGAGAGAACTGTAAAAATGGTAAGTAAAATTGGTTACGAAGGTGCAGGTACAGTTGAGTTTATTTACGAGGATGGAAAATTTTATTTTTTAGAAATGAATACTAGAGTTCAAGTTGAGCATCCTGTTACTGAAATGGTAACAGGAATAGATATAATAAAAGAGCAAATAAACATCGCATTTACAGGTGAAACTGCTTTAAAACAATCAGATGTTAACCCAAGAGGTCACGCAATAGAATGTAGAATTAATGCTGAAGATCCAAGTAAAAATTTTCAACCTTCACCTGGAACTATAGGCATGTGCCATCAACCTTCAGGATTTAGAACAAGAGTTGATGGCGCAATATTTCAGGGCTACAAGGTAACACCTTATTACGATAGTATGGTTTGTAAACTTATATGCCATGGTAGAAATAGAGTTGAAGCTATTCAAAGAATGAACAGATCTTTAGATGAGTTTGTAATAGAAGGCATAACAACCACAATACCACTACACAAAAAACTTCTTAATCATAAAAAATTTATCAAATCTGATTTTAATGTAAGCTGGCTTGATAATGAAAAAATAGTTTAATAACATTTTACTAACCATATATCATAAACTGGATGATCAAATGGTGCGATTGATGGACTAGATGAAAACATCCATCCATTGAATACAAAAACATCATCATTATCTTTATTAGTTAAATCTTTCACTTGAATATACGCCATTATTTCTGGATTATCATCAAACTCTGAATTTACACATTTCATACTTTTTATTAATAAATCTTTATGTTTAAACTCAATTCCATTCTCCAATACAACTAAAGTATTTTTTGAACTGATTTTGTCTAAAACTTTTATATTTGTATGTGTATTTTTGATTGAGTCATCAGCTTTTAAATTGAAAGAAAACAAAATAAATATTAAAAAAAAAAAATTTAAATGAATTAAATTAACTTTTCCAGGTTTTATATTTCTTTTTAGTAACATCTTTTTCTTTATTTGGATAATAAGCTTTTTCTGTTCCTGTTAAATTTGGTTGGTGAGGCTTCTGCCAACTGTATTTTTTTAGTTCATGTTCTTGCTCAATTTTATTTTTGGTAAAATGTATCCACGAAAACCATTCAACAGGGATATTTGATGCATCTACATTACCAGAATAAATGACCCATCTTTTTCCTTTTTTACTTTCATAATATTTATTTCCTAAAGAATCTTTTCCAACATATTTACCAAAAAAAATTGTCTTTAATCTAGTTCCAAAAGTATCACGATTCCACCAGGTGAAAATTTTTCTAAAAAGTGTCAACATAAAATATTATAAAAATTTCAATTTAAAATTGTATAAATTAAATTAGACTAAAATTTGATTTTGTATATAAATGAATTAATTCAATTATCAAACAATTTTAAAAACTGGGGTAAAATGGCAAAATATTTAGTTGAAACATATTACACATGCACATTCAAAGTTAATCATTACTTAGATGACATTGGAGAAAATGAGCTTAAAAATTTAGAACGGAGAGATGATGGTAAATATGAAATTCTGGATGTAAAATTAGATAACAGGAAAACAAAAAGTCTAGATCCAAATAATAAAATATCGAAAAATCAAAAAATTGATATTGTTTCTCAAACGAAAAAAGCAGATGCCGAAAAAATCGAAAATATTATTAAAACATCAAATGTAAATTCAGAAATGAATAGTAGAAGATTTGGTATGCCAGATAGAAGAAAAGGTTATATTCAAAAAGCAACTATTGGCGATCACAAGGTGTACTTACATACTGGAGAGTATGAAGATGGCAAAATAGGAGAAATATTTATTGATACAAGTAAAGAAGGTGAGCTTGTTAAAGCTCTTATGAATAATTTTGCAATCGCTGTGTCTCTTGGATTACAATATGGAGTTCCTTTAGATGAATTTATAAGCGCATTTGTTGGAACCAAATTTGAACCTTCGGGAAAAGTTCACGGTAATGATCGTATTTTAAGTGCTACCTCTATACTAGATTATATTTTTAGGGAACTTGCTATTTCATACCAGAATAGAGAAGATTTAGCTCATACCCCTTCAATTGGAAATCTCGAGGGATCTAATTTAGATGAACAAAATAATACTGAAGACCAAAATCAATTTTTAAAAATTGTAAAAGATATAACTAGCAAAGGATTTGTTAGAAATAACTATAAGAAAAATCTTGTTGATTTATCTGATGTTAAAATAAGTCTAAAAGGTAAAAAATAGTTATTTTTTGGATTTTAAAGCTAAGTTTAATTCTTTTAATTGTTCTTCACTAACTTCAGAAGGTGCACTCATCATCAAATCCTGGGCATTTTGATTCATCGGAAACATTGTTACTTCTCTTATGTTTTTTTCATTTGCGAGAAGCATAACGATTCTATCAATCCCAGGAGCAATACCTCCATGAGGTGGCGCACCAAAACTTAATGCATTTATCATGCCACTAAACCTTTCATCTACAACATTTTTATCATAACCAGCAATCGCAAAAAGCTTGTACATCAAATTAGGTATGTGGTTCCTTATGGCCCCAGATGAAAGTTCAATTCCATTACATACTATGTCATATTGATAAGCTAGAATTTCTAGAGGTTTTTTAAAATTAATTTGATCAATATCTCCTTGTGGCATCGAGAAAGGATTATGACTAAATTTTATTTTTTTTGTTTGGTCATCTCTTTCGAACATTGGGTAGTCAACTATCCAACAAAATGCAAACATGTTGTTATCTACTAAACCTAATTCTCTTGCAATTTTATCTCTTGCTAAAGATGTAATCCTCTCTAATTCACTTTTTTTGTTACAGGCAAAAAATATACTATCCCCTATTTTTGCACCTGTTTTTTTCATGATTTCTTCTAGTGCTTGTTTTGAAAAAAATTTACCAACTGGACCTTTACCCGAAATTTCTTTTTCTTTTTCTTTTTCAAATGTAAAATAGGCCATTCCAGATGCTCCTTGATCTTTTGCCCACTTATCTATTCCATCAAAAAAACTTCTTGGTTTATCTTTTGTATTTTTTGTAACAATACATCTTACTTTAGACCCTGATTTAACCAGTTTTTTAAAAATCTCAAAAGATACATCATCTCTAGAAAAAATTTCTGTAATATCGTTTATTATCAATGGATTTCTCAAATCAGGCTTGTCTGTTCCATATTTCAATAAAGCGTCTGCATAAGAAATCTTGGGAAACTTACTAAACATAAATTTATTATCTGAAAACTTTTTGAAAGTTTTTGTTAATAAAGTTTCAACAACATTAAATACATCTTCTTGCTCAACAAATGACATTTCTAAATCAAGTTGATAAAATTCTCCTGGACTTCTATCTGCTCTTGCATCTTCGTCTCTAAAACAAGGAGCAATTTGAAAATATTTATCAAAACCTGAAACCATGATTAATTGTTTAAATTGCTGAGGTGCTTGTGGAAGCGCATAAAATTTTCCTGGATTTAATCTACTGGGTACTAAAAAATCTCTAGCACCTTCAGGGCTAGAGGATGTTAATATGGGGGTTTGATATTCTAAAAACCCTAAGCTGTTCATTTCATTTCTAATAAATGAAATAACTTTTGATCTTAAAATAATATTTTCATGAATTTTTTTTCTTCTTAAATCTAGAAATCTGTATTTTAATCTTATGTCTTCAGCATATTCTTGATCACTAAAAACTGGCATAGGCAATTCTTTACAAGTCCCAAGAATTCTAAAATTTTCAATTAAAACTTCTATCTCACCAGTCTCAATTTCTTTATTAATTGTTTCATTAGATCTATTTACAACCTTTCCCTCAATCTTAATAACTGTTTCAAGCTGTATTTTTTCTAAAGTTTTAAAATTTGAATTTTCTTTATCAATAATACATTGTGTAATTCCATAATTGTCTCTTAAATCAATAAAAAGAAGATTTCCGTGATCTCTTTTTTTATTTATCCATCCAGAAAGAAAAACTTTTTTGCCAACATTTTCTTTTCTTAATTCTCCACAGGTATGGCTTCTATATTTATTCAACTACTCTCCTAATATTTTTTTAATGATTTTCAAATTTATTGGTTCCTTTTTTTTTAAACTCATTTCGTCGATTTTATATATGAATTCAAATATTTTTCCATATGATCTATCAATTCTTTTAATTGAATATTCAATTAATTTTCTATCTAAAAATATTTGTCTATCTGATAAATTTTTTAAAATTAAAGCAAACATCAGCTCATCATCTGGTTTTTCTATATTTTGTAAGAGAAAATTTTTTGCTCTTGATTTTAAATCAGTTAAATCAAAATTTAAATTTACGATTGGTAATTTAGAGGTTGTTATCAGATATTTATCATCTTGCTCAATAATATTTATTAAAGTAAAAAGTAACTTTTCATCTATCCTTTCATTAATATCCTCTAAAATAATATTTTTAAAGTTTTTTACTTTTATTAAGTCATCATTTTTGAAATCTTTACAATTTATTTGAAATCCACCAAACCTTTTGATGAATATATTGATTAAATGTGATTTACCAGAAAATTTCTCACCACAAATATTTAAAAAATTTTTTTCCCATTTAGGCCAGTCATTTAATAAATCATATATATGTTTATTAGCATTTGATATGTAATAATCTTCATCATTAAAACTTTTTTCATAATCAAAGTTAATAATTTTTTGATCAAAATTACTCATTTTAAAATCCATACTTTATTTTGGGTATTAAAGCTGTAATTATTATTTTTCATTATTTTTAAGAAATTACTTGGAGTGCTATTAAAAATGATTTGATAATAAATAAAATCTTTATCAATTTTATTAATTGAATATCGGTATATTAAGTCTGTTTTACCAAGTACCTTTTCAAAACCATTTATTTTCTTTTCATTTAAATTTGAAACTTTGATATTTAAGGGAAGTTTTATCGAAGTATTAATTTGATTCAAAAATTTCCAATAATCCTCATAGTAAATTTTTAAATTAGTAATTAATTTTTCTAAACTCTCATCATCGTTTAAATCAATATCTTCATAAGTAAGATTTCTTAATACAACATTATTATCAACTGATATTCTTGATAATATCCGTACTTGTTTTCTATTCTTAAAAATTAATGCAACAATAAATGTATCTAAATTATATTTATTCGTAATTTCATTAAAATTATATTCTTCTATTGTATTATATCTTTTTTGGATCAAATCTAAATCTTCAAGATCTTCTTCTGGTAAAATATATTTTATCAAATGATTTTTTTCTTCAAACTTTTTCCAATAATCAAAAACTTTGTTGTTAGAAAAAATTAGTAAATCTTTTTTATTTTCATCAATTAAAATTGGAATAAATAAAAATTTTTTTTGAATAGGGATCGAAGGAAAAATATTTTTTTTTTCCAAATAACCAAATATTTTCTTTCTATTAAATGAAACACCTAGATTAAGATAATAAATTTCATCAATAAATTTTTCTTCTTTAATTGAGAATGTCTCTATCATTCCTTTTATTTCATTCAATTTGATTTTTTCAATTTTTTTTTGATCCTCAGAGTTAACAATTATTGAAATTAATTCTAAAAAAGCGTTTTTAAAACCAATGTCTATAACCTCATTTTTATTAAAATTTATCTCAAAGGGTTTAGATACTTCTACATTATCGATATTAAATGATTTTCCATAAAGATTTGTTGTGGAAAAGAAAAATATTATTAAAGATTGAAATACAAAAAAAATATATAAGATTTTTAAATGAAAAATTTTGTTAAACATTATAGCTGAGTATATTAATGAATAAAAACAAATTTACCTATAAAAAAAGTGGTGTTGATATAAAATCAGCAGATAAATTTGTTAATTTTATATCTTCAACTACCCAAAAAAAAAAACAGAAAAAAAATTTTAACAATATTGGTGGATTTGGTTCTATTTCAAATATACCCAAAAATATCAAAAGTCCCAAGATTGTTGCTTGCACTGATGGGGTTGGAACAAAAATTGAAATAGCTAATTCATTAAACAAATATGATACTATTGGTATTGATTTAGTTGCAATGAGTGTAAATGATTTGATTGTGCAAGGGGCAAAACCACTTTTTTTTTTAGATTACATATCAATAAATAAAATAAATTTAACTAAATTAAAATCTTTAATAAAGGGAATATTAAAAGGATGTCAAATTTCAGGTTGTGATCTTGTTGGTGGTGAAACTGCGGAAATGCCAGATACATATGAAAAAGGTAAATTTGATATAGCAGGTTTTGCAGTTGGAATAGTTGATGAAAGAAAAATATTAAATAATAAAATAAAAAATAAAGATTTGATTTTAGCTATTCCCTCAAATGGCTTGCATTCAAACGGCTACTCTTTAGTTAGATATTTATTAAAAAAAAAAAAAATTGATATTAAGAAAAATGTATTCTTAAAAAAAGAATTAATTAAACCAACCAAAATATATGTAAGAGAGGTTTTAAAATTAATTGATAAAAATTTAATAAATGGTTGTGCCAATATCACTGGAGGTGGATTGGCTGACAATATCAAAAGAGTAATACCAGAAAAATTATGTGCTAGTATTGATTTAGCAAAAATTAATCCAATTAAAATTTTTCAATGGTTAAAAGATAATAATATTAAAGACGATGAGATGTTAAAAACATTCAATTGTGGAGTTGGATTTTGTCTAATTATCAATCCTAAAAATTTAAAAAAAGTAATAAATTGCTTCTCTAGTGAATATAAACCTTATGTGATAGGAGAAATAATTAAATCAAAAAAAAAAATTAAGATAAAAAATAAGATTAATTGGTGAAAAAAAAGGTTAATACTTCAATATTTATTTCTGGCAAGGGAAGTAATCTAAAATCTCTTATTCAGTTTTCTTTACTTAAGAATTCACCAATAAAGATAAGTATCATTATCACAAATAACATTAAAGCAAAGGGTTTAAACTATGCTGATAAATACAAAATAAAAAAAAAGATTATTAGATTTCATGATAAAAGAATTGCGGAAAATAAAATTCTGAAAATTTTAATACACAATAATGTTAAATTAATTTGTTTAGCAGGTTTTATGAAAATTTTGTCAAAAACTTTTATTAAAAAATTTAGAGGAAAAATATTAAATATACATCCTTCATTATTACCAAAATATAGAGGTTTAAATACTCATGAGAGAGCTATTAATAATAAAGAAAAATTTTCTGGATGTACTGTTCATTTTGTCAATCATAAGCTTGATTCTGGAAAAATTATTCTTCAAAAAAAAGTAAAAATATTAAAAAATGATAACCCAATTTCTTTATCAAAAAAAATACTTAAACAAGAACATAAATTATATCCAAAAGCTATAAGAAAAATCTTAGTTAATTTTTAAAAAAAAAATTAATTTCAGTAGCTGCATTTTCAAGACTATCGGATCCATGTACAGAATTTTTATCAATAGAAATACCATATTTTTTTCTTATTGTTCCGTTTTCAGCCTCTTTTGGATTTGTTGCACCCATTAATTTTCGATTATCTAAAACGGCATTATCTTTTTCAAGGACCATTACAACAATTGGGCCAGAGGAAAGGTAGCTACATAATTCATTATAAAATGGTTTTGTTTCATGAACTTTATAAAATTGTTCAGCTTCAATTTTTTCAATTTGTATTTTTTTTTCATTTACAATTTTAAATCCATTTTTTTTAAACATTTCTTTAATTTCATTTTCAAGATTTCTCTCAACTGCATCAGGTTTTATAATTGATAATGTTTTTTCTAGATTACTCATAATTATCCTCTATTAATTTGTTTAATAATCTTACTCCAAATCCAGTTGCACCCCACGAGTTTAGTGCGCCTCCATACTTTGAAAAGGCCATTCCAGCAATATCTAAATGGGCCCAGGGTGTTTTATTTAAAATAAATCTTTGTAAAAATTGAGCAGCAGTAGTCGAGCCTGCTCCACCTACATAGTTAATATTTTGCATGTCTGCATTTTTTGAATTAATTAACTCATCATAATTTTTATGTAATGGCATTCTCCAAACTTTTTCACCAACTTTTTCACCTGCCTTAAATAATTCTGATGAAAGTTTATCATTATTTGAAAATAATCCTGCATATTCAGAGCCTAAAGCAACTATGATCGCACCGGTTAAAGTTGCTAAATCTACTATAAACTGAGGTTTAAATTTTTTTTCAGTAAATGATAAAGCATCTGCTAAAACTAATCTACCTTCAGCATCAGTATTAAGTATTTCTATTGTTTTTCCACTATATGATTTAACTATGTCACCAGGTCTTTGAGCATTACCATCAGGCATATTTTCAACTAAACCAACAACACCAACAGCATTAATTTTTGCATTTCTTAATGCTAGAGTTTTCATCAAGCCAACAACAACCGCTGAACCTGCCATGTCATAAGTCATATCTTCCATGAATTTTGCAGGCTTTAAAGAAATTCCACCAGTATCAAAGCAAACACCCTTACCAACAAAAGCTAAAGGTTTTTTTTGATTTGATTTTGTACCTTTCCATTCCAAGGTTACAAGATATGATCCTCTCAAGCTACCTTGTCCTACTCCCAAAAGAGCATTCATACCAAGCTTTTTTAATTTTTTTTGATCATAAACTGTAACCTTTAAACCAAATTTTGATAACGATTTTAATCTTTTCGCATATTCATCTGGATGTAAAATATTTCCAGGTTCAGAGACTAGATCCTTTGTAAAATTTGTACCTTCTATTAAAGAATTGAGTCTTTTGTTTGTATTGATTTTAGAATTTTTAAATTTAAGGGAAATGCTAATTTCAAAATTTTCTTTTTTTTTCGACGTTTTATATTTAGTAAAAGTATATGATTTTAATTGAGTGCCATGTAAAAATTCATCAAAAAAAAATTTACTATTATTTGAAACTTTCTCAATATTTGTCTCTAAGAAAGTTAAGTAATTTATCAAATTCTTCTTAATAAAATTAAAAAATTCTGCACCTATTTTTTCATTTTCTAGAGAGTTTAGTTCTTTTTTTAACTTTATAACTATTACTTTCTGGTTAGAGTTTAAGTTAAATATTAAAAAATTTTTACTATTAGTTTTGTCTGAGTTTATAGCTTTGTTTATGTAATTGAATTGATTGATTAGAGAAGTTCCAGCTAAACCATCAATTTTAAAATGCTCATTTGAAAATAAAACATAATTTTTAACATTTTTTTCATTTATGTTCTGTTTAAGGCTTATTTTTATTGACATTTTTTATATATATGTACTTTAGGTTGTATTAAGAACAGACTTATAGATAATAAATGATTGAATTCAACAAAAAACTAATCTTTAGAAAATTTTTTTTAGATAATACTTATTTTTTTATTATTTCGCTTGCTAGTTTGAGTATTATTGTATGGGTAATTCAAGCAGTTAATTTTTTAGATTTTGTAACTGAAGATGGCCATGGGCTCCTTGTATATCTCAATTATACTTTATTAAATTTACCAAAAATAATTTCTAGGCTTATGCCTTTTATATTTTTTATATCAATATTTTATACAATTAATAAATTTGAAGATAATAATGAATTAAAAATTTTTTGGATTTTTGGCACTGATAAAAAAGAATTTTTGAAAGTTGTTTTAAAATATTCTTTAATATTTTTAATAATTCAACATATATTTAGTTTATTTCTTGTTCCAGCATCTCAAAATAAAGCAAGAACATTTATACAATCCTCAAGTATTGATTTTTTTCCTTCTTTAATAAATGAAAAAAAATTCATAGACACTGTAGATAAACTGACAATCTATGTAGAAAAAAAAGAAGAAAATTTTTATAAACAAATTTTTTTAAAAGATAATAAAGAACCAGGTAAAACTAAAGTAATTTATGCTGACACTGGTAGTTTGGTAAATAATAGTGAAGGAAGATTTCTTAATCTATTTAACGGTAAAATTATCAATGTAAATGAAAAAAATATAACAGTTTTTAATTTTAAAAATACTACATTTGATTTAAGTAAATATCTTACTAAATCAATAGTAACATTTAAAATTCAGGAAAAAAGTACATACGATATTTTAAATTGTTTTATAAATTTTCACTTATTAAAAAAAATATCTTATTATCATGTAAATAACTGTAATGATGAGTCTTTAGGAATGTTTCATAGAGAATTGTTTAAACGTCTAATCAAACCTTTTTTTTATTTATCTCTTGGAACTATTCTGTGTTTTTTATTATTTTTTTCAAAAGAAAATGTAAATTTCAAATTGTATAGATTTTACATTTTTATTTTAGGTATTTTAATTATTATTTCCTCTGAACTTTTGTTACCACTATCAAGTGCAAATAAATTTTTTTTTAATCTTACAATAGCTTTTCCATTTATATTATTTATTTTACAGCTAATATTTCTATTAAAAAAATTTAATTCACATACAAAAACATGATCCAAAATTATAAAAAGTATTTGTACAAAAATTATCTAAGTAGTTTTCTTAAAGTTTCTTTAGTTTTCTTTTCAATTTCTATTATTATGAATTTATTTGAAGAAATTAATTTCTTAAAAGAAAGTGATAATGCTTTACTCCTTCCATTATTTCTCACAGTTCTAAATACACCATCAATTTTATTTGAAATATTTCCATTTATTTTTTTGATTAGTAGTTTATTTTTTTTTATGGAACTGATTGATAAAGATGAACTAATAATCTACAAAGTTTATGGATTAACAAATTTTAAAATTATTAAAATAATCAGTGCCGCAACTTTTGTTGTTGGTTTGTTAATTGTAATTATTTTTTACAATTTTTCTGCAAGCTTAAAATTTTTATATTTAGATATTAAGAATAATTATGCAAAAGATGATAAATATTTAGCAGTAGTTACCGGAAATGGTCTTTGGATAAAGGATGAAATAAATGGAAAAACAAATTTTATAAATGCTGATAAAATTGAGAATGATCATTTACTAAATTTATCTATTTCACAGTTTGATGAAAATTACAATTTAGATAGTGTGATAATTTCAGATAAAGCTCTAATCACAAATAAAAAATGGATATTAGAAAACCCCATTTTAAATAAAAAAAATAAAACTGAAAAATTTAAAGAATTAGAATTTGACTCTAACTTTGATAAAGAAAGAATTCTTTCGATATTTGAAAATTTTTCTTCCCTAAATATAATGAAAATCGAAAAACTTAAAAAGGATTATGAGCTTTTAGGGTATAATACCAATACAATTGAAGCCCATAAACATAGGCTATATTCATATCCTTTTTATCTGACATTGATGGTCTGTATAGCTTCAATATTAATGCTTAATATTAAATACAATAAAACAAAAATATTTCATATTATAATGGGTATTTTAATTTCTGTTATAATTTATTACATAAATTACTTCTTTAAAGTAATAATTGAGACTAAGGATGTCCCCTACTTATTATCAGTTTGGGGTCCTCAATTAATTTTGTTTATGATTGTTTTGATTAATTTGGTAAAAATAAATGATAAATAAAATTTTTAAAAATTTAATAAATTCTCTTATTTTCATTTTTTTATCGACAGCTTCATTTTCACAAGAAATTACCTTTGAAGCTGAAAATATCGAAACTCTAGATGAAAACATCGTCTCAGCAAAAAATAATGTAATTATAACAGATTCAGAAGGAGGAAAAATTTTTGGTAATAATCTCTTAATTGATAAGAATAAGAAGATTTTTACAATTTCAAACGATGTTATTTATAAAGATTCAAAAAATTTATTAACAATTAGAGCTGATGAAATCAATTTTAATGAAATTTCAAATATTATTACTACGTCTGGTTTAACAACTATTGAATATAACGATAAATATTTGCTTGAGGGAAAAAATATAACTTTTGATAAAAATAAAAATAATATTTTTTCAAGTGATATGACTTTGATAAAAGATAAGTTGGGTAATCTAATCAGCTTTAAGGAGTATAATATTTCATTAGAAAATCAGCTTATAACAACTAATCAAGCAAAATTAACAGATAAAGAATTAAACATTTATCAAATTGATAAATTATATTACGATTATGATCGTGAAATGATAGTTGGTAAGGATATTGAGGTTAACATAGATAACAAAATATCGTCAAAAAAATATTTACCAAGAATAAAAAGTAAATCACTAGTAATTAATGATGGAATTTCTAAGTTAAAAAAAGGTGTTTATACAAATTGTAAAAAAAGAGAGGGATGTCCACCATGGATTATTCAAGCAGATGAAGTATCGCATGATAAAAAAAAGAAACAAATAAGTTATAAAAATGCTTTTCTAAAACTATACGATGTACCTGTGCTTTATTTTCCAAAATTTTTTCACCCAGACCCAACTGTAAAACGTCAATCAGGATTTTTGACACCAACATTAAGGACACATAATAAATCAAGTTATTTAAGAACACCTTATTTTTTTGCCATTTCAGAAAATTCTGATTTTACTCTATCACCGAGGTTTTATGAAAATAATAAAAATATCTATCAAGGAGAATACCGATATATAACTAAAAATAGCAAACATATTTTAGATGCAAGCATAATTAATGACAGTCCATTTCTTTTAAAGAGTGACTCATCAAAAACACATTTGTTTTTAAATTCATCATTTGAATTAGATAAAAATTTTTTTGAAAATTCTAAAATAGATATTAAATTAGAAAATGTATCAAATGATGCTTATCTAAAATCAAACGACATTACTTCTCCTATAATTAATTCACAAAATACATTGAAATCTTCTCTTAACTTTGAGGGTACTAGAGAGGATTTAGAATTTTCAATTTCTGCAGAGGTTTATGATAATTTAAATAAAGAAAAAAGTAGTGACAAATATGAATATATTTTTCCAAGCTTTAATATATCGAAAAATCTTCAAAGTAACTTAGACGGTACACTAACATTTAATAACATTGGTTTTAATAAACTCTATGACACAAATGTTAGTGAAAAAATTCTAGTAAACAATTTGTCATATGAATCAATAGATTTCATAAATAGTATAGGATTGGTTAATAATTATGAAATGATTTTAAAGAACTTCAATTCAGACTCTAATAATTCTAGTAATTATAAAAATAAAAGAGAAAGTGATCTTCAAGGGTTGTTGCAATTTAATTCAAAATTACCCTTAAGAAAAATTGGTAAAAATTTTGATAGTCTTTTAACACCAATTTTTGTAGCTAAATTTAATCCTTCATCTAACAGAAATATAAAAAATAGTGATAGAATTGTCGATTATAGTAATATTTTTTCATCTAATAGACTTAGCTCAAATGAAACTTTAGAAGGAGGTGGGTCAATCACAATAGGTAACGAATTTAAATTACTTAAAAAATCCAATTTAGATAATGAGATATTTAGTTTGAACTTAGCAACATCATTTAGAAATGAGGAAAATTCAGATTTACCAATTAAAAGTTCTTTGAATCAAAAAACATCTAATATTGTTGGACAAATGTCATATAAAGGAAGTGACTTATTGCAGTTAGATTATGATTTTTTTGCAGACAATAATTTAGGAAAATTTAATTATCATAAATTAAAATCAACTTTTAAGATTAACAATTTTGTGAGCTCTTTTGAATTCATCGAGGAAAATAATAATATTGGCCAAGAACACTTTGTATCCAATGAAACATCATACAATTTGAATAAAGATAATAGTTTATTATTTCGAACTAGAAAAAATAAAAAAACTAATTTGACTGAATATTATGATCTTATATATCAATATAAAATAGATTGTCTAGTAGCGGGAATTGAATACAAAAAAAATTATTATAATTCAGGTGGATTAAGGCCGGATGAAAGTATATTTTTTTCAATTACATTTATGCCCTTTGAAAATAAAGTAAATTTACCAGGTTTAGAAAAGTGATAACAAAGATTATTAAAAAAAAATTATTTTGCATATTATTTTTATCAATTTTTTTCATTCAAAACACTAATGCTTCAAATGAAATAAAAATATTATTCAAAATCGAAAATCAAATAATTACTAATCAAGATTTGATTGAGGAGTCTAATTATTTAATTTCATTAAATAGTCAATTAAAAAATGTAAAAAAAAAAGAATTATTAAAAATTGCTAAGGAGTCTTTAATTAGAGAAAAAATAAAACTTATAGAACTTAAAAAAAATTTAAAAATCAAAAATTTTGAAAATGATAACCTTATAGAAAAAATTATAGAAGATTTTTATACAAAATTAGGTTTAAAAGATATAAATGAGTTTGAAAAATATTTATTACAATTCAATATTTCAATTATAAGTGTCATTGAAAAAATAAAAATAGAAGTAATTTGGAATCAATTAATTGCTGAAAAATTTAACAACCAAATTAATATTAATGAAGATGAGCTTAAAAAAAAAATTTCAGATCAAAAATTAAATATTAAAAATATTGTTGAATACGATTTATCAGAAATTGTTTTTCAAGCTAATGATCAAAATGAATTAGATTCTATTCTAAAAGAAATACAAATTAGCATTAAAACTATTGGATTTAATTCTACTGCAAATAAATTTAGTATATCTAGTTCGTCAAAATTTGGAGGCAAAATTGGAAAAATTAAAGAAAATCAATTATCTCAAATAATAAAAGATGAACTTAAATATTTAACTGAAGGTCAAATTACAAAACCTATCAAAGTAAGTAATGGTTTTTTAATTCTTTCAATCAATGAAAAAAAATTAATTGAGTCTGAAATAAATGAGAAAGAACTGTTGAAAGAAATGATTAATTTTGAAAGAAATAATCAATTTGAGCGTTTTTCACAAATCTATTACAACAAAATTAAAATAAATACTCAAATAAATGACTAAAAAACCAATATTAATTATTTGTGGAGAACCAAACAGTATTTTTTCAGAAATAATAATAAAATCATTTAAAAAATATAAATCTAAGAAACCTTTGCTTCTAATTGGCTCGCATAATTTAATGCTTTCACAACTTAAAAAAATGAAAATTAAAACTAAGTTAAATCTAATCAAACTTAATTCTGACCTATCTAAACAACTTGATACTATTAAAATTAATATATTAAATGTAGATTATAAATTTAAGAAACCATTTGAAAAAATATCTTCTAAATCAAATAAATACATTGAAAAATGTTTTGATGTTTCTTTTAAAATAATTGCCTCAAATAAAATATCGGGTTTGATTAATGGACCAATTTCAAAAAAATTTTTTTTAGGTAAAAAGCATCAAGGAATAACTGAATATTTAGCAAAAAAATTTAAACTTGACCAAAATTTCGCAATGTTAATTTACAATAAAAATTTTTCAGTTTCTCCAGTTACAACTCATATACCAATAAATCTGGTAAAAAATAGAATTAATAAAAAAATAATTGTAACTAAATGTCTTTTAATTTCAAAATTTTATAAGAAATTTTTTAATAGAAATTCAAAAATTGCTGTTTGTGGTTTAAACCCTCATTGTGAAAATTTTTTTGAATTAAGTGAGGAAAAAAAAATAATTGAACCAGCCATTAAATATTTGAGAAAGAGAAAGATAAATATTGATGGTCCAATGCCAGCAGATACAATTTTTTTGGAGCAAAATTTAACAAAATATGACGTAATTTTAGGAATGTATCATGATCAAGTATTAGCTCCAATTAAAGCCTTAAATGGTTTTGATGCAATAAATCTAACCTTAGGACTTCCTTTTATCAGAATTTCTCCTGACCATGGACCAAATACAAATATGCTTGGGAAAAATAAATCTAGCCCTAAAAGCTTAATTGAATCAATTAAATTTTTAAACAAATTTTAGTGATAATTAAAGCAAAAAAAAGTTTAGGCCAAAATTTTTTAATAGATCAAAATATAATAAATATCATTGTTGAAAGTACAGAAATAAAAGATAAAGAGATTTTGGAAATAGGGCCCGGAACTGGAAATCTTACAAATTTTATCTTAAAAAAAAAACCAAAAAAAGTTTTTTGTATTGAAAAAGATAATCAATTAATTGATATTTTAAAAAATAAATTCAAAGATAGAATAATTTTAATAAATGATGATATTTTGAAAGTTTCTGAAAATCAAATCTCAGAAAATAAACTTACTGTTTTTGGAAATTTACCCTACAATATTTCTACACAAATTTTATTAAAATGGATACTTAATTTAAATTCAAACTTATGGTTTGAAAATCTTGTTCTTATGTTTCAAAAAGAGGTTGCTGATAGAATTATTAGTAATTATAATACTTCAAATTACGGTCGATTATCTGTAATTTCAAATTGGAAACTTAATATAAAAAAAATTATTGATGTAAGCCCTAACTCCTTTAAGCCTAAACCAAAAATTGAAAGTTCTGTCCTTATTTTTACACCTAAAAAAGAATATCCAAATCTTAATAGTTCAAAATCTCTGGAAAAAGTTACAAGAATTTTTTTTAACCAAAAACGAAAAAAAATAAGAAAATCATTTAACCAACTTTTCAAAGATAGTAATTTCACAGCCAAAAAATTAGGAATAGATTTGAATTTAAGACCTCAAAACTTAAATTTTAATGATTATTTTAATATTGCTAAAGAATTAGAAAATTCATGATGTGAGTTTTTCAATGTGATTTTTAATGAAATCTTTATCATAATCTTTAGATCCATTATTAATTTCAGCATCAATTAATTTTTCAATTTTTGAGTAACATTCATTAAGGTCATCATTAACGACAACATAATCATAATTTATCCAATGTATCACATCTCTATCAAATTCCTTCATTCTTTGATCAGCAATCAGTTTGTCTTTCATGTCTCTATTAGAGAGTCTTTCAAATAAAACCTCTTTACTTGGTGGCAATAAAAAAAATGTTATCAATTTATAATTAAGCTTTTTATTTTTTATTTGATCTGCACCTTGCCAATCTATATCGAATATAACATTCTTACCATCTTCAAGATTTTGAATTACTGGGGATCTTGTTGTTCCATAAAAATTATTAAAGACTTTAGCGTATTCAAGAAATTCACCATTATTTATTAATCTTTTAAATTCTTCGTCTGACACAAAGTGGTAATCTTTGCTTCTGATTTCGTTCTGTCTTGGTTTTCTAGTTGTATGAGAAATAGAAATAAAAAAATTTCTGTTTTTTGATAAAAGCTTAACAAGAGTTGTTTTGCCCACACCAGATGGAGATGATAAGATCACCATTATCCCACCTTGATTTTGAAGCATTAAATTTTTTAATTACTTTTACTTTCTATAAATTTTACAGCATCACCAACTGTTAATATTTTTTCAGCCTCAGTATCTGATATCTCAGATCCAAATTCTTCTTCAAAAGCCATTACTAGTTCAACTGTATCTAAGCTATCAGCGCCAAGATCATCTATAAAGCTTGCTTCCTCAGTTACTTTAGCTTCGTCTATTCCTAAATGATCAGCTACTATTTTTTTTACTTTACTTGAAATATCCTCTGACATAATTAATCCTTTACTGTTTTAATCGTTATTAGTTTAATTACTTGTTTTGTCAAGCCATATACATGCCCCCATTAACATGTATAGTTTCACCATTAATATAATTCGATTGATTTGAAGCCAAAAAAATCACAGCATTTGCAACATCTTCTGGCTCTCCCAACCTTGCGGATGGTATTTTTGATATTATGATTTCTTTAAATTTTTCATCTATTTTATCTGTCATAGCTGTTTTGATAAATCCTGGTGAGATACAGTTAATATTAATATTTTTTTTCGCATACTCAATTGCTAAACTTTTTGACATTGCAATAATTCCAGCTTTTGAAGCAGTATAATTTGTTTGTCCTAAATTACCAGTGTGACCAACCACGGATGTTATGTTTATAATTTTTCCAGTTTTATTTTTTAACATTTTCTTTATTGCAAATTTACTTAATAAAAATGTTGAAGTTAAGTTAATATCTAAAACTTTTTTCCATTCTTCTAAGCTCATTCTAATAGCTAAATTATCTGCAGTTATTCCAGCATTATTAACCAAACAATCAATATTTCCACCAAGTTCATTGGATGAGTCATCAATAAATTTCTCTATTTTATCACTTTGAGAGATGTCAAATTTTAAGATTTTAATTTTTTTAAATTTTGATTGCAATTCTTCTAATTTTTCAGTTCGTGTTCCAGAAGCTAAAATATTTGCACCATTTTCACTAAATTTTTGTATTATTGAATTTCCAATTCCACCAGAGGCACCAGTTACTATTATATTTTTATTTTCTAAATCTTTCATAATTTTAAGTCTCTTATATCACTCTCTTTGTTAATAGTACTGATTTTTACATCTTTATTTATTCTTTTCACCAATCCTGATAAAACTTTACCTGGCCCTATTTCAATAAAGCGGTTAATACCTTTATTGATCATAAAAATAATACTTTCCCTCCATCTTACTCTACTTTCTATTTGATCTATCAATAATTTTTTTAGCTGATCTTTATTCAAGATTTCCTCAGCTGAGACATTAGAAATTAATTTATTTGTGCCCTCTTTAAAATTTACTTTATCAATTTTTTCTTTCATAATTTTAGTAGCATTATTCATTAAATCACAATGAAAAGGAGCACTAACTGGTAACTTAATATTTTTGATTTTTTTTAATTTCAATATTTCTATTAATTTTTCTAAATCTTTACTTTTGCCACTTATAACAATTTGTCCATCTGAATTATCATTAGCAATCTGAACTTTAAAGGTATCTGAATTTTCATTTAAAATAATTTCTATATCCTCAATTTTAGAACCTAAGACTGCTACCATCCCCCCTTCTCCTTTTGGAACAGCATTTTGCATAGCATCCCCTCTGGATCTTAAAAGTTTTATAGTTTCAGAAAAATTCAAATAATCTGCTAAAGATAGCGCAGAATATTCACCAAGAGAATGGCCAGCAAAATATTTTGCTTTATTTAAATCGATCCCAAATTCTTTCTTTGCGACATTAAATATAGAATAGCTTATTAAGAATATCGCTGGTTGAGTATTGGCTGTCATATCTAGCATATCTTTTGGTCCATTTAATATAATTTTAGATAAAGGAATATTCAGTATTTCGTCTGCTTCTTTAAAAAGACTTTTTACCAAATCGTATTTATCAAAAAATTCTTTTCCCATCCCTACCATTTGTGAACCTTGGCCAGGAAAAATTACAGAAAACATAAAAAAAAACCTTTATTTTTTAATCTTTTTGCTATTGATATTGTAACTTTATAATAGTATATCCTCACATTTTATTAAAGTAGTTAAATGAATTTATACGAGCATACAATTATAGCACGACAAGACTCTTCACCAAGTGAAATTAATCAATTAATCGAAAAATATACTAAGTTAGTTGAAAAAAATAAAGGTGAGATAGTGAGAACTGAAAACTGGGGATTAATGAATTTGTCGTATTTGATCAAAAAAAAATAGAAAAGGTAGCTACATTCATTTTAAAATAAAAGGCAGCGGTGACATGATAAATGAATTAGAAAAAAATGAATCAATTGATAAAAAGTTATTAAGGTTTATTACAATCAAAGTGAAAAAGTTTGACTTAGATGCAAACTACTTCAATAAAAAAGATGAAAACGAAAAAAAAGAAAGTTATAAAAATTAGTTATGCCAAAAAGACAATCTGGAAATAAAAAAAATAAACAAAGTAATTTTGCTAAATTAAGTATTTTTCAGCCAAATAAATATAAATTTAAAAAAAGTTGTCCTCTTTCAATTAAAGGTGCACCTAAAATTGATTACAAAAATATTAAATTGTTAAAAAAATATATATCGGAAAATGGAAAAATTTTACCCTCAAGAATTACAAATGTAAGTCAAAAAAAACAAAGAGAACTTTCTTTATCAATTAAAAGAGCTAGAAACTTAGCATTGTTGTAGTTAATAATGAGAGTAATTTTACTAGAAAATATAAAAAAAATTGGCTCAATTGGAGATGTGATTGATGTTAAAAGAGGTTTTGCTCGAAATTTCTTAATTGCAAATAAAAAAGCTTTATATGCTTCTAAAGAAAATGTTCTTCAAGTTGAAAAGATTAAATCTGAACTATCTAAAAAAGATAATGAAAAAAAAAAAGAGGCAACAGAAATTGCTGAAAAAATAAACAAAAAAGAATTTAGTGTAAAAAAATTAGTTACAGAAAATAATGAATTATATGGTTCTGTGAAACCAACTGAAATATCAAAGCTTATTAAAGAGAAAAATAAATTAGAAATTAAACCATCATTGATACAACCTGTTAATGAAATAAAAACACTTGGAAAATTCAAAGTGAAAATTTCATTACACTCAGAAGTTGATGCTGAAATAATTATAAAAGTTGAATCTGAAGAAAGTATTCAATAATTATACAAACTTTTCCCCACCTAAATATTTAAATTTTAAAGAAGCCATTTTTTCTGTAATTTAAATTATGGAAAATAATATTAAAATTATAAAAGACTCATTCAAAGAATTACCAAATAATGTTGAAGCTGAACAAGCTGTTATAGGTTCTATTCTTTTAAATAATGAAATTTTTGATGAAATTAATACTATAATTTCAAGTACAAATTTTTACGATCCACTTCATCAAAAAAATATTTAGCTCAATTGAAAATTTAATTTTTAAAGGACTTTTAGCAAACCCTATAACACTTAAAAATCATTTTGAAGATGAGAAAGATGAAATAAACGTTCCTGAATACCTAGTAAAAATAACAAAATTTTCTACTTCAGTTAGACAGACAATAGAATATTCAAAAATCATTTACGATATGTTTGTAAGAAGAGAATTAATTAAAATTTCAGAGCAAACTATTGATAGTGCTAAAATAAATGATTTAGATATTAATGGTCAAAAAATAATAGAAGAATCAGAAAAATTATTATTTGATTTAGCAGAAAAAGGTTCGTTTAATTCTTCTTTAGTAAAGTTTGAAAGTGCTTTGAAACAAACTATTGAAATGGCTTCAGCAGCATATAAAAATGATGCTGGAATAGTTGGCGTACCAACAGGTTTAAGAGATCTAGATGATAAGCTTGGAGGTCTACATGAGTCCGATTTAATTATTATAGCTGGTCGACCATCGATGGGTAAAACATCTTTAGCAACAAATATTGCTTTTAATGCAGCAAAAAATTTGCAAGATAATAGTCGAAAGTCTTCGATAGCTTTTTTTTCTTTGGAAATGTCATCAGAACAACTTTCAACAAGAATTTTATCAGAACAAGCAAAAATTGGATCAAATGATATTAGACGTGGAAGGATTTCAGATGAACAATTCGATAAATTTTTAGAGACTTCAAAAAATATTTCTGAACTTCCACTGTTTATTGATGAAACTCCAGCAATTAGTATTGCGGCAATGAGTAATAGAGCAAGAAGAATAAAAAGACTCTATGGTTTAGATCTAGTCGTCGTTGATTATATTCAACTGATGAAAGGGTCTTCAAATAATAATGATGGACGTGTTCAAGAGATTTCTCAAATCACTCAGGGACTAAAAGCTATAGCAAAAGAGCTGTCTATTCCTGTTGTTGCTTTATCACAATTATCAAGACAAGTTGAGCAAAGAGATGACCATAAGCCACAGCTATCAGATTTAAGGGAATCTGGATCAATAGAACAAGATGCTGACGTTGTAATGTTTGTTTACAGAGAAGGATATTACCTTCAAAGAAAAGAGCCAAGAGAAGCAACAGTTGATCATGCAGAATGGCAAGCTAAAATGAATGAAGTTGCTCATTTAGCTGAAATTATTATTGGAAAACAAAGACATGGACCAATAGGTAAAGTAACCTTAGAATTTGAGGAAAGATTTACTAAATTTAAAGATACTCAAATTAATTAATTTCCCATATATATTGGGTACATGATTGCTCATTTATATCAAAATTTAATACTAAAATTCCCGAAGTCTATTTTTTTAGTTTTGATATTTATTTTAATCAGTTTTGGCTATCATTCAAAAAATTTTAGACTTGATGCATCCTCTGAAACTTTATTAATTGAAGGTGATCCTGATCTTAAATACCTTCAAGAAATCTCAGAAAGATATGGCTCTAAAGAATTTTTGATTTTAACATATACCCCTAATGAGGGTATGATCACTGATACATCAATTAATAATCTTTTAAGTCTTAAATATAAAATTCAAAGTTTAGACTGGGTACATAATGTAATAACTTTGTTAGACATCCCACTTTTAAATAGTTCTGATGTCCCTTTGCAAGAAAGATTGGAAAACTTCAAAACACTTAAAGATGAGGATGTTGATCGAGAAAGAGGTTTTAATGAAATCATTAGTAGTCCTGTATTTAGAAATTTTGTGATAAGTGAAGATGGAAAAACTAGTGGTATTATTGTTTACATAAAAAAGAATGAAAAATTAAAAAATACTCAAAAAAAATCAAATAAAGAAATTGAAATTTACAAAAATCAAGCCAAAAAACAAAATCATCAAAATATTCTTGAAATAAGAGATATAATCAAAAGTTATGAAGATATAGGCAAAATTCACCTCGGAGGAATCCCTATGATTGCAGATGATATGATGTCATTTATAAAAAGTGACATAATTGTCTTTGGAATAGGTGTGTTCTTATTCATCATTGGAACTCTATGGTTTGTTTTTAAAAAATTAATTTGGATTATAGTACCAATAAGTAGTTGTTTTTTTTCTGTGGTAATAATGATGGGTATTTTGGGTTTGCTAGGTTGGAAAGTAACTGTGATCTCATCAAACTTTATTGCTTTAATGTTAATACTTACTATGGCTATGAATATTCATATGAGCACTAGGTTTCTTCAACTTAAAGAAAATTATCCTGATAAAAATATTTTGCAATTAATTACTCTAACAACAGAAAAAATGTTTTGGCCAATTTTATACACTGTCTTAACTACAATCATCGCTTTTCTTTCCCTTATCTTCAGTGAAATAAAACCTATTATCGATTTTGGCTGGATGATGACTTTGGGACTAACAACTTCATTTTTAATTACATTTACATTGCTTCCAACACTTATCAACTTCGTACCCAAAGAAAACATTTCTATTAAAAAATATAATGACTCTTTAATCACAACCTTTTTTGCAAAAATTTCCCAAAATAATTCTAAAACAATCTTTATAATTACAAGTTTTATAATTGCATTAAGTTTAATTGGAATAAGCCGATTAGAAGTAGAAAATAGTTTTATAAATTATTTTAGTAAAAAAAACTGAAATTTATAAAGGAATGAAACTCATAGATGAAAAACTTGGAGGAACAACTCCTCTTGAAGTTATTCTTAAATTTCCAAAAAATGAAAAATTAGAAAATGATAATGAGGATGAATTTGAAGATTGGGGAAATGAAGATACTCAAAATGATCAAAGATATTGGTTTACTAAAGACAAAATAGACAAGATTGCATTAGTCCATAACTATTTAGATAGTTTACCTCAAGTTGGAAAAGTAATTTCATTTTCATCAATTATTGATGTGGCAACATTATTAAATAATAATAAACCATTAGGAACATTAGAAATGGGAGTTCTCTATTCCAAGATACCAGAAAGCATAAGAAAAGAGATAATTGATCCCTACATTTCAATTAAGGATAATGAAGCAAGAATAAATCTAAGAATAATCGACTCTCAAGAAAATTTAAGAAGAAATGATTTGATAGAAAAAATAAATTATGATCTTCAAAATAAATTAGGCTTGGAAGAAAAAGATTTCAAACTTGCAGGTGTCTTAATCTTATTTAATAATTTACTTCAAAGCCTCTTCAAATCTCAAATACTTACTCTAGGTTTGGTTATGATAGGAATATTTGCAATGTTTTTAATACTTTTTAGAAATATCAAATTATCCTTGATTGGTGTTGTTCCAAATTTTATAGCTGCTTTTTTTATATTAGGCATTATTGGGTTACTTGGAATTCCATTAGATATGATGACTATTACAATTGCTGCAATCACTATTGGAATTGCAGTTGATAATAGTATTCATTATATTTATAGGTTTAAAGAAGAATACAAAAATTCTAACGACTACAATAAAACTGTTGAATTATGTCACTCAACAGTTGGTAGGGCAATTTTAAATACTTCAATTACAATCGTTTTTGGTTTTTCTATACTTGTTTTATCTAAATTTATTCCAACTATTTATTTTGGTATTTTTACGGGATTAGCAATGTTATTAGCAATGGTTTCTGTTTTAACATTACTTCCTTCGTTAATTTTATTAATTAAACCCTTCGAAAATAATTAAATGTTAGATATTGTAATTGAGTTTTATGATAAAACCTCAATATTAGATCTTCTTTATTTATTTATAACAATTCTTTCTTTGATTAAATGTTACAAAAAAGGTTTCGTTTTAAGTATTTTGTCAATGGCCAAATGGTTACTTGCATACATTATAACATTATTAATTTTTCCAAGAGTAAAGCCTTATCTAAAAGATATTATAGATAATGAGTATGTGTTAGATGTAGGACTGGGAATCACAATATTTATTATCGTAATTTTCTTAGTGTTGATGATCAACAGAGGGATCAGTAAGGCTATAAGATATACAGGTATTGGAAGTTTAGATACCATATTTGGATTCTTTTTTGGATTTATAAGAGCTTATATCATCTTTGTATGTATATTTTCAGGTGTACACATAGTGTATAACTACGACAAATGGCCGATAAATTTAGACAAATCATACATCTTTCCATATATAGAAAAAGGTAGTAATTATTTATTGAAAGAATTTCCTAATGAAAAAACATATCAAGACTCTAAAGAAAAGATTGAGGAGCTTTAATCCTAAATTAAAAGAAGAATGTGGGGTATTTGGTATTAGTAATGCCAAAGATGCTTCAGCATTAACTGCTTTAGGACTTCATGCTCTTCAACATCGTGGACAAGAAGGTTGTGGGATAGTCACGTTTAATGGAGAACAATATTTTTCAGAAAAAAGATTTGGATTAGTTGGAGATAATTTTAATAAAGAAAAAATTCTGAAAAAACTTAGAGGAAATTATGCTATTGGACATAATCGTTACAGCACAACAGGTGAAAACACCTTAAGAAATATCCAACCATTTTTTGCTGATACTAACGCAGGAGGAATAGGTGTTGCTCATAATGGAAATCTAACAAACTCAATTTCTTTAAGAAAAAAATTAGTTGAAGATGGAGCAATTTTTTATACCACATCTGATACAGAAACTATTGTTCAGTTAATTGCAAAATCAAGAAGAGTAAAAACTATAGATAAAATTGTTGATGCTATATTTCAAATTCAGGGTGGATATGCTTTAGTAATGTTGACACAAAATTCTTTGATTGGTGTTAGAGATCCTTTTGGTATCAGACCTTTAGTAATTGGAAAATTGAAAAATAGCTATGTTCTAGCTTCAGAAACATGTGCACTTGATATAATTGGTGCAAAATTTATAAGAGAGGTAGAAAATGGTGAAATTGTTTTCATCGAAAACGACGAATTAAAAAGTATAAAGCCTTTTCCAATAAAAAAAGTTAGGCCTTGTGTTTTTGAGTATATATACTTTGCAAGACCAGATAGCATTCTTGATGGTAAAACTGCTTATGAACACCGAAAAAGTCTTGGTGGAGAACTTGCAAAAGAAAATGATATAGACGCAAATATTGTTGTTCCTGTGCCCGACTCTGGAAATGCTGCTGCTTTAGGATTTGCGCAGTATCTTAAAATGGATTTTGAGTTAGGATTAGTAAGGAATCATTATGTGGGTAGAACTTTCATTGAGCCAAGTCAAAAAATTAGAAGCTTAGGTGTAAAATTAAAATTAAATGCTAATCAGTCAGCAATAAAAGATAAAAAGATAATTTTGATAGATGACTCTTTGGTAAGAGGAACTACATCTCATAAGATTGTAAAAATGCTTTACGATGCGGGAGCGAAAGAGGTTCATGTTAGAATAGCATGTCCTGAAATTCGTTATCCTGATTTCTATGGTGTAGACACCCCAACAAAGAAAGAATTGCTTGCAGCAAATAAAACTAATAAAGAAATTTGTGATTATATTGGTGCTAAATCTTTAAAATTTTTATCTCTTGATGGTATGTACAGAGCAATAGGTTTTGATAAAAGAAATGAAAGCTATCCTCAATTAACCGATCATTACTTTACTGGAGATTATCCTGTTAAACCAATAGACGAGCTTGGTGACAATAAGATTACTCAATTGTCATTATTAAGCACAGGTTCTAATAATTAAATGAAAACTGTAAACTTTACTGAAATGAAATCTGGCACAAAAGATGAATATCTTTTGTTGGATAAATATGAGCAAGATTATATTAATGGAACAGCTGATAGAATTTTGAATTTTATGAAAGGTTTGAACTCAACTTTAGAAGGCTACAAAATAACAAGGCTAGAACACTCACTTCAAACTGCCACCAGGGCTTTTAATGACAAAGCAAATGAAGAGATGGTTGTTGCTGCATTATTACATGACATTGGAGACGAATTAGCTCCGCTAAATCATGCTGAGTATGCTGCTGCTGTTCTCAAGCCTTATGTAAGTAAAAAAACTCACTGGATAATTGAAAAGCACGGTGAGTTCCAAATGTATTATTATGCACACCATTTAGGAAAAAATAAGAATCAAAGAGATAAATATAAAGATCATGAATATTTCAACGATGCTGTTAATTTTTGTGAAAAATGGGATCAAGCCTCGTTTGATCCTAATTACAAAAGCATGTCTTTAAAAGAATTTGCTCCAATGGTTAAAAGAATATTCTCCAGAAAACCATATTCACTACTTTAAATAAAAAAATAGAGTAATATTTAAGAAATGATGATTAATACTAAAGAAAAAATTATTAAATATTTTAAGTCAGGCATCAAAGATAAAAAAAATTTTAAAATTGGTATAGAGCATGAAAAATTTTTATTTAATAACAATAATAATAAACGGATTGATTATTTAAAAATAAAAGAAATGTTTTCAGCTTTATTAGAATTTGGCTGGAATCCAATTTTAGAAAAAAATAATATGATTGGACTTAACAAGGGTGGAAAAAATATTACTCTCGAACCTGGTAATCAAATAGAGCTGTCTGGAGAAAAACTAAGTAATATTCATGAGGCTTGTGCTGAATCTCAAGATTATTTGTTTGAACTTAAACAAGTAACAAAAAAATTGAATTTAAGTATTGTGAGCTCAGGTTTTGACCCAATATCAAAACTTAATGAAATTCCAAATAATCCCAAGCAAAGATACAAACTAATGACTAAAGATATGCCTTTAGGAGGTGAATTAAGTCTTGATATGATGTATCGAACTTGTGGAACACAATTAAATATTGACTATGATTCAGAAAAAGATTTTATAAAAAAATTTAAAGTTGTTAACTCAATAGTACCTATTTCGATTGCTTTATTTGCTAACTCTTCAATAGTCGAAAAAAAGAAAAGTAATTATTTATCATATAGATCTAAAGTATGGCAAAATACGTCTCGAGGTGGATTACCTAAAATATTCTTTGAGGATTTTAATTTTGAAAAATATGCAGAATTCATAATGAGTTTTCCTATCTTATTTATTCAAGAAAAAGAAAATTATATCTCAGGACAAAATTACAAATTTCTTGACTTTATGAATGGAAAAATTGATGAGATTAATAATCGTTTACCGACTGAAAAAGATTTATCTACACATTTAAGTACTATTTTTACTGAAAATAGATTGAAAAAATATATTGAACTTAGATCAATGGATACGTGTGGTTGGGATTGTTTGTGTGCTGGACCTGCTTTTAATGTTGGCATATTGTATGGAAATTTAGAAGAAGTTCATGATTTAATTTCTAACTGGGATAAAGATAAAATAATTAATGCATACCTTGAAGCTCCTGAAAAAGGTTTCAATACTCAGCTTATGGGAAAAGATCTTCTGTATTGGGCATCAACTTTACTCGATTTATCAAGAAAAGGCTTAGAACGAAGAGATATTCTTAATAAGAGTAAAAAAAATGAAACTTTATTTTTAAATCATTTACAAAATATAATTAACAACAAGGTAACAAATGCAGATCATATGATAAGAAAATTTTCAAAAAATGAAGATTTGAATGAACTCTATGATAAATAAAATTATTGCAATTCAAGGTGACCATCCCTCTACTCTAAATCCTTTAACTGATACAAGTATTTTTTTAGCTAACGAAATTCAGAAAAAAAAATATAAAATTTTTTATTATGAGCCAAAGAATTTATCAATAATTAATTTTAAAGTTATTGCTTCAGGTTTTTTCATCAAATTTGATTATAATAAAAAAAAATTTTTCAAGATTTTAAAAAAAACAAAGATAGATTTAACTAATTGTAAATTTTTATTAATTAGACAAGACCCACCATTTAATCTTGAATATATCACCACCTGCTACATTTTAGATATTATTAAAAATAAATTAAAAATTATAAACAACCCAACATCTATAAGAAATATTTCTGAAAAGCTTTTCTCATCTAAATATCAGAAATTTATGCCACCTACTATTTTTACCCAAAATTTAGATGAAATAAAAAAATTTATAAAAACTCACAAAAAAGTTATATTAAAACCAATACATAGTTATGGTGGAAATGACATTCATTTATCATCAAAGCTAAATTTATATTTAATCAAAAAATTTGTTAAAAAACATAATTATATTATGTGTCAAAAATTTTTACCTAAAATAAACAAGGGAGATAAAAGAGTTTTTATCATAAATGGGAAAATAGTTGGTGCAATTTCAAGAATTCCAAAAAGAGGCTCTTTCTTAAGTAACCTAAGCAAGGGTGGTAAGGCCATAAAGACAACACTAACAACTACTGAAAAAAAAATATCAAAAATTCTTGCAAAAGATTTAAAAAAAGAAAATATTTTTTTTGCTGGAATAGATTTTATTGATCAAAAACTTAATGGCGATATCAATGTAACATCTCCAACTGGATTAAAAACTTTATATGATCTCACAAATATTAATCTTGCAAAAACTTTTTGGAAAGAATTAAAAGCGTGAAAAATTTTACTGATCAACAAAAAGGTTCTTTAATGGCTTTTGTGGCTGTAATGTTTATAACACCTGACTCCTTATTTATAAGACTTTCTAATGTTGACACTTGGGGATTAGTTTTTTACCGAGGAATAATCCCTTTTTTGACTGTGTTTATAGGAATGCTTTTGATTTATAAATTAAATTTTTTTAAAACTCTTTTTACTAGTGGATATCATGGGCTAATTTATGTTGGAACATTTAGTTTAACGAATATTACTTTTGTGGTTTCAATTCAAAATACAAATGTGGCGAATACTCTTGTAATGATTGCTACCGCACCTATGTTATCAGCAATCCTTAGTTCAATTTTTTTAAAAGAGCTCCCAGATAAAAAGACATGGATTTCAATAATTGTTACTTTTTTTGCCATAATCTATATTTTCTTTGACTCTTTAAAAGTAGGAAATTTTTATGGAGATATTTTAGGGTTTGTTACAGCATTAGGTTTGGCAATAGGAGCTGTAACAATTAGATCTGCAAAAACAAAAAACTTGGTTCCAGCTGCTGTTGTTGGAAAATTATTTGTAGCTGCTTTTGCTTTATTTTTTATTGAAAGTTTTACGCTAATTGACAATGACCTTATAATTATACCAGCAATGTGTATTCTTTGTGTTGCAATACCTTTTGTCCTAGTAACAATAGCTCCAAGATTTATTCCTGCTGCAGAAGTTAACTTATTTTTTCTGCTTGAAACCATAATAGGTCCTATCTGGGTTTGGTTAATAATAAAAGAACAACCAAGTATTGAAACTCTTTTAGGTGGAGTGATTATAATAGCTACTATAGCTATTCACTCATTTTTGAAGCTTAAAAATTCTTAAGCTCGTCACAATTAAGACTTGATTTAATAATACATCGCGAATACTTACGAAAAATTTTATGAATAAAGTTTTAAAAAATTCCTGGGCATTATTTTTAGGCATGGGATTCATTATGATGGCTTATGGCTTTCAAGGATCACTGCTAGGAGTGCGAGCTGTTCAAGAAGAATTTAGTCTGACTGCTACTGGCTTTATGATGTCAGGCTATTTCGTTGGTTATTTCATCGGTGCTGCTACTATTCCAAATATTATTTCAAGGGTTGGACATATTAGAGTTTTTGCAGCTTTTGCATCTTTAGCATCTTTGGTAATTTTAGTTCATTCAATAATCATAAATCCTTTTGTCTGGTTTTTATTAAGAGTTTTAACAGGAGTAAGTATGGTTTGTATTTATACCGTTGCTGAAAGTTGGCTCAATGATAGGTCAAGTAATAAAAATAGAGGAAGCGTTTTATCAGTTTATATGGTTATTCTCTATGGTGCAATGGGTGTTGGAATGTTCTTACTAAATTTTAGTAGTCCAAAAAATTTTCAACCATTTATATTAGTTTCAGTAATTACATCAGCTGCACTTATACCTATTTTATTAACAAAAAAGAAACCACCAACCTTTAAAAAAATAAAGGCAATGAGTTTAAAAAATCTTTATGAGGCTTCACCTTTTGGAATGGTTAGTTCATTATTTTACGGAACAATTCAATCAGCTCTTTTTACATTGCTAGCTGTTTATGCGACTTCGATGAATTTTACAATTCTAGAAATTTCAATTGTTACATTTCTACTGGCAATTTCAGGAGCTATTTCTCAGTTTCCAGTTGGAAAAATTTCTGACTTGTATGATAGAAGAAAGGTTATAGTTTTTTCAACTTTTGGTGCAGCAATTTTTGCAATTTTATCAATTTTGGTCTCGAGACAAATGTATTTACCAGAGGGTCTTGCAACTAGTAAAACATGGTTTTATATTTTTTTAATACTCTTTTCTTTTTGTAGTTTGCCTATGTTTTCATTAATTCTAGCTCATACCAATGATTATATACCTAAAGAAAAATTTGTTGCTGCAGGTGCAGGACTACAATTTGTATTTGGTTTAGGAGCAATGAGTGGTCCATTTTTATGTTCAATCTTTATGGATGTTGTTGGCTCAAATGGTTTTTTTATCTTTTTATTTTTCTTTCATTCAATTATTGGAGTTTTTGGAATCTATAGAATGAGAGTAAGACAAACAGTTGATAATCCAGATTCTCAGTTCGTTGCTATGCCACAAACTATTACTCCTGCAGGAATTGAATTAAACCCAACAACTGAACCAATAGAAGAACCTGTTAAGGAAGAAAATAAATAATCTAAATATTTTCTATATATCTAGTCATTTTTGACAATACTTGTTTTTTTGATAACAAATCAGTTCTTATTAAAATTGCATCTTTAACTTTAATAAGTGGGCTATGTTTTCTTTTTTTATCCATTAAAGTTCTTTTCTTTAAAGATTTTTTTATCTCTTTTAATGAAACTTGTTTCCTCAAATCAAGCCATCGTCTGTAGCTAGCTACATTAATGTTACATTTAAAGTAAAATGCTAAATCATATTTTGGATTTTTTGACAGAATTTTGCTTGCAATATCTCTTCCTTCAACACAAATCATCTTATTATTTTTAATAATTTTTTTTTGAAAATTATTGACTATTTTTCTTACTTGTTTGTTTTTTGCCAAAATAGCTACATGATTACTTATTTTTTCTGAATGTAGGTTCTGATTTGCAATTTTCTTATAACTAACATTCTTAAATTTTTTATTTAAAAATGAGATAATATTTTTTGGCTTATATTTTATGATTAGTTTGCTGCTATATCTGTATAACAGACCAGAATTTATTAGTAATAATTTGTATTTTTTTGAAATAAGCCTAGCCGCTGTGCTTTTTCCACTTGCTGACTCTCCGTCGCAGGCAATTATTAATTTTTTAAATTTTTTCACTTAAGTTTAATAATGTCTAGAATTGTTTATAGCAAAAAGAATTTTTTCATAATAAATATTTAATAATCACTTGTAGGTTGAAACTCAAAATAAACAGTAAAAAAAAATTTTTTACCAGTAATCCTTGAAATATTTCGATTTCTTTGTTCAAATATAATTATAAAAATGAGCTTAAAAAAAAATACGAGAAAAAAAAATAGTCAAAGAAAAGGCAAGTCTAACGAAAATGGACTAGCTAAATTAGCAACTATCACAACTAGGTCTTTAAGTAGTGCTTACTCAAACTTTAAAAAAAGACAGGAAATTAATAAAATTAAGGAAATTAAATTAAAAAAACTTCAAGAAAATAATGAAATAATTAAAGAAAAAAAAGAACTTAAAACATGGGAAGACAAGTTAAAAAAAGAAGAAAATAAATTAAGAGTTAAAGAGGAAGAATTAAAATTAAAAGAAAAAGAGCTAAAAAATAAAGAAGACCTTCTTAAAATTGAAAGCGAAAGACTAGCTAAAAAAGATGAAAATTTAATTCAAGTTACGAATGATTTAAGAAAGAAAGAAAAAGAATTAAAGTTAAGAGATGAAGAGCAAAATAGAAAAGATATTGATCTTAAAGTCAGAGAGGAAGAATATACAAATAAAGAACTTAGAGAAAAAAGAAGAAAAGATAGAATACTTAAACAGATTAGGGAAGAAGAGGAAAAGCAAAAAGAGTTAGAATTTATGAAAATAAAAGAATGGGAAGAAAAATTTGACCGAGAACAGAAAATTAGAGAACAACAAGAAAACTTAAGAGAGCAAAAACTTAAACAAAAAGAATTAGAAAGATTAAAATCATTTAACGATGAAGAAATAAATAATAATTTATCAAAGGGATTAGAAAAATTTGAAATAGATAAAACAAAAGAGAACTAAATACACAATTCATGGTATTTATTTAATCCTCAATTTAAATTGTTGATGTTGGTAGAATTTGAAATTTTTAAACCTTTTTTCGTATAAATTTCTTTAGAATATTATTTAGATTTAAAATGAATAAAGAAAATTCAATTAAATTATGGAAAATAATTCAGCTTGCAGGTGAAGATTTAAAAGGTCAATTACCTGATCATCCTAATCACCCAAAAGGAAGGAACCCATACGCTCATGTTGCTCTTTGTGTAAAAGAAAAATTTAATGCTAGCTATAAAGATATTCCTGATGAAAAATTCAATGAAGTAATAAAATTTATAGATTTTTTAAAAGAAAATCCAAACTAATCTTATTGTTTTGGAAAATAATCTTTTAACTCACCTTCCCTATAAACATCAGCTGTACAACAATGAAGTCCACCGCCAAATGCATATGCATCTCTTAAATCAACTGGGATAACTTCCATACCTAGGTTATCAAGTTGTTCAGCTTGATATTTTTCACTTTTTTCTACACAAACTGTTTTAGGGTCTAAAACTAAAACATTCATTGAAAGCCACACAGATGAATAACAAAGTGGTGGAGGTTCATTATGTGCTGGTTGAGCTGCATCTATAATTTTCCAACCATTATTTTCAAATAATTTTCTTTGTTCATTTGGCAATCTTCTTTGAGGATTGTTTATGATTAAACCCTCTTTGATAGGAGTGAATGTTGCATCAATATGTATTGGGTATGGATCTCCTGGAAAGTTTACTGCATGGACTCTGTGGTTTTTGTAATGTCTTTTAAGCCAATCAATACCTTTTAAATTTGTGGTAAAACCATGTTGAACCACTAAATCCTTACCAAATCTTAATACATCAGCAGCATCAAACAAGGGTTCTTCTTCGGTGGTTACAAAAAATTTATCCTCTGTCCATTTTAGTCTTTTTTGAATACCTATTTTATCTGATAAATAGTCTTTACGATAATCTGCATCAGTCAATCTAGGTTTTGGAGCTGACTCATGTCTCATGTGAGGATCTTTATTGTAATATTCTTTTAGAAGAGGCCTGTAACATAAATACTCAAACCATCTACACCTATAACTCATTGTAGCCTCCAATATCTCGTTTCCTATAGTAAGTAAAACATCTCTAGGAGGCATACAACCAAACATGGTTTCTGTTTCCCAGTCAGGAGTCGATGTTTTTTTGTTAAAATCAATCGGTATCGGTCTATCCACTTTTATACCTCTCTTTATTAACATATTTGAAAAATCATCTAAAAGTTGATTTGCTTTATCGACAGTATCTTGGGTTCTAGGACCAAAACTTCCCCTCATATCAGAGTCTTCAGGAACCTTTGCATCTAAAGCGGGCTCAGGCGCAGGTATACAAGTCCCATCTGCTCTACCAACTATGACATGTTTAAGTGGATCCCATTCATTCCAACTATTAACAATTACTTTATTTTTTGTCATTTTAATTTTTTATAATATTGTTATCTGGTCCAAATGGAAACTTTGTAATATTTTCTGCTCCATTTTTTCCAATGACTAAAATATCATGTTCTCTATAACCACCTGCACCAGGCTTTCCTTCAGGTATCAAAATCATTGGTTCCATAGAAATAACCATATTTTCGTCTAAGACAGTATCTATATCTTCTCTAAGTTCTAGCCCAGCTTCCCTTCCATAAAAATGAGAAAGAACGCCAAAAGAGTGTCCATATCCAAAAGTCCTGTATTGCAAATATCCAAGCTCTGCGAATAATTCATTTAATTCATTACAAATATTTGAGCATTTGACACCAGGTTTAATTAATTCCAAACCTCTTTTATGAACTTTAACATTTGCTTCCCATGCTTTTAAAGACTCATCATCTACTGAGTCAAAAAACAATGTTCTTTCAAGCGCAGTATAATAACCAGATATCATTGGAAAAGTATTTAAAGATAAAATATCACCCTTTTTAATTTTACGGTTTGTTTTAGGGTTGTGCGCCCCATCAGTATTAATGCCAGATTGAAACCATACCCATGTATCCATATATTCTGCATCAGGGTAGGTTTTTGCTATTTCTCTCTCCATTTTATCTCTTCCAGAAATTGCAATTTCTAATTCTGTAGCATCCTCTTTTATATTTTTTACTATTTCTGCACCACCAATGTCAGCGATTCTTGAACCATTTTTTATGATTTCTATTTCTTCATCAGACTTTATCATTCTCAATTTCATTAGATCTCTTGAGACATCACTGAATACAGAAAATGTAAAAATTGAACCAATTTTATCCCTTACATCTAATGTAATATGATCATTTTCTATTCCTATGTTTTTTGAAGGATCATCTGTTCCAATGATTGATACTATCGCTTTTAAAAAATTATCTCTTTTCCAATCAGTATAGATTACATTATCACAATGTGATCTTCTCCAAGGTTGACTTGCATCTATGTTGGCTGAAATGGTTGTAATTTTTTTATTTGTTACAATGCAGCCATAAGGTCTTCCGAAAGAGCAATAAATAAAACCTGTGTAGTATGCTATATTGTGCATCGATGTTAAAATGATTATATCTAAATTTTTCTTATCCATTAATATTCTTAATTTATTTACTCTTTGATTGTACTCTTCATTTGAAAAAGGAAGTTTCACCTTTCTCCCATTTTTTAATTTAAAAAAATCCGGTCTTTCCATAATTTTAATTTTAGTTAAGAGCTATGAATCTTTTATTCCACCTCATTACTAAGCTGTAATAAGTAATAGACACAAAAAGAAAGAAGCCACCTACTATAGTATATGTTGATGGAACCTCATTAATACCCAAAAGTGGAAGCCACACCCAAAAAATACCTCCGATGACCTCAGTTAAAGATAATAAAGTTAATTCAGCAGCTGGAATTGCTTTTGATCCAATCGAATATAAGATCAAACCTAAACATACTAATGTGCCGTGTAAAGAAAACATTGAGCTGTTATAACTAGATGCAAAAAAAGGCTGATCCTTAAATAAAATAATAATTGTTGCTACTACAAAGCAAAAAAGGCCTGCGATGGCAACAGTAGTAAATTTTGGAGTTTCTTTTCTCCACCTCAAAGAAACTGAAAATACAGAAAAACCTATTGAGGAGGTAATACCAAATATAAAACCAATGACCGAATTTTTTTCTGAACTACCAAGAGCCATAATTACGATACCAACAGTTGCTAAAAATATTGAAATCCAAACATTTAATGAAATTCTTTCTTTTAAAAATAAAAAAGCTAATAAAGCGGTAAAAAAAGGCATCGCTGCTAGACAAAGCAAAGTGATTGCAGCACTGGTATTGGTTATAGAATAAATAAAAGATATCATCGCTATTCCAAGACCACATCCACCAATTAATCCAGAATAACCAATTTTCTTATAATTTTTGTAAAAATTTATACCTTCTTCGAAAAATAGATACAAATTCAGAAGGATAAATATTGTTAAGCCTCTCCCAAAAATATATTGCCAAGGTACTAAATGAGGCTGATCCATATACCTAACTACTAATGGTCCAAATGACCATAATAGTCCCGCAAACAATACTACCGGTACCGCTATTTTTTCATTTTTAAGTTCAACCATTACTGAATTATTAATTCTTATTTATTTCAACTACAACAAAAATGAGATCTTATATAAAAAAATTTAAATTGGTTGATTAAGAAAAAAACAATCAAGAGTTTAACATTTTAAAATTTTTCTTTACCTAAGGTCGTCTCACCCAAACATTTGATTGAAAAAATAGCTTAATTCTCAATGAGTCCTTTATCTTTTTAAATTTCAACTTCAAGTTTACTATTTTTAGTTGAATTACATCAACCCCTGACAAAATGGGTGAAATTAATCTTATTTTTATATTATATAAATAAGTATAAAAAATTAAATGGATTTAGAAATATTAAATATAGCTTCAGATACTGATAATATTAGAAATGTTAAAAATTACACGCATTTTTCCAAACTCAAAAATTCATTATGTGGAGATGAGGTGATGATTAAGTTAATAATTAAAAATGAAAAGATAGTTGATTTTGGATACCAAGGTAATTCTTGTATTTATTGTCAGGCTTCAGCAAGTTTATTATCAAAAATTTCAATAAATAGTAAAAAAAATAAATTGAATGAGTTATGTGATGATGCAAATTCATATTTTGACGGAAATTTTGAAATAATTGAAAAAAAATGGCTATTTTTAAAAAAATTATTCAAACAGAAAAATATTACCAGAAAAGAGTGTATTTTATTACCTTTCAAGGCACTAAAAAAAATAGTATCAGTTTAAAATTATGGGAAATATTAAACAGTCTATTTTAGCAGGAATTTTCTCTATTATCACGATAGGGATTTTAACATTTTTAACTTACAAAACAGAATTTGGAATATTTTTGCTAGCTTCATTTGGTTCATCAATGGTTTTGCTTTATGGTTATTCGGAGAGTCCTTTCGCACAACCAAAAAATGTTTTTTTTGGACATCTAGTCACTGCAATCGTTGGTTTAATTGTTTTACACTTTGTGCCGTTGCCAATTTTTATAACAATTCCTTTGGCAGTAGGTTTTGGTGTTGGTTTAATGATTTTATTTAATGTTACTCACCCTCCTGCAGGAGGAAATCCCATTATAGTCATAGTTGGTAGTGTATCATTTGATTATATATTTAGCCCTGTAATATCAGGTTCCATTATAATTATTATATCTGCAATAATTATAAACAGATTTATTTTAAAAAAATCTTATCCAAATCATAAATAATTCATTTGCTAGGGGCCTTAAAATAAGGTTAGATGCCTAAAATAAATATTTTAATACACAGGAGAATAAATGAAAATATTATGCGTATTGTATGATGATCCTAAAGGTGGAATGCCGAAATCATATGCACTTTCTGAATTACCAAAAATTGAAAAATACCCTGATGGGATGACTTTACCTTCACCTAAAGGTAGAGATTATACTCCAGGACAACTATTAGGCTGTGTGTCTGGAGAACTTGGATTAAGAAAATTTCTAGAAAGTAATGGACATGAATTAATTGTTACTAATAGTAAAGATGGAGATGGATGTGAAGCTGATAAACATATTGTTGATGCTGACATTGTTATCTCTCAACCATTCTTTCCTTATTATTTGACGAAAGAAAGAATTGCAAAAGCTAAGAACCTTAAAATGGCAATCACAGCAGGTATTGGTTCAGACCATGTTGATTTACAAGCCGCAATGGATAATAAAATTGACGTTGTGGAGGTAACTTATTGTAACTCTAGATCTGTAGCTGAACACATTGTTATGATGATTGTTTCAATGGTAAGAGATTACCATAATCAACATAGAATTGTTAATGAAGGTGGCTGGAATATTGCTGATGCTGTTCAAAGATCATATGACGTTGAAGGTATGCATATTGGAACTGTCGCAGCTGGTAGAATTGGCTTAGATGCACTAAGAAAAATGAAACCATTTGATGTTCATCTGCATTACTTTGATAGACATAAATTGCCCGATGCTGTTGAAAAAGAACTTAATCTTACATTTCATGAGTCTGTAGAGTCAATGGTTAAAGTTTGTGATGTGGTAACTATTAATTGTCCTCTTCACCCTGAAACAGAGAACTTATTTGATGATAAAATGATAAGTAAAATGAAAAAAGGAGCTTATATAGTAAATACTGCAAGAGGAAAAATCTGTAATCGTGAGGCAATTGCAAAAGCATTAAAGAGCGGCCAATTAAGTGGTTATGCTGGAGATGTTTGGTTTCCTCAACCAGCACCTAATGACCATGTATGGAGAAGTATGCCTAATCATGGTATGACACCTCATACATCAGGAACATCTTTGACAGCTCAAGCAAGATATGCTGATGGAGTTCGAGAAATATTGGAATGTTTTTTTGAAGGCAAAGAGATCAGAAATCAATATTTAATTGTAAAAGATGGTCAATTAGCTGGTATGGGTGCCCACTCATACAGTAAAGGTTCAGCAACTGGTGGGTCAGAAGAAGCAGCAAAATACAAAAAAAAATAATTCTATATAAAATTATTAAAGGTGGCTACTTAAGAGTAGCTACCTTTATAATCTGGACTTATCATATTGAATTTGTTTATGATATTTAATGAAATATTTTTTTATAATTCTCTTTTTTTTAGCTAATATAAATCTTTCTCATTCTGCTCAAAAAGATAAGGCATATTTTGCTGGAGGTTGTTTTTGGTGTGTTGAAGAATCATTTGAAAAGTTACAAGGTGTTGAAGAAGTAATTTCTGGTTATTCTGGAGGTACCACTGAAAACCCAACCTATAAAGAAGTAACGTATGGAAACACTGGTCATTTTGAGGTTGTAGAAATAATCTATGATAAAAAAGTTATTTCATACAAAGAATTATTAGATAATTTTTGGATTAATATTGATCCATTTGATGCTTTTGGTCAATTTTGTGATAAAGGATATAGTTACAGATCAGTTGCATTTTACCAAACTGATGAAGAAAAAAGTTTAATAGAAAAAGACATAAGAAACTTAGAAAATAGATTTAATAAAAAAGTTGTTACTTATATAAGAAATTTTAAAAAATTTTATAAAGCAGAGGAATATCATCAAGATTTTTATAAAATTAAGTTTGAACGATATCTTAGATATAAAAAAGCTTGTGGAAGAGAAGAATTGTTAAAGAGAATTTGGGGTCAATAAATCTTTATGAAAAATACTATAAATTGGAATTTCGATAACTCTTATTCAAGATTATCTAATGCATTTAAAGAACATATTGAACCTGTACCAGTAAAGAAACCAGAATTAGTTTTAATGAACCAAGATTTGGCTAATGAATTAAATTTGGATTTTTCCAAAATTGATAAAAATGAATTGTCAGCTTTATTTACTGGAAATATTCTCCCTAAAGAAAGTAATACTATTGCTCAAGCCTATGCAGGCCACCAATTCGGACATTTCACAATGTTGGGAGATGGAAGAGCAGTCTTAATAGGTGAACATTTAACAAATAATAATAAAAGATATGATATTCAATTTAAAGGCTCTGGTAAAACTGCATTTTCTAGAAATGGTGACGGTAGAGCTGCACTAGGTCCAATGTTAAGGGAATATATAATAAGTGAAGCAATGCATAATCTAAATATTCCTTCTACGAGGAGTTTAGCAGTAGCTAAAACAGGTGAAGAAATAATACGAGATACTTCGTTACAAGGTGCAATCTTAACAAGAGTAGCTTCAAGCCATATCAGAGTTGGAACTTTTCAATATATTGCAGCACGTGATAAAAAAGATGAGTTAGAAATTTTGTTAGATTATGTTGTTAAAAGACATTATCCAGATTTAATAAATTTAAAAAATAAGGCTTTAGAACTTTTAAAAACTGTAATAAATAGACAAATTGATCTAGTTGTAAATTGGATGCGCGTTGGTTTTATTCATGGAGTGATGAATACTGACAATATGACCATCTCTGGGGAAACTATTGATTATGGTCCTTGTGCGTTTATGGATACCTACGATCCAAAAACTGTTTTTAGTTCAATAGATCAAAAAGGTAGATACGCTTATTGTAATCAACCTATTATAACAAAATGGAATCTCTCAAGATTTGCTGAGTGCTTAATTCCTTTAATCGATAAAAATCAAGATAATGCTATTAAAATAGCAACTGAAGCAATTAATTCTTTTGAAAAAAAGTATGAAGAAAAATGGATTAATATGATGAGAGATAAATTAGGATTATTTGGTCTTGAGAATGAAGATAAATTTTTAATATTAGACCTGTTAACATGGATGCATCAAAAAAAAGCAGATTATACAAACACATTTTGTCATTTAATGGATCTTACTAAAAAAAAAAATAAATTATTTGATGATATAAATTTTATGAACTGGAAAAAAAGATGGAAAGAAAGATCATTAAAAAATAATGACTCACCGAAAAAATCTTTGGCATTAATGAAACACAATAATCCATTAGTTATTCCAAGAAATCATAAAGTTGAAGAAGCTTTGAAAGCAGCAGAAAAAAATGATTTTAAACTAATTAATAAACTCATGGAAATTTTGAAAGATCCTTATACTCAAAAAGATGATATTTTAGATTACCAAATTCCATCTAATTTAGATGAAAAATACAAAACTTTTTGTGGTACATAGAAAATTTAATGAAAACAATTTATAAAATACAAATTGCTAAAATTTTATCAAGAATATTGACTTTTTTTATATCAAGAAATCAAAATGTTGAAAGAAATAGTATTAAATGGAGTCTAGATTTAAATGAAGGTATAGACTTGTCAATTTATTTGTTTGGAACCTCTGAAAAAAAAATAGTTAATTTAAGAAAAATATTTACAAACAAAAATGAATCTTTGACAATTTTGGATATTGGGGCAAATGTTGGATCTGTAAGCTTAGTAATTGCTAAAATGTTTAAAAATTCAAAGATTTTTGCGATTGAGCCGACAAATTACGCTTTTAATAAACTATCAATTAATTTGGAAATGAACCAAGACCTAATCAACAGAGTTCATACAAGACAAATATTCATATCAAATGATAAAAAACCTCAAAAAGTTTGGTCTAGTTGGAATTTTGATAATTCAAATGAAAAACATCGAAAACACTTCGGTACCTTAAAAGAAATAAAAGATAATTCTTATCTTAAATTAGATGAATTCGTTGAAAAAGAAAAACTAACAAAAGTTGATTTTATAAAATTAGATGTTGATGGTTATGAATTAGATGTATTAAAAAGTGGTGAAAAATTTTTAAAAATCAATAAACCTATTATATTTACTGAGATAGCTCCATATTTGTATCCTGAATTTGGATATAATTGTTATGAGCTGATTAAATTTTTTAAAGAATTAAATTATGATTTTTTTGACGAAAATTTAAAAAAAGTTTCTGATATATCAATATTGGTTGATAATATGAAAGATGGCAGCACTAAAAATTTTTTTCTTTTTTAAAATTTAAAGAACGTATGGCTCAGGTCTTGCTTTTTTTCCTAAAACTCTCTCGACAGCCATATTAGAAATATCTATTGATTGATATTCACCTGTTGTAATCAGTTCTGTTAAAGCTCTACCAATACCTGGTGCTTGCATCAAACCTCTCCCAGTAAAACCAGTTGCAAGGTAAACGTTTTCAAATTTAGGATGTTTTCCAACTACTGCATTATTATCTAATCTATTGCAATCATAATAACCAGCCCAACCACCAGTTAATTTTAATTCTTCCATAGCAGGAATTCTGTGAGCTAATGCAGGCCAAACTAATTCCTCAAAATCATCCCAAGCAGGTTCCAGATCTTTAGCATCAAAGACTGACTTTGGTGATCCTGCTAAATATTCGTTACCTTCTGGTCTCCAATAAACACCTGTCGTCAGATCCCCAGTCAATGGCATTTCAGGAATATGTTTTGGACACTTAACTCTAAAAACTGTGTGTTTTTGTGGTTCAACAGGAATATCCTCTAGTAATTCTTTAGTCCAACAACCAGCTGCTGAAATAATTGTTTTTGCTTTTATTTCTGAAAGAGATTTTACCTCACCTTTTACGAATTCAGCACCAAGCTCAGAAGCTTTGCTTTTTAAAGCGCTATGAAACATAAAAGGATCGATCCAACCCTCACTTTTGTTATCAGTAAAAGTAGCTGTTTCAATTCCTTCATTGTTTATATATGGAAAAAATTTTGTTAATTCTGATCCTTTAATATTTTTTGTACCAGCATCACATGCTTTGTGATTTTCTAAAGCTTTATATTGTTCATCAGCATGTTCTGGTCCAAACATTAACAGATACCCATTTGTAACCATACTTGCGGTTGGTCTAGGGTTTTTTTCTGTTTTAAGTAATTCAGGAATTTGAAAAATAAATTCTCTTGCAAATTTTCCAAGCAAAATATTTTCTTTTTGAAAAAATTGTCTTCTAAAACCTCCTAATGAAAGTGGGAAAGAGGCTAATTTATAAGTTGGATCTCTCTCTATTACTTTTACTTTTCTACCCTCTTTCGATAAAAAATAAGCTGTTGCAGCTCCAATTATTCCACCACCAACTATTACAACATCATCCATTCAATTTAATATAAATAAGTTAAAGTTCAGAAATAATGCATAGCAACACCAAAGTAAATAGGGAATCATTAAGTAAGAACTTACAAAATTGACACGTTTAAATCTGATAAAAAGAATAATTATTAAAAAAATAAGAATCATTAATACAATCATTGCTAAAAATATCTGATGGTAACCAAAGAAGATAATACTCCAAGTTGTATTAATAATTATATGTATGAAATAAATATACACTGTATTCATATCTCGATTTTTACTGTGCCAAAAAAACCAAATGGCTAAAGTCATCATTAGATACAATGTTGTCCAAACCGGTGCAAACACCCAATCAGGAGGATTATAATTTGATTTCTCAAGTTGTGAATACCAGGGTTCTTTTAAGCTAATTGACGCTAAACCCCCAACAAATGACGCAGAAAAAGTGATTACAAAAAAAAGTATAAATGATAAAAATTTATTTTTAAACATATAAGTATTATACATTTTATATAATGAATAAAAAAACTATTTGGATAACTGGTGGAAGTACAGGAATTGGCAAAGCTTTGGCAATAAAGTTTGCTAATGAAGGTTGGAATGTAGCAATTTCAGCAAGACGTGAAAATTTACTTAAAGAAATTTCAGACCAATATACTAACATTAGTTCATTTCCATTAGATGTAACTGACAAGTCTAAGTGTAAGGAAGTATTTGATAAAATTAGAGATAAATTTGATGAAATAGATATTTGTTTTTTTTCGACAGGAACGTGGAATCCTAGAAAAGAAAAAGATATTGATGTTGAACAGATTGAAGATGTTTTTAAGATCAACTTTTTTGGTACTCTAAACAGTATTAAAGCTGTTGAAGAATATTTTAAAAATAAAAAAAATGGAATAATTACAATTGTTTCATCAATTGCAGGTTACAGAGGATTACCAAATTCTACAGGTTATGGACCCTCAAAATCAGCTCTAAATAATTTGGCAGAAAGTTTATATTTTGATTTTGGAAGGTCTAATGTACGTGTATGTCTCGTTTCACCTGGTTTTATAAAAACACCGATGACAGATAAAAATGATTTTAAAATGCCTTTTCTAAAATCACCAGAGTACGCAGCTGAGAAAATTTATGATGGATTGGTAAATAAGAATGTATTTGAAATTCATTTTCCAAAATCATTAACTCTTATACTTAAAATTTTAAGCTTAATACCAAGCAAAATATATTTTAGTTTGATAGGTAAAATGACAAAATATCAAAAAAAGAATTAATCTTTAACAAATACAACTGTTAGCTCAGCGACTTTAATACCAAACTTTGTCATAGTGGCTCTATTAATTGCTACACGGTCGTCTTGTTTAAATATCCAATCATCAAACGTAATTTTAATTTCTTTCCCTTTAACAGGCACTAAAAGAACATATTCAAATTTGAATGCTGGTCCATAAGAGTAGCCTTTTGCTTTTCCTACTACATCTCCTGCAGTACCTTCATAATTATTTTCATCAATTTTAGTTATTTGCCATTGTCTATTTTGAATTTCACCATCATCCCAATTAAATTTTTCATCTAGAATCAATTTGTTTCCATCCCATTTACCATTTAAATCTGCTGAGAATTGTCTTGTGACTTTACCAGATCTATTTTGAAGAACTCCCCAAGCTTTGACATTGCCTGACAGATACTCTTCAATAATTAATCTGGGTTCTTTACCTTTAAAATCTTCTGGTTTCATAGCATTATTATTTGAACAGTTTGTAATTAAGAATAAAGAAATTATCAATAAAATTGATTTAAAGTTTATTATTTTCCTCACATCTCTCCTTTTCGTTATTTGTTCTGCAATGAAAATTGGATCAAGTCAATATTTTTTGACTTAAATCCAGCTTCACAATATGAAAGATAAAACTCCCACATTCTTTTAAATGTTAAATCAAAACCTTGATTTTTAATTAAATCCCATTTTTTTAAAAACTCATTTCTCCATATGACCAAAGTATTTGCATAATGATCTGCATAAGAAATGTAAGAATTTATTGTTAATCCGTTATCAGAAACATACCGATTAATACTATTTTTATTTGGCAAAAACCCTCCTGGAAAAATATATTTTTGAATAAAATCTTGTTTATTTTTATATCTATCAAATAATCTATCATCAATTGTAATTGCTTGAATAGCAGCTTTTCCACCATCAGATAAATTACTTTTAATTGTTTTGAAATATCCTTCTAAATAGTTTTGACCGACAGCCTCAATCATTTCTATTGAAGCTACTGAATTATATTTACCTTTAAGATCCCTATAATCTTTTATTTCAATATTAACTTTTTCATTTAAACCACATTTAAAAATTCTTTCTTTCGCATATTCAAATTGTTTTTTTGATATTGTTATACAGTCAAGTTTAACATCATATTTTTTACCCAAATATTCTGCAAAACCACCCCAGCCACATCCTATCTCTAAAACTTTATCACCACTGTTTGGTTTAATTAGATCTATTAATTTTTGATATTTATTATTTTGAGCTTCAGAAAGATTTTTTGATTGTTTGTCAAATATAGCACTAGAGTAAGTGAGTGTATCATCTAACCAAAGAGAAAAAAAATCGTTACCTAAATCATAATGTTTCGCAATGTTATCTTTACTTCGATTTTTTGTATTTTTTATTATTTTATTTTTTACAAAATTGATTATTGGAAAATCAAGAAGTCCTGAAAATTTATGTATGACTTGAATATTTCTAGCAGTTAATTCAATTAAATTTGATAAATTATCAGTTTCAAATTCTCCTTTCATATAACTTTCTGCAAATCCAATGCTGCCACCTCTAATTAAATTGTAATTGAAATTTGGTTTTTTAATTTTGATTTTTGCTTTTAATTTTTCGTCTGAATTTCCAAATTTTAAAATTTTACCATCAAAAGTTGTTAGCTCAAGATATCCATAATTAATATTATTAAGGAATTTATAAACTATTTTATCTGCTGTTTTGTCTAAAAACATCAATTCTCTACTGTTATATTGTTTTTAATTTTTAATTTTTTTTTCACAAATTTAATCCCTTTAATCCACAATTTAAACGCTTCAAAATGTATCGCAGAAATTATTTTAAATGTCATTAAGGGGTGTTTTAAGTAGGAAGTGATTAAATTTTTTGTTGTTAAATCTAACCTTTTACCATCTTGAGATGCAAAAAGAATTTTTCCTCCTTGATCATACTGATCTATTTTAACTGATAAATTTTCTTCTGGATTTAAGATTCTAAAAAAATAATTACAATTCATTTCAATAAATGGTGAGACATGAAACTTTTTTGGACACTTATTTTGTATTAACTTATTTTCACCTTCTACCTTAAATATGTAAGTATGTTGTTCACCAAAGGTATTTTTAACTTCATATAAAATGGAAATTAAATTTTCATTTTTATCATATATAAAAAAAATACTTAGTGGATTAAAAACATAGCCTAATATTCTAGGATAACATAAAAGTTTAATTTTAATATTTTCAGTACTTATGTTGTTAATATTTAAATTAAGTTTTACCCAGTTAAAAAGAGATGAGCCATCACGATTTCCATGATCTTTCTCATAGAAACTAATTAGATTAAATCTATTCAAAGAAAAAAATTTTAATTTGTTATTAAGCTCATTTAGTTCTGATAGATCAATTAATAGAGAGAATACTTTATATTTAAAAAAATGCACCTTTGGCTTAAATCTTTTATGGATCACACTTCCATCATATATACAAGAATTAATCATCTAGGCTTTTTAGCATTTCAATAGATGATTTTATTCCATCTTCATGAAATCCGTAACCAAAATAACTTCCACAGAAAAGTAAATCTTTTTGATTTTGTATTTTAACAAGCTCAGATTGAGCATCTAGTGCATTTTGATCATAATAAGGATGAGTAAATTTAACCTTTTTTAATATTTTTTTTTCATCAATCTTAAAATAAGGGTTAAGTGTTAAGAAAATATTTTCATCACATTTTAGGTTTTGTAACAAATTCAACCAATATGTAATTGAATTTTTATCTAAATTTTTATCATCTATTGAAGAGTTCCATGAAGACCAGGCTTTTTTATTTTTTGGCATGGCTCGTTGATCAGTATGAATGTAAGCTATATTTTCCTTATAATTGAAATTTGAAAGAATATTTTTTTCATCTTCAGTAGGATTTTCAATCAATTTTAAAGCTTCATCTGCATGTATAGCTAATATTACCTTATCATAATCAAAGAATTCACTTTCCCCACCATAGTATAAATCTAAACCTGTTGATTTTCTTTTAATCTTTGTGACATTATAATTTTTATAATGTTCTCCACTTATTTGAGAAATTATTTTACTTACATAAGTTCTGCTTCTATTGGATACTGTATACCACTGAGGTCTATTTTTTAATTTAAATAATCCATGATTTTGAAAAAATTTTAGAAAAAAGCTTATTGGCATTTTACTTGCCTCATAAGGAGGCATGGACCAAATTGCAGATACCATTGGTATGATATGATAATCTACAAATGTTTTAGATAATTTGTTTCTTTTTAAATATTCTCCTAAAGTAATTTTTTCATTCAAAATAGTTTCTTGATCACTTTTTTTATAAAATTTTAAAATATCGAAAAACATTTTTAAAAATTCAATATTGAATAAATTTGATTTATTAGTAAAAATTCCATTTAAACCTTTTCCACAATATTCAAATTTTGTATTATCTACCGAAACTGAAAAAGACATATCGCTCTTTTCGATTTGAATATCATTTTCCTTAAAAAAATTTATTAAGTTTGGATAAGTTTTGAAATTAAACACGATAAATCCAATATCTACTGAAACTTTTTTTTTATCAAAAACTAAATCAATTGTATGAGAATGACCTCCAAAGTGATCTTCTCTCTCAAAAAGATCTACATTGTGTTTTTTTGATAAATAATATGCTGCGCTTAACCCTGAAATTCCTGAACCAACAACAGCAATTTTCATTAGAAATTATGCTGCATCTTCTTTAAACTCATCCATGCTTGGACATGTGCAAAAAATGTTTTTATCTCCATATACGTTGTCTACTCTCGCTACTGGAGGCCAAAACTTATTTACTTTTAAAAATTTAGCTGGATAAGCTGCCTCTTCTCTAGTGTATTTATGCGTCCAGTTATCAGATGCTAGTTCACTATCAGTGTGAGGAGCATTCTTAATTGGATTATCAATTTTATCAAACTTACCTAATTTAACCTGGTCTATTTCTTGTTTTATCTTTATTAAAGTGTCACAGAATCTATCAAGCTCCGACAAGCCTTCACTTTCAGTTGGCTCTATCATCATAGTCCCAGCTACAGGCCAAGACATAGTTGGTGCATGAAAACCAAAATCTATTAATCTTTTAGCTATATCTTCCTCTGTTATGCCTGTTTCAGATTTTATTGTTCTAATATCTATAATACACTCGTGTGCAACATTCCCATTAGATCCTTTATATAAAATCGGAAAGTGATCTTTTAATCTATGAGCAATATAATTTGCGTTTAATATCGCAACTTGAGAAGCAAGCTTTAATCCTGCAGACCCCATCATTTTAATGTACATCCAAGAAATTGACAAAATACTTGAACTACCCCAAGGAGCTGCTGACACTGCACCAATTCCAGTTGTTGGTCCACAATCTTTTATTACTGGATGGTTAGGTAGATAAACTTGTAAATGTTTTTTACAGGCAATGGGTCCCATTCCAGGTCCTCCTCCACCATGAGGAATGCAAAATGTTTTATGCAAATTAATATGACAAACATCAGGTCCAAAATTTCCAGGCTTTGCAATTCCAACTAGAGCGTTTAAATTTGCTCCATCCATATATACTTGACCACCATGTTTATGAACTAATTCACAAATATCAGTTATTTTTTCCTCAAATACTCCATGGGTAGACGGATAAGTTACCATTAATGCTCCAAGGTTTTCAGAATGTTGCTCTGCTTTTTTCTTTAAATCATCAAAATCAACATTCCCTTCTTTATCACAATTGACAACAACCACTTTCATTCCAACCATTTGTGCACTTGCTGGATTAGTACCATGTGCTGAACTTGGAATTAAACATATATTACGATTAGGCTCACCTCTATCTAAATGATATTTTCTGATAACCATTAGGCCTGCATACTCACCTTGAGCACCTGCATTAGGTTGCAAAGAAACACCTGAAAAACCAGTTATAGATCGCAACCAATTTTTTAAATCAGTAAATAAATCTCTAAAACCTTCCATTTGTTCTATTGGAACAAACGGATGAGGTTCTGCAAATTCTTTCCATGATATTGGGATCATTTCGGCAGCAGCGTTTAATTTCATTGTGCATGAGCCAAGTGCAATCATAGTTCTATTCAATGCAATATCTTTGTCTTCTAATCTTTTTAAATATCTAAGCATTTCAGTCTCTGAATGATATAAGTTGAAAACTGGATGTTCTAAATATTTTGAAGTTCTTAATAAGTTTTTCGGTAAATTAGGTAAACTTACTGAAGGGTCCTCTTTTTTAATTGATTCTGCTGCATTAAAAATTTTTAATAATTGATTTACTCTATAAACGTTTTTTCTTTCATCAAAAGAAACAGCTAACATTTCAGAATTTACTTTTCGTATATTAACTCTCTGATTTAGAGCATTCTTATAAATTTGATCAGTTTTTTCTTTTGTAATAATTGTAACTGTATCAAAAAAATTATTGGAATAAAGTTCATATCCAGACTGTTTAATTTTATCAGCAAAACTTTTTGCTAATTGAGACACTCTTTCAGAAATATTTTTAATTCCATCTGGACCATGATAAATTGCGTATGCTGCTGACACAATTGCTAATAAAGCTTGTGCAGTACAAATATTACTAGTCGCTTTATCTCTTCTGATGTGTTGCTCTCTAGTTTGCAAAGATAATCTATATGCCTTATTACCATGTCTATCGACTGATACACCGACAATCCTTCCAGGCATTGATCTCTTATACTCATCTTTGGTTGCAAAAAAAGCTGCATGCGGACCTCCATATCCCATTGGAATACCAAATCTTTGAGAGCTTCCGACCGCAATGTCAGCACCAAGTTCTCTAGGTGTTTTTAATTTTGCTAGAGCTAACAGATCACAAGCTAATATAGCCTTCCCATTTTTTTTGTGAATTTTGCTAATCGCTTCACTTGGGTCTTTAATATCCCCTAAAGTTCCGGGATATTGTAAAATTCCACAAACTAAATCTTCTTTTAGCTGGTCTAAAACTTCATTTTCTTTACCGACTAGAACCTTTAAACCCATTGGCTCAGCTCTTGTTTGAATTACATCTATTGTTTGAGGATGACAATCCTCAGATACAAAAACTAAATTACTATCTTTTTTATTTAATCTATGACTAAGGCCCATAGCCTCTGCTGCAGCTGTACCTTCATCTAATAAAGAAGCATTAGCAATGTCCATTCCTGTAAAGTCAACAATCATTTGTTGAAAGTTCAATAACATCTCAAGTCTTCCTTGAGCTACCTCAGGCTGATAAGGGGTATATGAAGTATACCAACCCGGATTTTCTAGTATATTTCTCAAAATTACATAGGGTGTATACGTTCCATAATAACCCATGCCAATGAAATTTGAATAAACTTGGTTTTTTTTTGAAATTGCTCTTAATTTTCTTAATGCCTCGTACTCTGAATTTGAATCTCCAATATTAAGTTCACCTTTAAACTTTATTTTTTCTGGGACAGTATTGTCAATCAAATCATCCAGTGATTTATAATTTAATTCTTTTAACATTTTTGATTGGTCTTCTTTAGAAGGTCCAATGTGTCTTTTTAAAAAATCTTTTTCTGAATTTGGTAACATTATGCTGAAGTCTCCTTTGCAAATTTATCGTAATCATCTTTATTCATTAAAGTATCCATTTCTGATGGATCTTTTATTTTAAGTTTAAAAAACCAAGCTGAATCTTCTGGATCTTGATTAATCTTTGATGGATCATCTACTATAGCTTGATTTGTATCAACCACTTCACCACTTACTGGTGTATACACATCACTAGCAGCTTTCGTCGACTCAACAACACCAGCTGTCCCATCTTTCTCCACATTTGAGCCTTTTTCTGGAAGTTCTGCAAAAACTATATCACCTAACATCTCTGTGGCATGTTTTGTAATACCAATTGTTGCTACATCTCCATCTAGCTTAATCCACTCGTGTTCTTTTGAATATTTTACTTCACTCATTAATTTACTCCTTTGACATAACTTTTTTTATAAAATGGTAAACTGCAAATACTTGCAGGATGTTTTTTACCTCTTACCTCTAAAAATATTTTAGTATTTTTTTTTGAAAATTCATTTTCCACATAACCCATTGCTACAGGCCCATTAACACTTGGTCCAAATGTACCACTAGTGATTTCTCCAATATGAACATCTGATTGATTAAATATTTTTGTTTTTTCTCTAGCAATAATTCTTCCCTCAGGTTTAATTCCAACTCTAATTTTAGTCACACCATTATTTAATTGTTTAATTATTATATCAGAGCCTATAAAATCTCCTTTAGATATTCTCTCTTTTGAAATAGCCCACTTTAAATTCGCTTCTACTGGAGTTTTATCTTTATCAAGATCATGACCATATAAACATAAACCAGCTTCCAATCTAAGTGTATCTCTTGCTCCAAGACCTATTAATTTAGATCCTTTGTTGATTAATTCTCTAGTCAATTGGTCTACAAAATCATTTGCGATTGATATTTCAAAACCGTCTTCACCCGTATAACCAGATCGCGTAATATAAACTTTCTGATTTTCAAACGTAAACCAGTTTCCAGACATAAAGTTAAGATCTTTTACACCATTAATAACATCATTAAGAATTTCTGATGACTTAGGACCCTGAATGGCAATTAGAGATCTATTTTCATCGAGAACCATTTTGTACTTGTTTTTTAGAAGTTCTTTTAAAATTTTAAAGTCATTATCTTTACATGCTGCATTGAGGATTATCAAAAAGCCTTCATTTGTTTTTGTGATAATTAAATCATCATGTATCCCGGCATCTTTGTCCATTAAGAAGCTATATTTTGAATGATTTAATTTCAAATTTTTAAGATCTAAAGGGAAAATTTTTTCTAAATCTTTAATTAAGTCTTCACCACCATAAATAAATAACTGACCCATATGGGAAACATCAAAGATACCTGAGTGATTTCTTGTGAATTTGTGTTCTTCTACAATACCTTCAGAGTATTGTATCGGCATTTGATAGCCTGCGAATTCAACAAATTTTGCATTACAATCTTGGTGTAATTGGTACAGCGATGTTTTTTTTGTTTCCATATTAACTCTTTGTACCCATCTGTATATTTGCCTGAGAGTTTTGCTCCTTCGGCGAGAATTAAATCTCTTTCCAGAGTTAATATGTTACGGTCCATTTTGCCTGAGAGATTCCTGGGTGGTTGCTCCTTCGGCGCTACGATAATCTGTAGTCTCTCCCGTAAAGCAATAATCCTACAAGTGACTTAAAATGTCAATTGGAAACAGTTGACTTTGGCTTCTTTAATATTGTGTAAAACTGTAGTAATACAGCAAAAAGTATAATTGCACCTCCAATTAATCCAAACATTGAAGGTCTTTCACTCACAAAAAGGAAAGCCCAAACCGGCCCGAGAACAGATTCGGAAAGCATAATTATTCCAACCGTAGCTGAGGGAGTTGTTCTTGCACCGATTGTAATAAATATAAAACCAAAACCAACTTGAAAAAAACCAGCTAGAAAACCTAAAAAAATATCATGCGGTGATATCATGATTTTAGTTGAGAGCAAAAACCCAACTAAACATGAACATACACCAGCTACAAATTGAGCTGGGACCATATCTACAGCCGGATATTTTCTTATTATAATTATTAAAATTGCAAAAACTATTGGCATTGAAAATGCTGCTAAGTTTCCAGATAACTCACCTGGTGTGAGTGAATTTCCAACCATCAATAAAACACCTATCATTGCTAAAATAATTGAAATTAAAGTTGTAATGCTTATTTTTTCTTTTAAAAAAAAATACCCAAATACTGAAAGAAATAGTATTTGAAGAGAAATGATAAAATTAGTATTTGCAACTGTCGTATTATACATTGCAAAAACATAACCACAGAAACCGATAGATAGTATTATTCCACCAAAAAATCCTGGTAAACCTGAAACGTAGAATGATTTCAAAGTTTTTCCTTTATAGCTAATAATTAAGAAAGCTAAAATAGTAAGAGAAAAAAATAAAGATCTCCAAAATAAAATTTGCCATAAAGTTGCACCCTCAAATGATTTAACAAGTAATCCACCAAAACTTAAACTTAAAGCTCCTAAAAAGATTAATAATGGACCAGGTAAGTTTCTAATTATGTTCATTAAATCTGTGAAATTAAATTTTGAGTTTCCAATTCATACAATCTAAATAAACTTTCTGCACTAGCTAAATTAATTTCTTTAAATTTAATTTTTGAACCTGGTCCTAATTGAACTAATTTATCGTAATCAGCGCTTATAACTACACCTATTTTTGGATAACCTCCAATAGTGCCATGGTCTGAAAGCATGATAATTGGATTTCCATCTGCCGGAACTTGAATTACACCTTTTATCAATCCTTCAGACTTTATATTAGTATCAACAATATTTTCTATTTTTTTCCCCTCTAGTCTCATGCCCATACGATCAGATAATTTAGAAACATTAAATTCTTGTTCTAAAAAAAGTTTTTTTCCTTTTTTAGAAAAGTAATCAAAATTTGTACCTTTGATAATTCTTATATTTTCTATTTTTGTATTGATATAATTTAATTTTTTATTGTTTAAATTTTCGTTCAAATTAGAAATTGTTATTTCTTGATTAACTTCTAATTTTTTACCATTGTTTGAACCGATATTTGCTTTTGTGTTAACAGAACAGCTAGACCACTGATATTTTAAATCAAACTTACCACCAAATGCTATGTAACCATATACTGATTTAATAGTTGATATAATGTCTAACTCATCACCATCTTCTAGAATATAAGATTGATAACACTGTCCATTAATTAAGTCTTTTTTTTTTTTAATATTAAAATTTACATCACCAGTGACAGCAATATTAATTTTTTTTCCATGATATCTTAATAAAGGACCTTGATAAGCGAATTCTAAAACTGGACTATCTAATTCATTTCCAACAAGCTTATTAGATAAAAGATAATTTCTATTATCCATAGCACCACTAAATGGAATTCCAATATGGTAAAGGCTGTCTCTCCCTTGATCTTGAAATGTGGTGTTAATTCCAGCTCTAATTATTTCTAAATAATTTTTACTCATTGTAGTTTTGATACTCATCTATTGATATCTTATTAAAAATAACTGTATCACCTGGATTGATTAAATTTGGATCTTTTTCTTTAGAGCTATCAAATATATTTAACGGTGTATTGCCTATGATGTTCCAGCCGCCAGGACTTTCAAATGTATAAATATTTGCGAACTGTTCTGTTAAACCAACTGATCCTTTAGGTACTTTTACCCTGGGTGTTTCAAGACGTTTTGCTCTCATATTTATGTCTAGATCTCCAAGAAATGGCATACCAGCAATAAAACCTGTCATATAACAAAAAAATTCTTTATTAAAAAATTTTTCATAAATTTGTTCTTTGTTAATTGTCAATTTTTTTTCTAATCTTTTAATATCTAATGAAAATGATTTATCAGTGCAAACTGGGATTTTAATTCTTTTATTTTTAAAATTATCACTTTTGTTTATCTCAAGGTTTTCTATTAATCTTTTTAAATCCTTAAAATTAGTTTTCCTCAAATCAAAAGAAACAATTAGTTTATTATATGATGGGGTTAAATTATTTACTCCCTCGATATTTTCTTTCTGAATACTTTTAAAATATCTAATTACTTTAGTATTGGTTTCTTTATTTATATCTTTTCCAAAATCACAATATAAAGCTGCGTCACCAAGATTTGATATATTTTTTATCATGCCATGTTATACTTAAGATTTAATACTATGGAAATTAATATAAATTGTGATTTAGGTGAAAAATCAAAACACCACTCTAATAAATACGACCCAGACTTACTAGAAATAGTTAATTCAGCTAATGTTGCTTGTGGCTATCATGCTGGTGATAAAGAAACTATGAGCCAAGTTGTGAAAATTTCAAAAAAAAATGGAGTAAGTATAGGTGCACATCCATCGTTTAATGATCCAGAAAATTTTGGAAGAGAAAGAATGAATTTATCTTCTATAGAGGTTGAAAAACTTATAATTGATCAATATGAAATTCTTCAAAATATTGCCTCGAATTATGGAGAAAGTGTATCACACATTAAACCGCACGGTGCTTTAAATAATATGGCATGCGAGGACATTGATTTAGCAACTACTTTAGCAAAAACCATAAAAGAAATTAGTAAAGATTTGATATATCTAGTCCCAACTGGATCTAAAATGGAAGAGGCCGCAAAAAAATTGGATATGAAAATTGCTTGTGAAATATTTGCTGATAGAAACTATGAAGATGATGGAAATCTGGTATCAAGAAAAAAATCACATGCTTTAATAACTGATCCAGAGGAAGCAAAAAAACATGTTTTAAAAATGGTTAAAACTCAGTCGCTTAATTGTCACAGTGGAAAACAAATACCTTGTGAAATAGACTCAGTATGCATACATGGGGATAATCTAAGTTCATTAGCTACTGCTAAGTCTATAAAAAAAAACTTGGTTGCTAATGGTTTAGATCTTAAAAGTTTAAATAAAATGAAAAAATTTATATGATTAAAAAATATTTATTTACCTCTTTTTTTCTATCAATATTATTAATATTTAATGCTTTTGCTGCAGGGTCAAGTGACAGTGGTTCATCAAAAACTAAAACACAATATGATATGGCAGTTTCCCATATTAATGCTGCTAAAAAATTTGAACAAAAAGATAAACTAGATAAAGCAAAAGTAAGATACGAAAAAGCTCAAAAATTATTAATTCAATCTAATAAAAAATTTCCTAATAAAGCTGACACTTTAAATTACTTAGGATTCACTACAAGAAAACTAGGAGATTATGAAAATGGAGAAAAATATTACTTACAAGGTTTAGCTATTGATCCAAAACATAAAGGTATAAATGAATACTTAGGAGAGTTATACGTTGCAACAAACAGACATAACCTTGCAGTGGAAAGACTAGAAGTATTAAAGGGCTGTAATTGTCAGGAGTACGAAGAATTAAAGGCTATAATAGCTGGTGAAAAGGTTTCTAAATATTAATTTATATTTTTAACCATCTGTTCAGGCATCCATAAAGCAATCTCTGGAAATATCACTACGAGTATAACCGCTAAAACCATTAGTAAAAATAATGGAAAAGCACTTCTAGCAATATATCCCATATCTTTATTTGCCATACCTTGAAGAACAAATAAATTAAATCCAACTGGAGGTGTTATCTGTGCCATCTCAACAACAATAACTAAAAAGATACCAAACCAAATCATATCAAACCCTGCCTGTCTTATCATTGGTTCTATAATTGCCATAGTTAATACTACAGCAGATATACCATCAAGAAACATTCCTAAAATAATATAAAAGATCATTAAAACAAAAATTAATACATAAGGAGATAAGTCCATATTTTGAATCCATATTGCTAAATTTCTTGGTAAGCCTGTAAAACCCATGGCTAAAGATAGAAACGTCGAGCCTGCTAAAATAAATGCAATCATACAAGAAGTTTTTGTTGCGCCCAATAAAGATGATTTAAATGTGTCTAATGTTAAACTTTTTTGAAAATAAGATAAAATCAAAGCTCCAACAACTCCCAAAGAAGCTGCTTCAGTGGCAGTTGCTATTCCAGTATAAATTGAACCAATTACACCCAAAATTAATAGTATAACTGGTAGAAGTTGTCTTGATCTTTTAATTTTTTCTAAAAATGAAAATTCCTCAATAATTTTTGGCATATCCTTTTTATTAATTAAAGACCAAATTACCACGTAAGACATAAATATTAAGGCAATCATTATTCCTGGTATAATTCCTGCAATAAATAATTTTGCTATAGATTCTTGCACAGCTACTCCATAAATAATCAAAATAATTGATGGTGGTATTAACAAGCCAAGCGTTCCAGACCCAGCTAAACTACCAAGTAAAATTTTTTCGGGATAATTTCTTTTTCGTAATTCTGGTATTGACATTTTACCCACTGTAGCAACTGTTGCCGCTGATGAACCAGATATAGCTGCAAACAAAGCACATCCGACAACATTTACATGTATCAAGCCTCCTGGTAGTTTTTGCATCCAAGGTGAAAGGCCTTTAAATAAATTTTCTGAGAGTTTTGTTCTAAATAAGATTTCTCCCATCCAAACAAAAAGTGGTAAAGCAGTCAAAGTCCAAGATGATGATGTTCCCCATATAGTTGTTGCCATAGCATCACCTACTGGTCTTGAAGTAAACAACATCATGCCAATAGCTGATACCCCTATCATGCTAACGGCTACCCAAATTCCACTACCTAAAAAAAATAGTAAAACAGTTATAAAAAAAATTGTTAAAAATATTTCTATCATTTAATTCTTTTTAATCATCAAAATTAATTGATGAAAAACACTTATAAAAAATATTGTTGATCCAATAGCTACACTTGTTTGTGGTATCCAAATTAAAATTTCATCAGCACCTTCGCTTCTTTCCTGAAACTTGTATGAAATGATTAACATTTTTATGAAATAAAATGCTAGGTATCCTGAAAAAAAACTCGCTACAGCTAAACACCAAATTTCAATTATCTTTTTTTTTAATCCTGATAATTTTTCCAAAAAAAGAGTTATTCTAATGTGACCACCTTCAACAAATGTATAAGCTAAAGCAAAAAAAGATGCTGCAGCCATGCAATAACCTGAATATTCAGCAAGCCCTCTGATATAAAAACCAAAAATTCTAGATGAGATACCAATAAGGATAAAAACTGCCACTAAAATTAAAAATATTGCAGCAACGTAACCAGAAAATTTATAAAGCTTGTTAAGATTTCTATTTAAAGTTTCAAACATATCAATTTAAGGCCACCTAAATAATATAAGTGGCCTTAAAGTTAAATTTGATTATTTGTAAGCTGACAAAACAGCTGCACCTCTTGATCCAGCTTTATCAGACCATTCTTTAGCCATAGTCTGTCCAACTTTTTCAAAATGAGCTTGTAAAGATGAATTAACTTTACCTACTACCATTCCAGCATCAGCCAAAGCTTTTTTATCACCTACATTCCCTTGTTTTGATAATTGCCAACCTTTTCTTTCAGCTAAAGCTGCTTGTTTCATAACTAAATCTTGTGTTGCTTTATCTAGTTTGTTCCAAGCCTCTTTGTTTACAATTATCATATTTTTTGGAAACCATGCAGCAATGTCGTAGAAATATTTAACACCATTTTCCCAAATCTTAGAATTTTTTCCAGTAGTTGGTGATGTAATCATACTTTCAACTGCTCCTGTAGAAAATGCCTGACTTATCTCTGCAGCTTCTATTTTAGTTGGAGCCATTCCTGTCAATTCAGCAATTCTAATTGTTGCAGAATTGTATGCTCTAAACTTAAGTCCTTTAAGATCATTAACAGAATTAATTTCTTTTTTGCTGTATAAACCTTGCGCTGGCCATGGCACAGCATATAAAAAAACTAATCCTTTTTTATCTAGTCCTTTAACAATCTCAGCCTTTGAAGCTTTATATAATTTCATAGCATCAGCATAAGAGGTTGCTAAGAATGGTTGAGAATCTACCTCAAGTAATGGGTCTTCTTTACCTAAAGCGGACATAAATCTTTCACCTATTTGAGCTTGTCCTGTTCTAACTGCTCTAAAAATTTCTCCCCCTTTAAATAGCGATCCTCCTGGATGAGTTACAATCGTTAATTTTCCTCCACTTTTTTCAGTTACATTTTTGGCAAACTCCGCTGCGTTAGCAGAATGAAAGTTTCCAGCTCCATAAGCTAAAGCCATGTCCCATTTTTCTGCATTAGCCAGATTAATTGACAAAATTATTGAAACTAAAACAGTTAATAAATATTTAATAAACTTCATTTATCCTCCATTTTTATTAATCGCATTTCATTATGTATTAAAATAATTATCAATAAAAAAATAATACTACTTTTAATTGAATTATAATGAATATCTAATAATATGTTTCTGTTTTGTTAGAAGAATTACTTATATTAGCCCAAATTATTTTCATCACAATTATCTTAACAGCAGATAATGCAATCATCATTGGTGTAATTTCAGCTAATTTTATTCCAAAAAATAAAAAGCAAATAATTTATTGGGGTGTTGCTGGTGCTTTAATTTTCAAAATTGTATTTGCACTTTTTGCTACTTATTTATTTAAATTCTACTTTATAAAAATATTAGGTGGTCTGCTTTTAATTTGGATAGTGAATGATTTGAGAAAAGACCTCTTTGAAATTAAAAAAATAAAATCACCAACCAAAAAATCTAAAGAACCTTCTTTTATTCAAAGTGTTTTTAAGGTTTTGTTTGCAGACATAATGATTAGTTTTGATAATGTGATTGGAGTAGTTGGTGCAGCTAAAGGAAATTTTGGTTTTATGATATTTGGACTTGTGCTTTCTGTAGTTTTAACAGGAGCTTTAGCAACATATCTTGCTAACTATATTCAAAAACATTTATGGATTGTTTATATTGGTCTAGGCTTTATCTTGTTAGTTGCAATCCAATTAGTAATTGGAGGACTTGAAGATTTAGATATCTTATCAATAAACGAACAATTTAAAAAATACTTTTAGTAAGAGTGTTTTTTGGATGGATATCTTTTAGATCTTACTTCTTGTGAAAATTTTTTTAATCCCAAGTTAATATATTTTTTTAGGTTCATAAATTTTTTTACAAATCTTATTTTTGTATCATTAATTCCAAGCAAGTCATCAGTTACCAAAACTTGACCATCGCAGTGTACTGAGGATCCAATACCAATAGTTGGAATACTTAATTTTTGTGTAATTTGTTTTGCAACAGATGTTGATACGCACTCTAGTACAATCGCAAAAACACCATTTTTTTGAAGTAACATAGCATCGTCCATTAATTGTTTTGCTTCTCTACTATTTTTTCCTTTGGATTTAAATTTTCCTTTAGCTGTCTGAGGTAACAAACCCAAGTGACCCATTACAGAAATTTTATTCTTAATTAATAATCTTATTTGTTTAATAACTTTTTTTCCCCCTTCTAATTTTACTGCATCACATTTTGTTTCTTGAATTATTTTTTTTGCATTTTTTAAAGCAGAATTATTTGTATCATAAGTCTTATATGGCATATCAACCACTAGTAAACTTTTTTTGACACCCATTTTTACACTTTTGGAATGGTTGATCATTTCTGTCAGAGAAACTTTTCTTGTAGTTGTATAATTATATAAAACTGATCCAAGTGAGTCCCCGACCAAAACTATATCAGCATATTTATCTATTTCTTCAGCTATATTTTTTGAATATGCTGTCAAACAAACAATTTTTGTTTTATTTTTCTTTTTAGTTATATTTTGAATTTTTTTCATTCTAATTCAATTGTACTTGGTGGTTTAGATGTAACATCATAAACTACTCTATTTATACCTCTAATACTATTTACAATTTTATTTGATATCATTTGAATAAATGATTTTTTAAAATCATAAAAGTCAGCAGTCATTCCATCTTCAGAAGTTATTGCTCTTAACAAACATAAATATTCATAGGTTCTATTATCTCCCATAACTCCAACTGTTTTTACTGGTAGAAGTGCTGCATATGCTTGCCAAATTTTATCATAAAGTCCATAATCTTTTAAAGACTTAATAAAATAAAAATCAGCTTCTTTTAAAATTTTAATTTTTTCTTTTGTTATGGTCCCAGGTATTCTTATCGCTAAACCTGGACCAGGAAAAGGATGTCTTTGAACAATTTCTTTATTAAGATTTAATTCTAACCCAAGTTTTCTTACTTCATCTTTAAACAAAAATTTAAGAGGTTCTAAAAGTTTTAGTCTCATTTTTTTTGGTAATCCACCAACATTATGGTGCGATTTTATTTTGGAAGTATTACTTCCGGTTACAGATTTACTCTCAATTAAATCTGGATAAAGAGTTCCTTGAGCTAAGAATTTTACATTACTTATTTTTCTAGCGTATCGTTCAAAAATTTTTATAAAAAGATTGCCTATGATTTTTCTTTTTTTTTCAGGATCTGAGACATCTTTTAGTTTTTTGATAAATTCTTTCTCTGCATTGACATAAATCAAATTCATTTTTAACTTTTTTTTAAATGTTGAAATAACCTGTTTTTCCTCATTTTTTCTTAAAAGGCCTGTGTTAACAAAAATACAATATAATTTTTTTCCGATAGCTTTATTTAATAATTGAGCGACCACGCTGCTATCAACACCTCCAGACAAAGCACAAATTACTTTGTTATCTCCAACTTTATCTTGAACATCCTTGATCAATTTAATTTTTTGATTCTTAACAGACCAATTTTTTTTTATTTTACATATTAAAAAAATAAAATTTTTTAAGATTATCTTACCATTTTCTGAATGAGTTACCTCAGGATGAAATTGTACACCATAAAAATTTCTAAGATTATTTTCAATTATCGCAAATTTAGAGTTTTGACTTGAGGCAACTACATTAAAATTTTTTGGTAACCTCGAAACTTGATCAGCGTGGCTCATCCAAACATTAGCAAATTTTTTTTTTTTAAAAAAATTTTTTGTTAAAAGACTCTCTTTTTTTTTATATATATATGCCAATCCAAATTCTCTGTGCTTAGACTGCTTAACTTTACCACCATTTAATTTTGAGAGTATTTGATGACCAAAACATATCCCAAGGATAGGGACTCCTTTTTTAATAATTTTACTATCAAATGAATATTTATTAATTTCGTAAACATTAAGTGGTCCGCCTGATAAGATTATACCTTTTACTGAGTAATCAATTTGTTTCAAATTAATTTTTTTGTGGCTTACTATCTCAGAAAAAACTCCTAACTCTCTAACTCTTCTGGCGATAAGTTGTGTAAATTGTGAACCAAAATCTATTATTAAGATCTTGTTAATGTTTTTATCAAGAATCATTTTTAGGTTCTATATTATCTAGATTCTCTAAAATTTTTTTATTTTCATTACAAAGTTTTTTACAAACTTGACTAAATTTTTTTGATAATTCCTTTACTTTTGAATAATTTGATTTTTCAAGACCTATCTTCATGAGCATTAAAATGGCTTCTTCATTTTCAGGTTCTATTAGTAATGTTGTGCTTAAATTTTTTTCCTCATTATTTTGATCTTTTTTATAGTTATATATCTTTGCTAAATATAAATATGAGTAAGAATTTTTTGGATTAAAAACAATGCTTTTTTCAAACATGAACTTTGCATCATCATACTTTTTATCTTTATAGAGCTCTAAACCTTTTTTAAAATATTCCTCCTTGCTATACGCAATATTAAAAATGTTTATAATAAAGAAGGAAAATAATATTAATTTTAAAATTTTGATCATTAGTATTTATTATCATTTTTAATGATATCTACATTATGGACCATGCTTTCATAAAATCCAGCTTTGGTTATTTTAACAAATTGTGGTTTTTTTCTTAAATACTTTATTTGTTTTGAGCCAAGATATCCCATAGATGATTTTAGACCACCAATTAGTTTATAAATTATTTTGTTTACTTTTCCCTTATATTTTGAAAGGCCTTCAACACCTTCTGGAACGTATTTAGATGTATCTTTCTGTTTTGACTGAAAATATCTGTCAGCAGATCCTTTATTCATAGCACCTACTGAGCCCATACCTCTAAAAAGTTTAAAAAGTTTTCCATTCTTTTTAATCAATTTGCCAGGGGCTTCATCTGTACCTGCAAACAATGATCCTATCATAACTGCATCAGCTCCTGCTGCAAAAGCTTTTGCCAAATCTCCAGAATATTTTATTCCCCCATCTGAAATTACTTTTACACTCTTGTTTTTAAGTCCATTTCTTACATTTATAATTGCACTTAATTGAGGAACGCCAATACCAGCAACCAATCTAGTTGTGCAGATAGATCCAGGTCCTATTCCAACTTTGATAATGTCAACTCCCAATTTACTCAAAAAATTAGCTGCTTCTGCAGTTGCAATATTACCTGCACAAAGGGCCGTTTTAGAATGTTTTTTACTTTTTATAAATTTAATTATTTCAGAAACTTTTTTTGTATGGCCATGAGCAGTATCAACAACAATTAGATCTACTTTTTCTTTTATAATTGCTTTTGCTCTAATAAATTCATCCAAACCTGCGCCAACTGCTGCGCCAACTAATAATTTTTGTTTTTTTACTTTTTTGATTTCTAAAATTTGCTTGTTTATATCTAAGTTTCTATGTATTACCCCTATTCCTCCTGCTTTACCTATTTCAATTGCCATTCTACTTTCTGTAACTGTATCCATTGCAGAAGACAAAAGAGGTATTCTTAATTTCAAAAACTTTGTTAATTTAATACTTGTATCAACATCTTTAGGTAGAATTTCAGAGTACTTTGGCACAAGCGTTACATCATCAAAGGTAAGTGCTTCTTTTATAGGGACCATATTCTTTTATATACGATTCCTTTCAATTTTAAAGAGACTATCTAAGTTTTTTACAGATTATAAAGCTTTCTTTAGAATCTTTTCTGCTTGATTGAGGTTTAAAAACCTTTACCTCTTTAAAAATTAATTTTCCTAGTGCGACAATTTCATTAAAAGTACTTCCCATAAATATTTTTGAGATAAAAAAACCATTTTTTGAAATAACATCTTTTGAAAAAATCATTGCTTCTTTACATAATTCACCAGTTTGGATTGCATCAAGATTTTGAATACCAGTTGTATTTACTGCCATATCCGACATCACCACATCTAAACCCTTATTTAAGTAATCTTTTATTTTTTTTTGAATATTGGGGTCAGTAAAATCCCCCTTAATCTGAATTGTATTTTTAATTTCTTCCATTACCTTCAGGTCTATAGAAATTACTTTTCCTTGTTTAATAGCTTTTGAAGCATATTGCGACCAACTTCCTGGCGCTGCACCGATATCTAAAACAAACATTCCACCTTTAAAAATTTTAAATTTTTCGTCTATTTCGATTAATTTATATGCTGATCTTGCTCTATAACCATCAACTTTTGATTGACGAACATAAATATCTCTACGTTGTTTATTTATCCAATTTTTTGAAATTTTATTTTTTTTCAATTAATTTTTATATCTTAAACTCTTTAAAATCTTTTTGCCGTTCAAAGTTTTAATTTCAATTTCAATACTTTTATCTACTCTCATATCTTTTCCATCTTTCCAAATTCCAGCTGCAAGATGCATAATTCCAATTTTATGATTAGGTAAATATGGTTCGACAAATATATTATTACTTTCATCGTATTTTGGAAGTAAATTGCTTGTAATCCAATTAAAACTGAGAGGTAAAAACTCCGTCTCTAAATTATCAATATACACTGCCATATTGATTGCTAATCCCTCAGAACCAAATATGTTTCCAGCTTTTAGTGTTTGTTCCAGATTATTTTGCCAAACTTTCCAACCGGTTGAGTTTTTTTCTAAGGAAAAAACACCAACATTTATATGTGGAGCGAACGCTAATTTTCTTGCCTTATCATAAGGTATGTTTGATTTTACAGCATGTTTAAAGTTTTGTGATTTAACAATTGCTAATTTCCCAAGTAACCAATTTACTTTAGATGTTATTTTATATCCTGGACCTATAGTTTGAGTGATACCAAGCTTGCCTTCGTTACACGCTTTAAAATAAAGTTCAATACAATCCCAATCATTTACCCATGCATCGCAATCTATCCATAAATATTTTTCATAGTTAGGAAAATATTTTGGTAAAAAAGCTCTAGAAACTTGACTCTTTAACCACTCTTTATCTTTTACTTTATAGCCTGGAACTTCTATATCCCACTCAGCTGATTTAATTTCGTCTATCTTTTTTGAGATCTTATTTTTTTGTTCTTCGGTTAATCCTGCATCTAAAACACAAATTGAAACACTTTCACTTTGTTTAAATCTTTTTATAGAATCTATCAATTCTTCTAATAATGGAAAATAGTTAGCATCTGCTAAAGAAACAATTACATTTTTTTTCATCACAGTACGTCTTCAAGATCATCATCGTCTTGAATTCTGTCATTTTCATGGTGCTTTTTAATTTTTTGATAATGAAAAAAACTAATTGGTAACAGTAATAAATAAATAATTGCACTTATAGTAATAACATTAAATGTATAAATTAGTAAAAGGCCAAAAAATAAAACAATACCAAATAATAAAAAAATTGTCGTTCTTCTTGGAATTACAATTTTTTTAAATGAATAACTTGGAAATTTACTTATTAATAAAAATGATGTTACAACGAAAAAAGTTGGAACAATAAGATCATAATTTAATTGTATTATATCAAAACCACTTAAACTAAAAATAAGAGGTGTTAAAACTAAAATAGCTCCAGCTGGTGATGGTACACCTTCAAAAAAATTATCTCTCCAAGATGATTCTTGATTTGAATTTACATTAAATCTTGCAAGTCTTAACGCAACACAAATTACATATACAAGACATAACAACCATCCAAATCTTCCTAGAGTATTTAACTTCCAAAAATACATAATAAATGCAGGAGCGACTCCAAAACTTATCATATCTGTAAGAGAATCTAATTCTTTACCAACTTTAGAAGTTCCTTTTATTAACCTGGCAATTCTTCCGTCTAAGCCATCAATTAATGCTGCAAAAATTATTGCAATTATCGCAAATTCAAATCTACCATCTAATGCAAATCTTATTGAAGTAAGTCCAATACATACTCCAATTAATGTCAGCATATTAGGTAAAATTACTCTAGCATTTTTTTTGTCAGAAACGATTTTAAAATTTTTCTTTTGTGGTTCCATTATTTTTTGGCTAATAAAGTTTCTCCAGCTATAGCTGTTTGACCAATTTTAACTAGGGGTTCATAATTTTCATAATAAACATCTGCTCTACTACCAAATCTAATCATTCCAATTCTATCACCTTGTTTTAGATCTTGATCTTTATTTGATTCACAAACAATTCTACGTGCTACTAAGCCTGCAATTTGGACGACTACAATATCATTGCCATGTTGGTCTTTGATTTTATAATAATTTCTTTCGTTATCTTCACTTGCTTTATCAAATGAAGCATTTAAAAATTTTCCGGGCTTATATAAAATTTCCTCAATCTTACCACTGCACGGAATTCTATTAACATGGCAATCAAAAACATTCATAAAAATACTAATTTTCTTAAAATTTTTATTTTCCAGACCAAGTTCTTTTGGTCCATTAACTTCCTCAACTTTTATAACTTCTCCATCTGCAGGACTAACAAGATAATTATCATCATTAATAATTACTCTTTCTGGATCTCTGAAAAAATAATAAACCCAAACAGTTAATAGTAAGCCTATTAAAGCTAAGAAGTTACTAAAAATATAAAAAATTATAGTAATTATTCCAGCTATAACTAAAAATTTATAGCCTTCTGCGTGTATCTTTGGAAATATCTTGTTAAACATATTCTTCTATTTGATAATTTTTCATTAATATGTATATAAAATCGCGAAATTCAATTAATAAGATAAAATAATATTTGTGAGTAAAATAACCGTAAAAAACCCAGTTGTTGAGTTAGATGGTGACGAAATGACCAGAATAATCTGGGAATTCATAAAAAAGAAACTGATCCTTCCTTATTTAGATCTTGGAATTGAGTACTACGATTTAGGAATGAAAAGTAGGGATAATACTAACGACCAAATCACTGTTGATTCAGCTAATGCGATTAAAAAATTTGGTGTGGGAATTAAATGTGCAACTATAACTCCTGATGAGGCGCGAGTAAAAGAATTCAAACTTAAGAAAATGTGGAGATCCCCTAATGGAACTATAAGAAATATTATTGGTGGTACAGTTTTTAGAGAACCAATACTTTGTTCGAACATCCCAAAATTAGTTCCCTCATGGACAGATCCTGTAGTGATAGGAAGGCATGCATTTGGAGACCAATATAGAGCTACAGATTTTAAAGTACCTGGTAAGGGAAAAATGGAAATTAAGTGGATATCAGAAGATGGCAAAGACGAAATCAAACATGAGGTATTTAATTTTACTGGTCCTGGAGTTGCATTATCAATGTATAATTTAGATAAATCAATTGAAGACTTTGCAAGATCTTGTTTTAGTTATGGATTAATAAAAAAATGGCCAGTTTATCTTTCTACTAAAAATACAATTCTTAAAAAATATGATGGGAGATTTAAAGATATTTTTGAAGAAGTATTTAATAAAGAATTTAAGAAAAAATTTGAAGATGCTAAAATCATTTATGAACACAGATTAATTGACGACATGGTTGCTTGTGCAATGAAGTGGAGTGGTAAATATATTTGGGCATGCAAAAATTATGATGGAGATGTTCAATCAGATACAATGGCTCAAGGTTATGGATCTTTGGGTTTAATGACAAGTACTTTATTAACCCCAGATGGAAAGATAATGGAGGCAGAAGCTGCTCATGGAACTGTAACTAGACATTACAGAATGCATCAAGAGGGAAAAGAAACTTCGACTAACCCAATAGCTTCAATTTTTGCTTGGACAAGAGGGTTGGCTCATAGAGGAAAATTAGATGGAAATGATGAATTAATTAAATTCTCAAATACAATAGAACAAGTTTGTATTGAATGTGTTGAGGGTGGATCAATGACTAAAGATCTTGCAATATTAATTGGGCCCTCAAGTAAATATTTAACGACAAATCAATTTTTAGATGTAATAGATCAAAATCTTAAAAAGAAGTTAAATTAAAGACTTAATTTTTTCGAAAGCTTTATTGATCTTACTATGATCTTGGCCTCCAGCCTGAGCAAAGTCTTTTCTACCTCCTCCTCCTTGGCCACCAATAATCTCTGAACTTAATTTTACAAATTTTACAGCATCAAATTTACTAGTTAATTTTTCTGTTATACCAACAGCAACACCTACTTTATCATCTTTGCTTGCAAAAACTACTACGATTCCCTCACCTAAATCTTTCTTCCCATTGTCTACGAGTTTTCGCAATTCTTTTGGAGGCAAACCCTCAACATTCTGGAATCTTATTTTAATACCCTTAATTTCTTCGTCGTTAATTTTATTTTTTGATTTGTCATTAAGAATGGATTTTACTGATAAAGTATCTAGTTGTTTTGTTAAATTTTTTATCAAAGATTTTTGATCTGTTTGATCTAAAGTTGGTTTACCACCTAGACTAATTATTTGTTTAGTTAATTCTTTTATTAAATCATCATTTTTTTCTGAGGATAGATTTGATATTTTTTCTTTATTTTTTAAATAATCTTCTAATTGTTTGTCTCTCAAAGCTTCTATTCTTCTAACACCTGCTGCAATTGAAGATTGGCTTATAATTTTAAATATACCAATATCTCCTGTGTTTTTAACATGTGTTCCACCACATAGTTCAGTTGAAAAATATTTTCCGTTGTCATCACCCATTGAAAGTACTCTCACTTCATCACCATATTTTTCTCCAAAAAGTGCTAACGCACCATTCTTTACAGCTTCGTCTGGTGTCATTAGTCTTGTTCTAACATCTGATTTTTTTGAAACCATTGAATTTACAAATGTCTCTATTTTATCTATTTCTTCATTTGAAATTGGTTTCATATGACTGAAGTCAAATCTTAGTCGGCTTGGCTCAACTAAAGATCCCTTTTGTGTAACATGAGTGCCTAAAACTCTCCTTAAAGATTCATGTAATAAATGAGTGGCTGAATGATACGCTCTTGTGTCATTTCTCCTTACTTCATCTATTTTCATTTCAACATTTTCACTTAGTTTAATTGAACCACTAATTACTTTTCCATAATGAACAAATAGGTCCCCCAGTTTTTTTTGAACATCGGTAACTTCAAACTTAAAATCTCCAGAAGTAATCTCACCTGAATCTCCAACCTGACCACCTGACTCTCCATAAAAAGGTGTTTGATTAGTAATAATCATTCCTTCATCACCTGATTTTAACTCTTTAACTTCTTTGTTATCTTTTAATAATGATAAAATTAACCCTTCAGCTTGGTTTGTTTCATAGCCTAAAAATTCTGTAGCACCCAATTTGTCTCTTATTCCAAACCAAATATCCTCAACTGCAGCATCTCCAGAACCTTTCCAATTTTTTTTTGCAAGCTCTCTGCTTTGCTTCATTAAAAATTGAAACTTTTTTGTATCAATAGAAAGGGATTTGTTTCTTAAGATATCTTCGGTAAGATCTAATGGAAAACCATAAGTATCATATAACTTAAAAGCAACATCTCCTGGAAGAACTTTGTCTATTTTTGATATTTCATCGTTTAAAATTTTAATTCCTCGATCTAAAAGAACTAAAAATTTTTCTTCTTCCATTTTTAAAGTTTCTTTAATTAATGACTCTGCCCTTTTTAATTCTGGATAATTACCAGACATTTCATTTTTTAATGCATCAAATAAATTGTAGAAAACTGGTTCTTTAGATCCTAATAAATGAGAGTGTCTCATTCCTCTTCTCATAATTCTCCTCAGAACATAACCTCTACCTTCGTTTGATGGTAAAACTCCTTCAGCGATTAAAAACGAACTAGCTCTTAAATGATCTGCAATCACTCTAAAACTTGATAGATTTTTTTCATCAGGTTTTTTCTTAACAATTTCTGAAGTTGAATGAATTAGTTTTTTGAAATGGTCTGTTTCATAATTGTCATGTGTTCCTTGTAAAAGGGCTGCAATTCTTTCTAAACCCATTCCAGTATCAACAGAAGGTTTTGGGAGATTTATTCTTTTATCTTTTGAAACTTGCTCATACTGCATGAAAACTAAATTCCAAATTTCAATAAATCTATCACCATCTTCATCTTTTGAGCCTGGTAAACCACCTTTCAAATGATCTCCATGATCATAAAAAATTTCTGAACAAGGTCCACATGGTCCTGTTTCACCCATAGACCAAAAATTATCTGATGTTGAAATTCTTATAATTCGATCATCACTGAAGCCAGCTATTTTTTTCCAAAAATTAAATGCTTCATCATCTTCATGAAATACAGTTACATAAAGTCTATTTTTATCTATACCAAAATCTTTTGTAATCAAATCCCAAGCATAATGTATTGCTTTTTCTTTAAAATAATCTCCAAATGAAAAATTTCCCAACATTTCAAAAAATGTATGGTGTCTTGGGGTATAACCTACATTTTCTAAATCATTGTGTTTTCCACCTGCTCTTACACATTTTTGTGACGTAGTTGCCCTTTGATAATTTCTTTTTTCTAAACCTGTAAATACATTTTTAAACTGAACCATTCCAGAATTAGCAAACATCAATGTAGGATCATTGTTTGGAACTAAATTGCTAGATTCAACAATTTTATGATCATTCTTCTCAAAATATTTTAAGAATGTTTCTCTTATTTGATTTAGTGATTTTTGAGCCATATTTTTAAAATACAGCTTTTTTGTTCTATGTCTAGATAGTGGTAAGGGGCAAAGGCGCTTATTATAAGCGCCTTTTATAATTTAAAGATGACATTTAGTTCTTTTTAGGAGGAGTAGCTTCTTTATTTGCCTCTTCTTTTTCAGCTACTTTCTTCTCTTTTTCAATTTTTTCAGGACTTAGTGGATTTCCCTCAATTTTTTTTGAAATCACACCTGCTTTTTCTCTTATTGCCATTTCGATTTCTGCAGCAACTTGAGGGTTTTGAGCTAAATAGACTTTGGCATTTTCTCTACCTTGTCCAATTTTCTCTCCTTTATAAGCATACCATGCTCCTGATTTTTCAATAATATCAGCTTTAGCTCCTAGGTCTACTAACTCACCCATTTTACTAATTCCTTTTCCATACATCAAGTCAAACTCAACAACTTTAAATGGTGGCGCAACTTTATTCTTAACTACTTTCACTCTCGTAGAGTTACCGATAATTTCATCTTTATCTTTGATGGCACCAATTCTTCTAATATCCATTCTTACAGATGAGTAAAACTTAAGTGCATTTCCACCTGATGTTGTTTCTGGACTTCCAAACATAACTCCAATTTTCATTCTGATTTGGTTAATGAAAATCATCATTGTATTTGTGTTTGAAATTGAACCAGTTAATTTTCTCAAAGCCTGACTCATTAATCTTGATTGAAGACCAACATGATGATCTCCCATCTCACCTTCAATTTCAGCTTTTGGAGTTAAAGCTGCAACTGAGTCGATTACGATAACTGAAATAGAGCCTGATTTTACTAATGTATCTGCTATTTCTAGAGCTTGCTCACCAGCATCCGGTTGTGAAATTAAAAGTTCCTCAGTATTTACTCCTAATTTTTTTGCATAAACTGGATCTAAAGCATGTTCCGCATCTACGAAAGCACAAATTCCACCTGCCTTTTGAGCTTCTGCAACTACTTGCAATGCTAGTGTTGTTTTTCCAGAAGACTCTGGTCCGTAAACTTCAATAATTCTTCCTTTTGGAAGACCGCCTATCCCTAAAGCCAAATCTAGACTTAATGAACCTGTAGATATTGACTCAATATCCATAGCTCTTTTTTCGCCCAGCTTCATAACTGAACCTTTTCCAAAATTGTCTGTAATTTGGTTAATTGCTGCTTCTAAGGCTTTATTTTTCTCTTTATTATCCAATTCTTGATCTTTAGTAGATTTAACTACTTTTAAGTTATTTTTAGTCATTTTTTACCTCATTTTTTAATATTTTTTTCACTCGAATCATAAAATAAATGTACACATTTTGTTCTCTTTGGCAAGATTTATTTATTTTGGTTAGAAAAAACTACTCATTATCTTAATTTTAGATAGTTACTGTTAAGTAACCCTATAGATTTGAGCAAATTAAATTGTGAAAGAATATAATTTTTCTCAGAGTCGGCTAGTGAGATTTGAGCGTTTAGTAATAAAGAATTAGATTGAATAACTTCTAGGGTAGTTCGATCTGAACCACTATTATACTCTGCTAAAATACCTTCGTTTGCTATTTCTGCAGCACTAACTTGAGCACGAACAGAGTTTAAAAGGCTTTTATTTGATTGATAAAAAGACCAAGCACTAGCTACATCGGTTTGATTTTTTTTTTTAGAATTTTCAAATAATAAGTTTTTCTGCAGTTCCATACTTTTGCTCTTATTTAAATTTGCAAGGTTTTTTCCTCCAGAATAAAATGGCCATGTAACGGTTGCTTTTAAAACATCTTTTTCTCTCTCATCATAAGTTGAGCTTAAATCCTCAGTTTTTGACCTATCAAAAGATAATTTTGCGGTAGGGGCCAAATCTGATTTAGCACTTATTGTTTCTTTTTTTGATTGTTCGTATTCAAGCTTTGCGATTATCAAATCAGGATTATTCTTTTTTGATATATCGATTGCCTCAATTAATTGATTTGGAAGCTCTAAATCATTAATTGAATTTTTATCTAAATTTTCAATATTATTTAATTCACCAATTACATTTTCATAATTTAATCTGCTTGTTAAAAGTTCATTTTCAGCTTGTATAAACTTAGCTTGAGCTTCTGCAAGAGAAGACTCTGATTGAGCAACATCCGATAGTGTAATTTTACCTCTTTCAAGTCTTATTTTATCAGTCTCAACTTGTCTATCTAATAGATTTACATTTGACTCATTGATTTCAAACTTTTCTTTCGCTGATATCATTCCTGTATAAGCATCTACAGCTTTATACAAAATTTCCTGCTCTTTTTTTAAAAGTTTTGCTTTTGCTAAATCAATTCCAATTTTACTTTTTGCATATTCTGCCTCTCTTCCAAAGTCAATTAAAGTTTGAGTAATAGTTATTGATTGTACTGACGGATTGACGTCAGTAATAGATGCATTAGAACCATTTCGATTTGTAAGTTTACTGGTATCTTCTTCACTTTGACTGCCTTCTAAAGTTATTGATGGTAGGTATAAGCTTTTTGAAACTTTTAATTCTTGTTCAGAAATATTTATACTTTCTCTTTCAGCATTTAATTCTGGATTATTTTTATATGCTTTTTCTAAAGCAGCATTTAAGGTTTCTGCCAAAACAGACCCAGTTAAAAAAGTGACAATAAAAAAAATTTTTAAAAAAAATATTCTCATCTCTTTTTATATACCGCAGATTTAATTTGATGGTTAGTGTTTAAATTTAGAATAATTGAAGCATATTTGGGCATATATCTAAACATGTTTTGAGTTATTCTCTGGTAAGTTTGCATAAAATTTAAAACATCTCCTTTACTCATTATTTTTAAATTTGATTTGCTTTTACTTTTTAACCAAAGTTTACGCTCTTGTTTTAATCTCCATTTTTGTAACAAACTAAAATTTTTTGCTTTTAAGTAAATCAAACAATTTAATTGTGAATATAAGTTTTTATATTTTGATTTTAGTTGGTGGTTAACATATTTTCTCCAAATCTGTTTTTGATCTTTTGCTTTTTCCATCGAATTAATTGTTTTCTTTAATGTAATATTTTTTTCTGATTTCGCACCAACACACCACCCTTCAAAAATAATTACATCAGGTTTATCTTTTAAGACATACCATTTTTTTTTATTAAACCTATCATCAATTGCTTTATTAAAAGTCGGAAGTTTTAATCTTTTAAATTTTTTGCTTTTTGCTTTTTTAAAGAAACTTAACATCATATTGATATCATGTGTTCCGGGTACCCCTCTTGTAAGAAGCATAGGATGCACTCTTTTTGATAAGTTAATTCGCTCTTTTCTAGTTTTATAAAAGTCATCTATTGAAATTCTAAAAACATTTAATTTAAAGAATTTAGTTAAAATAATTCTAATCAAAGAACTGATTGTAGTTTTACCGGTTCCTTGCCCTCCTGCTAATCCGACAAAATATGGACTTTTTTTATTAGCTTTTTTGCTAATCCAGAAACATAATGGTATTAAGAAAGTCTTAATCATTCTTTCTTTATTTTTAAATTTATCAGCTTTTGTTTCTTGAGATTTAATAAATTTTATACAATCTTTTTTTACCTTACCAAAGCATAAGCTAAATTTTTGCATGAGAATTATTTTTTATCTAAAGGATGATTTTGACCGTCATTTACGGGAACTTCTTTAATTTCAAAAGTATTTATGTCATCAATACACCCAACATTAAATCCTGTCATTGCTGGATTTATTCTTGGATTGTGATGAGTATAAATTCCACAATCGGAACAAAAATAATGCTTGGCCACTTTTGAATGAAATTGATAAAGTTTTAATTTATCTTGACCTTTGATAATTTTAAAATCTTCATTTTTTACCATAGACATAATTGCTCCTTTTCTTTTGCAAATAGAACAATTACATTTTATTACTTTAGCTAAATCACCTTCTAAATTAATCTCAGCTTCAATAGCTCCACAATGACATGTTAATTTTTTCATTTTATAGATCTACTCTATACATTACTTCATTTCTTTTAAGTATTGGTAAAGTAAATGGTGAATTATAAGACGCTCTTATCGGAGGGCTTAAAATTGTTACATTGTCTTTTTTTAGCTCTTTTTCTAATATTTCCTTATTTTTTGAAAAGTTTTTGTCTGAAGACCTTCCTGAATATTTAATTACAGCATAGTATCCACCCTCTATCATTAAAATTTCAATTTCTGAATTTGAGGGTTTCGGTGTGTTATCTTTATTAAATTTTGATGGTAAGTAAAATTGCATTGTCATATTTCCATTTTTAATTTCTTGAGTTACTGGAACTGTCATTTTTATTTCTTCTTTTTGATCATTGTTTCCTGAAATATAGTTGAATAGTTTCCTGAAACCATTGCCTTGTGTAGAGTTCGTTTCAACAACTAAGCGATCAGAATATTTTCTAATTTCATAGTTTTTATTTTCTTTTACCACCTCATAATTCGCTTCTTCATACGCCATACTTTGAGAGTTTAATGTTATTACTGAGATTAAAATTAATAAAATTTTTTTCATTTTAATTTATTTAAACTATCTCTGGTTGAAGTTATCCACAAGCATACAAAATGTAGTTTTGATGTTCACGTTTTGATTCACTTTTGATTCAATTACGGACTCAAAATACAACCTCTTGCATGCATTGTATAAATGGACTATAAAAGAGAACAAAATAAGAACATGAAACTAACTATTCCTTACTATCTACATAAAGCTGGTGCTGGTTTCCCATCACCTGCCACTGATTATATCGAAGAAGACATCGATCTAAACATGCATTTGATCAAAAATGTTCCAGCCACTTTTATTATCAGGGTACAGGGAAAGTCAATGGTCGATGTTGGTATTAATGACGGAGATTTATTGGTTGTTGATAAAAGTTTAAAACCAAAAAATTTTTCGACAGTTATTGCAAATGTTCACGATGAGCTTGTGGTTAAAACATTGGTCCAAGAAAGAGATAAAAAATTTCTAACATCTGGATCCAAAAATTTTTCTAATAGAATTTTACTTAACGAAGAAGAAGATATCTTTATTTGGGGGGTTGTAACTTATGTCATCCATTCAACGTACTAAAAAACTAGCTTTAGTTGATTGTAATTCTTTTTATGTTTCTTGTGAAAGATTGTTTAATCCAAGAATAAGAAAAAAACCTGTTGTGGTTTTATCTAATAATGATGGTTGTATTATTTCTAGATCCAATGAAGCAAAAGCCTTAGGAATTAAAATGGGTGAGCCTTATTTTAAAGGAAAGGATATTATCATCAAAAATAATGTTGAGGTTTTTTCTTCAAATTATTCTTTATACGGAGATCTATCTAGAAGAGTAATGAGAACTCTCAAAAGATTTAATACTGAAATTGAAGTTTATTCAATTGATGAAGCATTTATAGATTTATCTAATTTTCCAGACTCTGAAGTTGAAAAAGTTGGGAGAGAAATTAGAGAAACAGTTTTACAATGGACCGGTATTCCAACAAGTATTGGTATCGCTAAAACAAAAACTTTAAGCAAAATTGCAAATCATATTGCAAAAAAAAAACAATCAGGTGTTACTAGTTTAATTGGAATAGAAAATTTAGATCCTATCTTAGAAAAAATTGAAATTAATGATGTATGGGGTGTTGGTAAGCAGCTTACAAAATTTTATCAAAAAAATGGAATTTATAATGCTAAACAACTTAAGAATAAATCTAACACATGGATTAAAAAATGTTCAAATGTTTTAAGTTCAAGAACTGCAATGGAGCTTAGAGGAATTCCTTGTATCAATTTAGAAACTACACAAATGAAAAGAAAAAGCTGTGTTGTTTCAAGATCATTTGGAAAAAGAATTGAAAGTTTTCAAGAATTAAAAGAAGCAGTTGCAAATTATTGTTTAAATGCATCTGAAAAAATTAGATCAGAATCTTTAGTTGCAAAAGCAATCACAGTTTTTGTTAGAACCAGTCCTTTCCAAAGAAATTATGGCTATTATTCAAATACGAAGACAGTTGATTTTCCAATTGCAACAAACAATAGTATTGAAACTGTTAAAGCTGCAGTTTCAATTCTAGAAAGTATCTTTAAAAACGGTTATCGATATCAAAAAGCAGGTGTCATGCTTATAGGACTGCGTAATGATGATGGCAGAAAAAATTTATTTTCATCTGAAAAGGATGAAAAAATAAAAAGCTTAATGCAATCAATCGATAACACCAATTATAGATATGGAAGATCTACTTTAAGTCTTGCAAGTGCAGGTGTTCATAAAAAATGGAATATGAGAAGACAATATTCCTCTAAAATAGATACTGCTGATTTCTATTGTTTACCAACAATAAGAACTTAAATAATTAATTTTGGATTAATTTAAAAAGTTTTTCTTTGCTACTTGTTCTAAAAAGATTGTCATAAAAAACAATCTGTGTTGGGTATTCACCATGAATTTCATCTTTCCATCTACTAATCCAGCTATGATAAATCCCAAATTTATTAAAAAATTTTCCACCATAACCTGTTCTTCCTTTGTAATCGTTATAAAGTACATCATCGACATACATCTTAATAAATCCTTTACTTGGATCTTTAGACATTTTGGTATGAAATATTATAGTTGTCCAGTTGTCTCTCATATCATCAATTTTAAGATGTTTGTATATCAGTCCTTGAGAGTCCATTCCATTTACAGCAAAATATCTCGGTTCTAAATTGCCTTTCTTAACTCTTAGCATCATCCTAGGGTGTCTTTGCTGATTAGTATTTCCCCATTCATAAATTTGAAAAAGAGAAGTACTAACAGGTTCTACTGTTTTAAAGTCATTAGGAATAAAAATACTTACTGAAATCCACTTCTCTCCAGTATATCTATTTGATGATGTAGAGTACTCACTTCTGGCTCGATCTCCACCCCCATGTCCGACAACAGCATCCCTGCCATTATTTGTACAATCAGAATAATCGCCTTCTTTATCTTTGCCACAGTCTCTTGGTAGCAATGTTATCTTCCAAGCTTTTTTACCTAAAGCTGGCGACGTAACAGTTTCTCTAAATTTTGAAAGTTTCTTGCCCGTAGCTACACTTTTTTTCCATTGCAAATTTGTAATTTCTTTTGCACTTACTTCTTTAGAAAAATTTGCAATTTTTATAATTAGTAAACTAAAAAATAGTGTAAAAAAAAATTTTTTCATTTGATTTTATCAATATCATTTATATTTGATAATGCTTTATCAAATTCTTCCATGTTTTCTCTTAAAGCTAAATTAGAAATTGCATAAACAGCAACTAATAAAAAGACTAATGGTATTGCGGTGATTATCGAGGCATTACTTTTTATTAAAAGAATATATAAGATAATAAATAAAGAAGAGCGTATCAAAAAAATTTTTCTAAAAACACTTATAATTGAAAGTGAGTGTTTGATTAAATTATAAAAACTCATTTTTGAAGGACCAAAATATCTATCTCCTCTGATAGAGGGTATCTCAATAAAATCTTTTTCTACTTTAGTTAATGATCCCGAAAAACTGTTCCAGGTTGCCTTTTCATTAACCATTTTTTCCACAGTTGTTTTTGGCAGACAAGTAAAGTTTCCAAATTTAATTGATTTTCCAGTAAATGTTAAAGTAAAAAATTTATGAAATTCATAACAAATCTTAAAAAATAAACCTTCAGATCTTTTTACTCTCTTTCCAACTATGGGTTTGCCGCTTGATTTTTCAATTTGATTGATAAATTCTTTAATCTCCTCAGGTCTGTCTTCACCATCACCATCCATTGGAATCACATAATCAAAATCCTCTTTTTCATATATATATTTTAAACCTGTTGCAATACATCTTGCATGACCCTGGTTTTTTTTCATATTCAAAAGTTTTATTGAAATAATGTTTTCAAAAGTTTTATCATTATCTACCCTATCGTGATTTGATGCATCATTAATAACAAGAACTGAAATTTCGTGCTCTACATTCGCTAAACTCAAGTCTATATTATCTAAGAGCTCAGATACAGACTGCCAATCATTGTAAACAGGAATTAAAATCTTAATTTTCATAAATTAAACTATTAATTTTTATATCTTCCCAAACAAACATCATCTACGCAAATAAATTGTGAAGATTTTTCCAATGTTTCTTTACTTGTAAAGCCTTCCCATTTAGGTCTCGATTTTAAATGATAAGAGAGATTTCCAGCATTCCACTCGTTTCCTGTCACAAATTCAATTTCTTTATCAAAGTCTTGATTCCAAATGATTTGAACTTTTGCTGCAATTTCCTTTCCAGGATAATCTGTTCTCTTGTCTGTTTTGCTAATGGACTCATATGAATACAAAATTGGTGAAAAGAAAAATAAAAATAGAAACCCATATAAAAAAGAATTAATCTTTTTGATATTAATTTGAGATTGCAACGAATAAACAAATAAAACCCCAAAAAATAAATAAAAAGGTGTCATCCACATTGTTCTTACTTTAGATCCTGTGACTAATGAGGTAATAAATATCAAGCCAATAGGAAGAATATTTACAAATATTAAAAAAAGTAATTTTTTATCTTTTAATTTAATCTTGAATTTAATCTTTTTAACTAACAAGTAAACTAAGAGAAAAAATGGGATTAATATTCCAATTTGTTTAACTAAAAAAATAATTGGATGTTTAAAATGATCTAAGATACCTGTGCTCTCTAAACCAGTTCTTTTTAGACCATAGCTGACTGTAATAAAATCATTATTTAAAAGCCAAATTAAATGTGGAACTAATAAAACAATGAAAACTTCAATAATTACTAAATATTTAAAATCAAATTTTTTGATTTTTTTTATAAAAATTAAATAAATAAATAATAAATTGATAGATATCAGGAGATAAATAAATAAATATTTAGATAAAAATCCTAAAGCAGCAAATAATCCAATTAAAAAACAATCTATAAATTTAATTTCACGAGCTTGATATATTTTCCATGAATAATAGACAACTAAAGACCAAAAGGGTAATTGGCAAACATTTACATTGAATTCAGGCGTTGTAAAATTATAAAAATATATTGACTCTAATAATAAAACAGAAATTAAACTTAACTTAACATTTCCAAGAACTTCGTTGGCAAATTTAAAAACATAATAAAATGCTACTAAAACAAAAATTTGACTTAATAGATAAAAAACCCAATCTTGTGAACCAAATATCTGGAAAAAAACTTCTGGAAAAAAAGCACTCACAGGTGGATGTTTATTAAAACCCCAGTCCAGGTTACTGCCCCACGCAAGAGCTTCAATAGTATCTAAGGGTAAATTTTTATTAGTTAAAGATGGAATCAATGTCCATATAATCAAATGAGATAAGGCAAAAATAAAAAATATATTAGTTATATTTCTGTTTAAAACATTCATTATCAATTATTTACAATAATTAAGCTGCCTTGACACTATTAATTTGCTGAATATACTTCCTCGAACTCAAATATTTATATGCCAAAAGCTAGTAAAGTTAAAAAAAAAGCAAAAAAAATAAAACCAATCACTAAAGTTAAATCTAAAAATTTAACTAATACCAAAGAATTAGCCAAGGGGCCAATTAAAATTTCAAAGACTTATGTTCCTAAAGAAACTGAAAAATACATGTGTGAAAAACATAAAGTCTTTTTTAGAATGAAATTACAAGAATGGAAAAAAGATTTAGTTAAATCAAATAATGAAGCACTCTATAATGGTAGCATGGACGACAATAGTATTTCTGCAGATATTGTTGATCAAGCTAGTTCATATACTGACAAAAATGTTGAGATGAAAGCAATCAATAGACAAATAAAATTAATTTCTGAAATTGACAAAGCCTTGGCAAGAATTAGAGAAGATACTTATGGATACTGTCTAGATACTGCAGAACCAATTGGATTAAAGAGATTGATGGCAAGGCCTGTGGCTAAGTACACTATTGCTGCACAAGAAAAACATGAGAAAAATGAAAAAGTTCATGCCGATGACTAAAAAAAAAAGCAAAACCAAAAAAGTACATAACCCGATAACTTACAACTTTACAAAAAAGTATATTTATTTTTATTATGCTTTTTTCTGGATACTTTTGTTAGTATTTGTATTTACTAGATGAATAAAAAATTAATTCTAATTATTGTCATCGTTCTTGCTATTGAGTTTTCAGGACACGGTATTTTTGCATCATTATTTAGATTGCTTAATTCAATGAACTAATTATGGTTTGGGTGGAAGTTCGTCCTTATTCATAAATCCGAAACCTTTTTTACAGCATCTCTCTCAGATATTTCAAGATACCATCTAGTTAAATTTTCATATTTTTTTAATCCGATATCATGCCATTCGTGACGAGCAATCCATGGAAAAGTTCCAATATCTGCGATTGTATAATCCTTACCAGATAAAAATTTTGATTTTGATAAAACTTCATCAAGTTCTTGGTAAATTCTTTTCGATATTTTAAAATATCTACCCTCTCCAAATTTACTTTTACCTGGGTTATAATGATGAAACTGGTGATGTTGTCCCAACATAGGCCCAACATATCCCACTTGAGCCATAAGCCATTGATTTATTTCTGTCCTATTATTTTCATCATAAAACTTTCCACTTTTTTCAGATAAGTAAATCAAAATTGCTCCAGACTCAAAAATAGTTTTGTTGTTTTTATGATCAATTATTACAGGTATTTTGCTAAAGGGACTTATCTTTTTAAAATCTTCACTAAATTGTTCTCCATTATTAATATCAACTTTAGTTACTTTATAATCGTAACCAATTTCTTCCAACATAATACTAATTTTTTTCCCATTTGGAGTATTTGCCGAAAAAAGTTCAATCACTTTTTACACCAAGGCGATCTTTGATGGATTTTGACGATGTTGTAAATTCAAATCGATATTTTTCATTTGGCCTTGCCAATTTAAAACAGGCTCTTGCTGCTAATGCGCCTTCATGAAAACCTGACAAAATTAATTTTAATTTTCCAGGATAGTTACATATATCTCCTACTGCATAAATACCTTTTTGATTTGTCTCAAACTTCTCTGTGTCAACTTCCACTGTTTTTTTATCAATGTTAAGACCCCAATTAGCTATCGGACCAAGCTGCATAATTAAACCAAAAAAGCCTAACACATAATCAGATTGGAGTGTTTTTACCTCTTTATCATCACCTTTTATATCTATACTCTCCAACTTATCTTTCCCTTTAATTGCAGTCATTTGGAACTTGGTAAAAAGATTTATTTTTCCATCTTTCGTCAACTGATGAACTTTGTCTACTGTTGCTTGAGCTCCTCTAAAATCATCTCTTCGATGAACAAGGTTCACTGTTGAATTTTTTGATAATTCTACCGCCCAATCTAAAGCACTATCACCACCACCAAAGATAGTAACAGTTTTACCCTCAAACATTTTTTTGTCTTTAATTGAATAAAATATCGATTTATTTTCAAATTTTTCACATTCTTTAATAGGAAATTTTCTTGGTTCAAATGAACCAACACCACCAGCTATAATTACGTTTGGAGTTTGAAATGTCGTACCATTGTTCGTTTTAACAATCCAGTTATCTCCTTCTTTTTTTACCTCTTCCACTCTTTCGCTTAAATGAAACTTGATATCAAAAGGTTTCAATTGATTAATTAAATTACTTGTCAACTCTTCACCTGTACACTCTGGTACAGCTGGAATATCATAAATCGGTTTATCTGGATAAAGCTCGATACATTGTCCACCAATTTTATCTAAATTATCAACTATCTCACAATCTAAACCAATCAATTTTAATTGATGTGCAGTGAATAAACCTGTTGGGCCTGCTCCAATTATTAATGCATCTATTTTTTTCATTTAACCTTGTTTCGATGGTATATTTACAATTAGACCATCTAAATCATCTGACACTACAAGCTGGCAGCTTAATCTACTATTTTGTTTTGGTTCAAATGCCATATCTAACATGTCTTCTTCTCCATCTTCTTTTTTTGGAATTTTATCTAACCATTCTTCTTTGACATAAACATGGCAAGTGGCACAGGCCATTCCACCCCCACAATCAGCATCTATACCTGGAATATCATTTTGAACAGCTCCTTCCATAACTGTTAAGCCATTTTGAACCTCGATTGTATGATTTTGATTATCATGAGTAATGTAAGTTATTTTTGCCATTAATTATATATAGGTATGTAAAAAAATAGGGCAAGTATGTAAAAACATACTCGCCCTAAAATTAATTTTAAACAGTAATTATCTGCTTCTTGCGCCAGCTGAACTCACTGCAGCAGCCCAGATTACTAGACCGAATGCAATTTTATTTATAAAGTCAGCTAAGTTGTAAACAACGTTAAGCGAGTTAGCATCTACACCACCTGTTAGGTAACCAAATACGTAACCTAATGGGTAAATTGCCCAACCTACTGTAACAATCATTCTCATCGCACCAAAAGCAGTAACAAGAGCCTTGTTTCCACTTTTTGAAGCAGCTTTACCAGCTTCACCTGAGAATATTTCATAAAGAATGTATACCCAACCTGCCATACCGATTATGAAACCAAGTGTAGCGTTGATATATCCAGCCTCTCCTAAATATCCACCGATTAACATTACTAATGAACCGATTAACAATCTCCAGAAAATTCCAGAACTTGCTTTTCTTACAGCTACTAGAATTAAATAGAATTCTATCATCTGTAATGGCACAGTAATTAACCAATCAATATATCTGTATACTGTTGGTGAGTCGCCAGTCATCACCCATACTTCTCTCATGTACATATAGTGTATGAATGCAATACCAGTTACTAGCCCTGCAACAGTTACTGACGTTTTCCAGCCAGGAGCAACAGTATTTCTCTCCATGAAGAAAAATGCTGTAGCAGCCAACATACCCATTGAAATTATCCAGAAAGATATTCCAACAAAGTCATCTTGAGCTAACATAGTAGCAGAAGCTGCGTTTGCTATACCAGTCACACCAATCAATGCTGCAACAGTAAGAGCAAACAATTTAAGTTTTTTCATAAAAAACTCCCTCTTTAGTTAGTTTTTACTTATTAGTTTATATAAACTAAGCTTAGGTATCCCTAAGCAAAGATCTGCGTTAGATACCAAATTATATGGGTTATTAGAAGACTAAAATAACACTAATAAACATTGATTTTACTTACTTTTTGAAATTAAATACAATTTATACTTTAAAAATCAAAAAAATGGTAACCATCGAATCAAAAAACTGATGTCAGGCAAGTTCGCAGAAATTTATGATCAATCCATAAAAAATCCTGAGGATTTTTGGAAAAAAGCTTCAGAAGATATTTTTTGGTTTAAAAAGCCAACTAAAATTTTGAATAAATCTAGCCCTCCTTTTTACAAGTGGTATGAGGATGGCGTAACTAATACTTGTTACAACGCATTGGATATCCATATTGATCAAGGAAAAGGAAATAAAACTGCTTTAATTTACGATAGTCCCATAACTGGGAACAAAAGTAAGTTTACTTATGAGGAATTGAGATCAAAAGTATCAAAATTTGCTGGTGCACTCAAAGATCAAGGTATCAATAAAGGTGATCGAATAATCATTTACATGCCAATGATACCAGAAGCTGTTGTAGCTATGCTGGCATGTGCAAGAATTGGAGCAATACATTCAGTTGTGTTTGGTGGATTTGCTTCAAATGAACTTGCAAGTAGGATTGATGATAGTAAAGCGAAACTTTTAGTTACCGCCTCATGTGGCTTTGAACCAGGAAGGACCGTGGAATATAAACCTCTGGTAGATGAAGCGATAAAACAGGCCCAACACAAGATTAGTAAGATGATCTTGTTTCAAAGAAAAGGTCACGAAGTTAAATTAAACGCTCCAATAGAGATAAGTTGGGATGAAGCGCTTACAAATGCAAAAGATACTGATTGTGTTGAAATGAATTCTAATGAATTTGCCTACATACTTTACACATCAGGTACTACTGGAACACCAAAAGGTATTGTAAGAGATATTGGGGGACACATTGTTGCCCTTAAGTGGACGATGAAAAATATTTATAACATCGATGAAGGTGATATTTGGTGGTCGGCGAGTGATATTGGTTGGATTGTTGGACACTCTTACATAGTTTATGCTCCATTATTCAAAGGATGTACGACTGTATTGTTCGAAGGTAAACCTGTGGGTACACCAGATGCAGGAGCATTCTGGAAAATTATTTCTGATTATAAAGTTAAATCTTTATTCACAGCACCTACAGCCTTCAGAGCAATTAAAAAAGAGGATCCTGAAGGTAAGTTCTTTTCAAAATACGATTTAAGTAAATTTGAAAGTCTATTTCTTGCAGGGGAACGAGCTGACCCAGATACTATTAAATGGGCAGAGAATTTATTAAAGGTACCAGTGATTGATCACTGGTGGCAAACTGAAACAAGCTGGGCAATTAGCTCAAATTGTACTGGTATTGAAATGATGAAAACAAAATATGGTTCAGCTTGTAAAGCAGTTCCAGGCTATGATGTAAAAATAATTAAATCTGATCAAACTTTAGCAAAACCAAATGAAATGGGAGATATTGTTGTTAAACTGCCTTTGCCTCCTGGAACTTTTCCAACTCTTTGGAAAGCAGATGAAAGATATAAAGAAAACTACATGTCTAATTATGAAGGTTATTACCAAACTTATGATGCGGGACACATTGATGAAGATGGATACATCTGGATCATGTCTAGAACAGATGACATTATAAATGTTGCAGGCCATAGGTTGTCTACTGGTGCAATAGAAGAAGTATTATCTGAGCATCAATCAGTTGCGGAATGTGCTGTGCTTGGAATAGCTGATAAATTAAAAGGACAATTACCGATAGGTTTAATAGTTTTAAAAGCTGGTGTTGATAAAAATAATAAAACAATTTCCAAGGAATGTATTCAAATGGTAAGAGACAAGATTGGGCCAGTTGCTGCTTTTAAAGTTGCAATAGTAATTAAAAGACTTCCTAAAACAAGATCTGGTAAAATTTTAAGAGGAACTATAAGAAAAATTGCTGACAACGTTGAATACAAAATGCCTCCAACCATTGACGATCCTGCTATTCTTGATGAAATAAAACAAGACTTAATTGATAATAAAATACTAAATAATGGTTAAAACATATTCTTTTTTACTTATCGCAATATTTTGCGAGGTAGCTGGAACGATGTTGTTGCCAGTATCGCAAAATTTTACGAAAATTATTCCAACAATTTGTCTGACAATATTTTATCTTGTATCTTTTTATCTAATGACATTTGTTATGGATAAGCTTCCTATTGCAATTGTTTATGCTACATGGAGTGGATTAGGTGTTTTTACAATTGCTATACTTGGATATTTCTTCTTCAAACAGACGTTGGCTTGGCAAGCGATAGCAGGATTATTTTTAATTGTTATTGGAGTAATTCTTGTAAATAGTTTTGCAGGAAAAATTAGCTAAATTTCAAAGGAGTGCCTTCAGGATCCCCTAAAATTTTCCCATCTTTCATTTTTGTTTTACCTGCGATTATGGTTGCAACTGGCGTCCCTTTAAACTCAATTCCATTAAAAGGTGACCATCCACATTTACTCTCAATATTTTCATTTTTGATAATAATTTTTTTATTCATGTCAACTATTGTAAAATCGGCATCATAACCTTCTTTAATAAATCCTTTATTCTGAATTCCAAAAATTTTAATTGGATTTTCACACACGAGCTTTATCAGTTGCGTCAGAGATAATTTACCGTCGTTAACATGATTTAGCATTACCGGCATGAGTGTTTGAACACCTGGCATACCTGATGGAGAGTTTGGGTATTCTTTATCTTTATTTACTTTTAAATGAGGAGCATGGTCTGATCCGATAGTATCATTTAAATTATTTTTTACTGCATACCATAACCGATCGTAATGAGATTTGTCTCTAATTGGAGGATTCATTTGGGCATACGTTCCTAATTTGTCATAACAATCTGGTGCATAAATTGTTAAATGTTGTGGTGTAATTTCAAAAGTAATATTTCCTTTATGTTGTGATAAAAAATCAATTTCCTGTTTTGTTGTGATATGTAATACGTGAGCTTTCTTTTTGTGTTTTTCAGCTAGTCTGACAATTCTTCTTGTAGAAGACATTGCACACTCTTCACTTCTCCAAATAGGATGGGAGTGTACGTCTCCATTTTTGATTAATTTTTTATTTTTGTTTAAAACTTCCTCATCTTCTGAGTGAACGGCAACAACTTTTGAACAATTTTCAAATACCTTATCTATATCTTTTTCTTCTGCCACAAGTAGATTACCAGTAGAAGAACCAGCAAATAATTTTATGCCACAACAGCCCTCTAAATCTTTTAGTTCTGCTAATTGATTTACGTTGTCTGCAGTTGCTCCAAAATAAAAAGCGTAATTACAATACATTCTATTTTTTGCAAGATCTAATTTTCTTTGAAATTCTTTTATGTTTGAAGTTGGCGGGTTAGTATTTGGCATTTCAAATACTCCCGTGATACCTCCAGCTACAGCGGCCCTACTTCCAGAATGAAGATCCTCTGTATCTGTTGAGCCTGGTTCTCTAAAATGGGTTTGAGTATCTATACATCCTGGCAACACAATTTGATTATTTGCATCATAAACTTCTTTTGCTTCTTCCGATATTTTGCCAATTTTTAATATTTTACCATCTTTAACAGCAATATCATTATCCTCTAACTTTTTGTTAATATAACATTGTCCATTTTTGATTATTAGATCTAACATTTATGAAAAAAGTTATTATATTAAAATTAAGTATCAATCAAATATGAATAATAGTGTTTATATACTAGAAGATAGAGCCATACTCTATATTAACGGCCCAGATGCAAAAGATTTTCTTCAAAATCTAATCAGCAATGACATAAATAAAGTCTCTAATAGTTCCAGTTGTTTTGCCTCTTTATTTACTCCGCAAGGTAAATTTTTATATGAATTTATAATTTTAAAACATAAATCTGGTTACTTTATTGATTGTGAAAAATCTCAATCTAAGGAAATATTTAATCAACTTAATTTATATAAGATCAGGACAAAAGTTGAAATTCTTAATTTAAGTAATGAATTTGTAGTTGCTAGTTTTGGATATGAAAAATATTTAACTATTGCAGGATCAAAAGATATTCTGGGTTTTACTTTTAAATACAGAGAGGATCCAATTTTATTGGATCCTAGAAATAGAAACTTAGGAGCAAGATTGATAATAAATTTAGAGAAACTTTATTTATCTCTTAAAAAACTTAATTTAAAAAATGATAAAATTGAAAATTATCATAATCATAGTCACAAACTTGGTATAGTTCCAAAAAACCTAAATAAATTAAAAAATAAATTATTTGGTATTGAGTGCAATTTTGAAGAGCTAAATGGTATTGATTTTAAAAAAGGATGTTACGTCGGTCAGGAGAATACTGCGAGAATTAAATTAAAAAATAAGCTTTCAAAGCGATTATTACCTATTGAAATAATTGATGGAAAACTTTCTGAGGGTGAAACTATATACTATAATGACGTTGATATTGGCAAAGTTCTTATCAATGAAGATTATCCGTTTGCTTTAATTAAGCATTTAAATGAAAATTTTAGTAAAGATTTTATATTTAAAAGTAAAAATGGAACCTTTAAAGTATTTATACCTGATTGGCTTAAGATTTAAGTTTTTTGGTGCGGCCAGAGAGAATCGAACTCTCATGGACTTAGTCCACACGGCCCTCAACCGTGCCTGTCTACCAATTTCAGCATGGCCGCAAATATGACCCACATTAATTCAATGACAAGAAGGTTTCAAATTGATAAATTTTAATTATGGAATTTAATCAAGAAGTTAAAAAAGCGACTGATCCTATATACCAAAAAATCTCAAAAGTTATGCCTGAGATTGAATGGTCAATTCATGCTCCATATATCCATAAAATTAATCAGCTTAAAAAAGAAAAAAATGCTGTCATTCTTGCTCATAATTACCAGACACCAGAAATTTATCATGGTATCGCAGATTTTTCAGCTGACTCTCTAGCTCTTGCCGTAGAAGCATCAAAAACTTCTGCAGATATTATTGTAATGGCTGGAGTACACTTTATGGCCGAAACTGCAAAGTTAATGAGTCCAAATAAAAAAGTTTTGTTACCAGATATGGATGCTGGATGTTCTCTATCTTCATCTATTACTGGAAAAGATGTAAGATTATTAAAAGAAAAATATCCAGGTGTGCCTGTTGTTTCTTATGTTAATACATCTGCTGATGTAAAAGCAGAAACTGATGTATGTTGTACTTCAGCGAATGCTGTTAAAATTGTAAAATCATTAGGAGTTAAAAAAGTAATTTTTTTACCTGACGATTATTTGGCTAAATATGTTGCATCTCAAACAGATATTGAAATAATTTCTTGGAAAGGCATTTGTATTGTTCATGATCAATTTAATGAAAATGAGATTAAAAATATTAGAAAAAATAATCCTGGAATAAAAATAATAGCACACCCAGAGTGTCCCCCTGAAGTAATTAAAGCGAGCGACTTTGCGGGTTCAACATCTGGTATGATTAATTATGTTAAAAATAATCAACCAAAAAAAGTTATGATGGTAACTGAATGTTCCATGAGTGACAATATTCAAGTTGAAAACCCTAATGTTGAATTCATTAGACCATGTAATATGTGTCCCCATATGAAAAAAATTACTCTACCAAAAATATTAGATTGTTTAAAAAATGAAACTGGCGAAATAATTATGGATCGGAAAACTATTGATAAAGCCAGATTATCAGTAGAAAAAATGGTTGCTATTGGTAGATAAACCTTTGTGTCAAAAATTAAACTAAGCGAAAACTTTATAAAAAATACTGTTAAGTTAGCACTTAACGAAGATTTATATCCTTCTGGAGATATAACTTCAGATTTAATTAAAAATAATAAGATAATTGAGGTAAAATTAATATTGAATGAAAGTGCAGTTATAGGTGGTTTACGTTTTGCAAAGTGTGCTTTTGCTTTGATAGATAAGAAAATTAAATTTGTTTCTAAAAAAAAAGATGGTTTTTTTGTAAAAAAAAATTCTTTAATTGCAATTATTAAAGGTAATGCAAAAAATATATTGATTGCTGAAAGAGTTGCTTTAAATTTTTTATCACATATTTCAGGTATAGCCACTAAAACAAATCAATTTGTAAAACTTGCTGGAAAAAAATGTAAAATATGTTGTACCAGAAAAACTATTCCAAATTTAAGAGTAATTCAAAAATATGCAGTAAAATTAGGTGGAGGCACTAATCATAGATTCAATTTAAGTGATGAATATTTAATTAAAGATAATCATATTGCTAGTTCAGATTTGAAAAAGTTGGTTTCTTTAGCAATAAAAAATAAAAAAGGAAAAAAAATCACTGTTGAGATTGATAATTTGAGTCAACTTAAAAGAATAATCGGTATGAAATTTAATACCGTGCTCTTTGATAACATGAGTGTCAAAAATCTTAAGACTGGTGTTAAACTTATAAAAAAATATTATGAAACAGAAGCATCTGGAAATATAAACCTGAAAACAGTTAAGTCGATTGCTGCAACAGGAGTAGATAGAATTTCTATTGGAAGTATTACACATAGTGCCCCAGCTATAGATCTTAAATTAGAAATTCAAGATTACTAGATTTTTTTAATTTTTATTTTTCTTGATTAATTCTGCTTGTGCTGCAGCTAATCTAGCTATTGGTACTCTGTAAGGAGAACAAGATACATAATTCAAACCAACTTTTGAGCAAAAATGAATACTCTTAGGATCTCCTCCGTGTTCTCCACAAATCCCTAGTTTAATCTTTTTATTTTGTTTTTTTCCCTTTTCAACAGCAATTTCTACTAATTCTTTCACTCCATCATCGATTGATACAAAGGGATCAACAGTAAAAATCTTGTTATCAATATAATCATTTAAAAATTTACCACTGTCATCTCTACTTATCCCAAATGTAGTTTGTGTTAAATCGTTTGTTCCAAAGCTAAAAAATTCTGCGTGCTTCGCAATGTCTTTTGCTTTAATAGCTGCTCTAGGCAGTTCTATCATTGTACCTACTAAAAATTCAATTTTTGTTTTACTTTCTTTTTGAACTTTTTTCGCAGTATCAATTACAAGACTTTTCATTATTTTAATCTCTGCTTCCGTTGAAACTAATGGTATCATTATTTCCGGAAAAGCCGATTTAAGTTTATTTTTTTTAAGGTCTGATAGAGCTTCAAATATTGCTCTACATTGCATTTCATAAATTTCTGGAAAAGAAATACCCAATCTACAACCCCTGTGACCTAACATTGGATTTTGCTCATGAAGTTCATCTATTCTTGATACTAATTCTTTCTTGTCTATGCTAAAAACATTTGCTACTTCAGAAATTTCTTTATCAGATTTAGGTAAAAATTCATGTAAAGGTGGATCAAGTAATCTTACCGTAACGGGTAAACCATTCATAATTTTGAATATTTCTATAAAATCTTTTTTTTGATGAGGCAAAAGTTTTTCTAATGCTTTTGCTCTACTTTCCTGAGTTTTAGATAAAATCATTTCCCTTACTGACAAAATTCTTTCTTCGTCAAAAAACATGTGCTCTGTCCTACAAAGACCAATTCCTTCAGCACCAAAATCTCTTGCTGTTCTTGTGTCTAAAGGTGTTTCAGAATTTGTTCTTACTTTTAGCTTTCTAATATTATCAGCCCACCCCATTAATTTTGAAAAATCACCTGAAATTTCAGGTTTTACTGTTGGAACGTTTCCCAAAATGATTCTTCCTGTCGAGCCATCTATTGTAATTATATCACCTTCTTTAATCTCACCAGATGGTGTTTTAAATATTTTTTGGCTGTAATTAATATCAATTTCACTTGAACCAGAAACACAAGGTCTACCCATGCCTCTTGCAACAACCGCAGCATGACTTGTCATACCACCTCTTGCTGTCAAAATTCCTTTAGCTGCATGCATGCCTTGAATATCTTCTGGCGATGTTTCTACCCTTACCAGAATAGTATCTTGCATCATATCGTTTAGTCTTTCGGCTTCTTCAGAAGTAAAAACTACCTTACCACTAGCTGCACCTGGTGATGCTGGTAAACCATTTGCTATAACCTCTATTGAACTTTTTTCATCCAAAGTAGGGTGCAATAATGTATCCAAAGAATTAGGGTCAATTCTTAATACAGCTTCATTTTTTGATATTAATTTTTCCTTAACCATATCAACTGCTATCTTTACTGCTGATTTTGAAGTTCGTTTACCTGAACGGGTTTGCAAAATCCAAAGTTTTTTGTTTTCAACTGTAAATTCTACATCTTGCATGTCTCTATAATGTTTTTCTAATTTTTTTAAAATTTTAAATAATTCTAAATAAACTTTGGGCATCGACTCTTCCATAGATTGTTCTTTTACTTTCGCTTCTTTTTTTGCTTTTTTTGTTATATATTGTGGTGTTCTAATTCCAGCAACCACATCTTCACCTTGTGCATTAATCAGATATTCTCCATAAATATCATTTGAACCATCGGAAGGATTTCTTGTAAAAACTACACCTGTTGCACAATCATCCCCCATATTTCCAAATACCATAGATTGAACATTTACAGCTGTTCCCCATTCTGTGGGAATTTGATTTAATTTTCTATAAACTTTTGCACGATTACTTTCCCAAGATAAAAATACAGCGCTAATAGCACCAAATAATTGTTCGTAAACATTTTGAGGAAAATCTTTATTTGTTTTTTCTTTGACTGTATTTTTAAAATCTTTAATTAAACCATCCCAATCCTCTTCATCAAGATCTGTATTTAATAATACACCTTTGGTTAATTTATAATTCTCAATTAATTCCTCAAAATGATAACCCTCAACTCCCATAACAACATTGCTATACATTTGAATAAATCTTCTATAACTATCTTTAGCAAATCTACCATTTGAGGTTTTATTTGCTAATGCGATTACAGTTTTGTCGTTTAAACCAAGGTTTAGTATCGTATCCATCATACCTGGCATTGAAACTCTAGCACCAGATCTAACAGATAACAAAAGAGGATTCTTTAAATCTCCAAATTTTTTGGACACATCCTTTTCAACAGTCTTTAATTCTTTTTTGATTTGATTAATTAATTTTGAATTTAGTTTCTTCCTATTTTTATAAAAAACTTCACAAACTTTTGTGGAGATTGTAAATCCAGGTGGCACAGGAAGTCCCATCCTGCCCATTTCTGATAAATTTGCACCTTTTCCACCTAAAAAATATTTGGGGTTCTTAATTTTTTTTGTCTCTTTTGATTTAAAGTTTAAAATTAATTTATTCATTATTTGCTTTTAATAATTGAAAATTTATAAAATTTTGAAATGTTTTACATAACATATTGATAAGTTCCAATCTGTTTTTTCTTAAAGTTTCATTTTCTTCATTTACTTTAACATTATCAAGAAACTCGAAGACCTCTTTCTTTGCTTCAGCCAAAAGGGATAGTGAATATTCATAATTTTCATCCTTGTTAATACTTGAATAGTAATTTTTAATTTCATTGATCTTTTTATATAAATTTTTTTCAAAATCAGTCTTAAAAATACCAGGATCAGCTGTATTATTTAGTTCAAATCCAATATTTTTCATTTCACTTTCTAATATATTTGATGCTCTTTTAAAACTCGAGGTAATATCAAGCCCAACACGATTATGAATAATTTTATTGAGACTTTTAGCTTTTTCAAAAGATGAAAATAATTTATTACATGAAAAAGATGAAATCGAAGCATCAATTATATCAAGCCGAATTTGTTTTTCTTTCATATAATATTTAAATCTGTCTTTTAAAAAATTATATAATTCTTTTTGTAAATTCTGATTTGTAAAATTATGCCCTTGATCTTGATAAAGACTTGAGGAATAAACTAATAAATCGTTAAGTCTAAAATCTTTTTTATTTTCTATTATGGTTCTGATAATTCCAAGCGCAACTCTTCTTAATGCAAATGGATCTTTTGAACTTGTAGGTTTTTCATCAATACCAAAAAAACCAACTAAAGTGTCAATTTTATCTGTAACTGATAATGCAATACTAAAAGGTTTTTTAGGATATTTAGAGTCAATTCCTACGGGTAAATATTGATCGGTTAATGCTTGGGATATATCTTTATCAAATCCTTGATGAATTGAAAAATATCCACCCATTATACCTTGTAATTCAGGAAACTCTCCAACTAAATCAGAAGTTAGATCTGTTTTGCTTATTGATGCTGACAACTCAACTTTTTCTTTACTTATCAATAATTCATCAGAAATCATTCCTCCTAACTTTCGCATTCGTTGGACTTTATCAAAATATGTGCCAAGACCTTTAAAAAAATTCATTAATTTTAACTCAGATATTTTTTTGACTAAATTTTGGGTTTTATCCTTGTTCCAGAAAAATTCTGCATCACTTAGTCTAGCTTCAACAACTCTCTCATTACCTATCTTAATTAGTCCCTTTTGATCTCTCTTATTTGCAACAATCAAAAATTCATTTGTAATTTCATTTTTGTCATTAAAAATGGGGAAATATTTTTGATGTGATTGCATGGTTAAAATTAAGATTTCTTTTGGAATAGACAAAAATTTTTTATCAAAACTACATAATAATATATTTGGATTATCAACTAAATTTACCACTTCATCAAATAACTTAAAATTTTCTTTTATTATTAACTTTCTTTTATTAAGAATTTTTGAGAATTCTTTCTTTATTAACTCTTCTCTTTTATTTTGATCAATTAGTATTCCCTGCTGTTTAAGGTGTTTTTCATATGATTTAAAATCTGTAAAAACTCTTTTTTTTTCCTCAAAATCTGAGTCGATATAAGTTGAATTAGAAGAAGATAAATGATGAAATTCAAAATTAACTACCTTTTTATCAAATACTGTCAAAATTGATTTTAAAGGCCTCCCCCAATTAAGATTATATTCTCCCCACTTCATTGATTTTTTCCATTGATAGTTTTCAAGTAATTTTGGAACAAATTCCATTAACAAATCATTTGTTTTAAATAATTTTGAGTCAGTTTTATAAAAATAAAACTCACCCTTTTCTGTTTTTTTTTTAAATAAATCTTTTTTTTCTATTTTGTTTGACCTCATAAAACCTTCCAACGCTTGGTCTGGTGAATTAATATTTGGTCCTTTAATTTCATCAGATAAGATCTTTATTACTTTGTCTAAACCTTCAAAAACTATGACTAATCTATTAGGTGTAGATAATGAAAAACTTTTTTTTGATTTAATAGATTTCTCTAAAAAAAATTTCTCAAATTCTTCTAAAAGTTTCTCACGTAAATTTTTCTGAAGTCCTGCTGGAATCTCTTCACTAAATAATTCTAAAAAAAATTCAGCCATTTTAAATTTGTGTATCAATCCATATTGCGGCTGCTGATTTTGTAATCTCTCTTATTCTACCAATATATTCTGCTCTCTGAGCAACACTAATTGCTCCCCTTGCATCTAATACATTGAATACATGGCTTGCCTTTAGACATTGATCGTAAGCTGGCAAAGAAATTTTTTTTTCAACCAATGATTTAGCTTCACTTTCAAACATATCGAAAATTTTAAAAAGATTTTCTGTATTAGCATGTTCAAAATTATACGCAGAGAATTCTTTTTCAGACTGATGGAAAACTTCTCGATATTCAACATTTTCATTATTCCAAATTAAATCATAAACATTCTTTTTTTCTTGAGTAAACATACAAATTCTCTCAAGACCATATGTTATTTCTACTGAAACTGGTTTACATTCAAAACCAGCCATTTGTTGAAAATATGTAAATTGAGTTATTTCCATTCCATCACACCATACTTCCCAACCAAGACCAGCGGCCCCCAAGGTTGGACTCTCCCAATCATCTTCTACGAATCTAATATCATGATATTTATGATCGATACCAATTACTGATAAACTATTTAGATAAAGTTTTTTTATGTTAATAGGAGAAGGTTTTATAATAACTTGAAATTGATAATAATGTTGAAGTCGATTTGGATTATTTCCATATCTTCCATCCGTGGGCCTTCTAGAAGGTTGAACGTACGCAGCTTTCCATGGTTTGGGTCCAAGAGATCTTAACGTAGTTGCTGGATGAAATGTTCCAGCTCCAACTTCCATGTCATAAGGTTGCAAAATTATACAACCATGCTTACTCCAAAACTTTTGTAAATTAAAAATTGTATCTTGAAAAGTCTGAAATTTTTGTTTCTTTTTTTTATTTTTAGAGACCATATCTTTGCCAGACAGATTTTTCATCCAATATATTTGTAAACTGATCAAGATGATCGTTTGATGAAGATAATTTCTTACTTAACCAACTTTTTGATTTTTCAAATTTTTTGATTATTGCATCCTCTCCAAATTTTTCTTTTAATATTTGGTTAGCGTCTCCAATTTCATCTATAAGCCCAAGATTTTTAGCTTTATTACCTGACCAAAACTCTCCTGAGAAAAGTTCTACTTCTGATTTTTTGAGCTTTGAGCCTCTACTTTTTTCAACAACATTTATAAAATCTTTATGTAAATCCAACTGAATATTTTTTAGTCTTTCTATATCCTCTTTTTTTTCATCTAAAAAAGGATCGAGAGTACTTTTGTTTTTTCCAGCGGTATGAACTCTTCTTTCAACTCCGATCTTTTTGATTAACTCGGTAAATCCAAAGGAAGAATATATCACTCCGATAGAACCAATTATTGAACTAGAGTTCGCATAAATCTCATCTCCTGCACATGCAATTAAATATCCACCTGATGCGGCTACATCTTCTGCAAAAACTATTACTTTTTTTTTATTTTTTTTCGCTTGATATCTTATAAAATTAAAAATTAAGTGAGATTGAACTGGAGATCCACCAGGAGAGTTAATTGAAATTGCTACACAAGGAGCTTTTTTAAGCGAAAAGGCTTTTGAAATTATTTCCTCTTGTCCAGAAAAATCTATGCCCTGCTTAAATTTTCCAACACTTCCAATAACACCACTTAACCTAATATGGGGGATTATTTTTTTCTTTTTTAAAAAAGAGAACATTTTAAATCTTTATAGAACTTTTGATTGAATATAAAGACACCTTATAATTGAAGAATTAGGTGCGTCAATTGATAAGTAATAAATATAAACTTATTATACTATTTTGTTCACATATATGGGAACTGTAATTCAACTTAAAAACCAAATTAATAATTCTTATTTTCAACTAAAAGACACAGTTGAAGATAAGTTATTATTAGTTGAAGATAAAATAAAGTCAAAATTAATGAGTGAAGTTGAGCTTGTTCAAAAAATGACAGACTATCATATTGATACTGGTGGCAAAAGACTCAGAGCTTTACTTACTTTAGGCTCTGCAAAATTGTGTGGTTATTCAAAAGGTACGAGAGATATTAATCTAGCTGCCTGTGTTGAATTGATACATTCTGCAACCTTGATGCATGACGATGTGATAGATAATGGGTCCGTAAGAAGAGGAAAAAAAACACTTAATAAAATTTGGGATAATCATTCTTCAGTTTTGGTTGGTGATTATTTGCTAAGTAGATGTTTTGAAATGATGGTAGAGGATGGAAATTTAGAAGTATTGAAATTACTTTCATCTACATCTTCAAAGATTGCTCAAGGAGAAGTTCTACAACTTCAACATAAAGGGGAAGTTGATATGCTAGAAGAAACATATTTAAAAATTATTTCTGCGAAAACTGCAGAGTTATTTGCAGCGGCTACTAAAGTTGGTGCTATTTTATCTGATATGAAAACAAAAGAAAAAGAGGCGCTAGAGTTTTATGGCAGAAATTTAGGTTTAACATTTCAAATAGCTGATGATACTTTGGATTATAATTCGGAGATAAAATTATTTGGAAAAGAAATTGGACAAGATTTTTATGAAGGTAAAATAACACTCCCTATTATTTTATTATTTCAAAAAGCAAAAGAAGAAGAAAAAGAAAAACTTAAAAAAATTTTTTTCAAAAGTATTAGAGAAGAAAATGATTTAGATTACTCTCTGTCTTTAATTAAGAAATACGATATTATTAAAGCATGCTATCAAAAAGCCCAACACTATATTAATTTGGCGTCTAATTCATTATCTGTATTTAATGATTGTAGAGAAAAAGATATTCTTGAAGATTTAACCTCTTTTAGCCTAACTAGAAATTTTTAAGGACTTAATAAACTTTTAATCCAATTTTTTTTTTTCATTCAAAGTATATTTTAATCTTTCGTGAATTCTATTTTCTCCATCTAACCAGAATTCAATACTTGATGGTTTTAAGTTCCAACCAGACCAATAATCAGGTCTTGGTACATTTTCTCTATCAGCATATTTTTTCTTAAAGTTATCAATATTTTTTAAAAGTTCATCTCTACTTTCTAAAATACTACTTTGTTTAGAGGCCCAAGCCCCAATTCTACTTTCATAGGCTCTAGTATTATAATAATCATCAGCAGTTTTTTTATCAACTTGGGTTAATGTTCCAACAATTCTAATTTGTCTTAATAAACTTTTCCAATGAAAGCACATTGTTGCATATGGATTTTCTTTAAGCTCATTTCCTTTTTGACTATTTAGGTTTGTATAAAAAACAAAACCATTTTTATCAAAATCCTTCAATAGAACCATTCTCACGGAAGGTTTTCCTTCTTTGTTAGCAGTTCCAAGAGCCAAAGCATTTGGATCATTTATTTCTTTCTTTTTAGCCTCCTCAAACCATTTTTCAAATAGTTCAAAAGGATTATCTGTATCTAAAAAGCATTTATTAAGCCCTAATGAGTTTTTTTGATTCATAATTTTAACAAAATATTCTATACAATATAAATAATGTCATTTAATACATTTGGAAAGTTTTTTCGTTTCACAACATGGGGGGAATCCCATGGCCCTGCTATTGGCTGTATTATTGACGGTTGTCCACCCTTAATTCAATTAAATGAACAGGATATTCAAAAAGAATTAGACAAAAGAAAGCCAGGACAATCAAAATTTACCACTCAAAGAAAAGAAAGTGATAAAGTTGAAATACTCTCAGGAGTTTTTGAGGGTAAAAGTACTGGAACTCCTATTTCTTTAATAATTTACAACGAAGATATGCGATCAAAAGATTATAATGATATTAAAGATAAATTTAGACCAGGACATGCTGATTTAACATATTTTAAAAAATATGGAATTAGAGATTATAGGGGTGGTGGAAGATCATCAGCAAGAGAAACTGCATGCAGAGTTGCAGCTGGTGCTGTAGCAAAAAAAGTTTTAAAAAAAAACCTAGGGAAAAAATTTAAAATTTCAGGAGCAGTTACACAGTTAGGTGTTCTTAGGTGCGATACCACAAAATGGGATGATAAAATTATCAATAAAAATCCTTTTTTTTGTCCAGATAAGTCAATGATTAATTTATGGGAAAAATATTTATTAAGTATCAGAAAAGCAGGATCATCTTGTGGAGCTGTTATTGAAGTAAGAGCAAATGGGATACCTGCAGGATTGGGTGCGCCTATTTATTCTAAATTAGACTCAGACATAGCATCTGCAATGATGAGCATCAATGCTGTTAAAGGTGTAAATATTGGTTCAGGTATGAATTCTGCTCAATTATCTGGTGAGGAGAACTCTGATGAAATTTTACAAAAAAATAGCAAACTAAAGTTTAAATCAAATAATGCAGGTGGAATACTGGGTGGTATTTCCTCTGGTCAAGAAATAGTTGTTTCTTTTGCAGTAAAACCAACATCATCAATTTTAAAAAGTAGAAAAACAATCAATAAATTTGGAAAAAATACAACTATATCAGTGAAAGGTAGACACGATCCTTGTGTTGGGATAAGAGCTGTTCCAGTTGGTGAAGCAATGCTATCGTGTGTTTTATTAGACCATTTACTTATGCATAAAGCTCAATGCCAATGATTTTATTTATTTTTGTTTCTGTAAAATAATATTAGAATTTAAAAGATCTAAAATTTTATGCTCTATGGAGATTGAGTCAAGATTAGCTTTTTTATACATGTTGTCAGGTGTATCTTGATCAATAAAAAAATCTGGTAAAATAAGTGATCTAAACTTTAAATTATTTTCTAAAAGACCTTTTTTTGATAAAAAATCTACAACATGAGATCCAAAACCACCTATCGACCCCTCCTCTATAGTCATAATTGCATCATGATTAGTTGCCAATTGCCAAATTAAGTTTTCATCTAAGGGTTTTGCAAACCTAGCGTCTATTACTGTAATATCAATTCCCTTTTTTTTTAAACTTTCACTAGTCCTCAAAATCTCTCTTAATCTCGCCCCAAAATTTAAAATAGCTAATTTTTTCCCTTCTTTTATAATTCTAGATTTTCCTATCTCAATTTTTTCATTTATATTTGGTAGTTCTACACCAATACCAGTCCCTCTTGGATATCTAAAAGAACAGGGTCTATCATTTATCTCTGTAGAAGTATTTATCATTCTTACAAGTTCAGCTTCATCACTAGCTGCCATAACTACAAAGTTTGGTAATGTGGATAAATAAGTTGTATCAAAACTACCTGCATGTGTTGATCCATCAGCACCAACTAGGCCTGCTCTATCAATTGCAAATCTCACAGGTAAACTTTGAATTGCCACATCATGGACAACTTGATCATATGCTCTTTGTAAAAATGTTGAATAAATTGCAGCATAAGGCTTATAATTTTCAGTTGCTAAACCAGCTGCAAAAGTTACAGCATGCTGCTCTGCTATTCCAACATCAAAAGCCCTGTCTGGAAACTCTTTTTTAAATAAATCTATTCCAGTACCTTCTGGCATAGCAGCTGTAATTGCAACAATTTTACTGTCTTTTTTCGCATGTTGAATTAGTGTATTTGCAAAGACTTTTGTATATGATGGAATAGAGCTGCTGCTCTTTAGTTGTTCTCCTGTTTTAACATTAAATTTTGATACTCCATGATAATTATCTTTTGCTTTCTCAGCAAATGAATAGCCTTTGCCTTTTTTAGTTTTGATATGAATTAATATTGGACCATCATGTTTAGAGTCTCTTGCATTTTTTAAAATTGGTAACAAAGAATTTAGATCATGACCATCTATTGGTCCTATGTAATAAAATCCAAGTGAACTAAATAAAGTTCCACCCGTTACAGCAGACCTTAATAAATCTTCAGCTTTACCTGCTTTTGCACTAAATCTTTTAGAAAATGCTGAAGTTATAAGTTTAATCGTTTCTCTTAAGCTAAAGTATATTTTTCCAGAAAAAATTTTTGCTAAATATGTTCCCATTGCCCCAACTGGTCTGGCTATCGACATATCATTATCATTTAAAATAACTATCATTTTTGTTTTAGATGCTCCTGCATTATTCATTGCTTCATAGGCCATTCCTGCACTAATTGCTCCATCACCAATTACTGCCACAACGTTATCTGATTTGTTAGAAAGTTTATTTGCCTCAGCAATACCTAGTGCAGATGATATTGATGTTGAACTATGTGCTGCACCAAAAGTATCATACTCACTCTCTGATCTCTTAGTAAAACCGGATAAACCTCCACCCTGTCTTAAAGTTCTAATCTTATCTTTTCTTCCAGTAAGAATTTTATGTGGATAACATTGATGACCGACATCCCAAATTAATTTATCTTTAGGCGTATTAAAAATAAAGTGAAGAGCTACAGTCAATTCAACCACTCCAAGACTTGCACCTAAATGACCACCAGTAACCGATACTGCATTAATCATTTCTTTCCTCACTTCTTCCGCTACTTCTTGTAATTTTGATTCGGGAATTTTTTTAAGGTCTGATGGAAAATTTATTCTATCCAAGTATTTAAAATTTTTTTTCATTTACTTCTATACAAAATATAGTCTAAAGTTTCAGAGAGATTTTGAGATTTAGAGCCATATTTTTTTATTTGCTTGTTTATTTTTAAAATTAAATATTTAGCATATTTAATAGTATTTTTATAACCGAGTAAACTAATTAGAGTAGCTTTTCCTTTTTTCGCATCTTTTCCAGTTTTTTTTCCTGCAATAAATGAATTACCTTGATAATCAATTATATCATCAGCAACTTGAAACAATAAACCTATATTTTCTCCAATATTTTCGAATTTTTTAATTTCTAATCTATTTTTTTTTTTAATAATCAAAGGCGCAGTACAACAAAAACTAAAAAGTTTTCCAGTTTTTTTAATTTCCATTTCAATTATTTTATTCATAGAGATTTTTTTCTTTTCATAGTATAAATCTAGATATTGTCCACCAGCTATACCCAAGTGACCTGAATACTTTGATATTTTATCAATAAGATTAATTTTGGTTTTTTCATTTAATTTTAGACCTGAATAGCTTAAAATTTCAAAAGCTAATGTTAAAAGAGAATTTCCAGCTAAAACAGCGGTAGACTCTCCAAATTTTATATGAGTGGAAGGTTTACCTCTCCGTAATTTATCATTATCCATACAAGGGAGGTCGTCATGAATAAGTGAGTAGGCATGTATACATTCTACAGCAGATCCAATCATAATTAATGACTTGTAATCTATTTTAAAGAATGAACCAACATCAACAAGTATTTTAGATCTTATTTTTTTTCCACCAGAAAAAAGACCATATTTCATAGCAACAATTAAATCTGATTTTTTTTGTTTTTTGATAAAATTTTTTAAAAAAAAATTTGTATCATTTGCAATTTTATCTAATTTTTTTTGCATTTTTTTTTGATGTTATTTTTAAAATTTTTTCCTTAGTATTCTCACTAATCGTCTTTATGTTACTTTGAAATTTTTTTTCAATAATAGAATTTAATTTTAACAAATTTTGGTAATTTTCTATTGAATTTTCTAAGTCTTTTTGATTTTCTAATTCTTCAATCATTTTATTCGCTTTACTAGTCAATTCCTCAAGAGATAATGAGTTATAATTGTTTGGTAAATTTTTATCTTTCATATATTAATCCCAGATAATACATGAAAATTAATCTTGCAAATATTAAAAAAGCAAAAAAATTACTTGATAAAGGTGATTGTGTTGCTGTACCTACCGAAACTGTTTATGGTTTGGCTGGAAATGCATATTCTGATAGCGCTTGTAACAAAATATTTAGATTGAAAAAAAGACCAAAATACAACCCTCTAATAGTGCATTACTACAATATTGAAAATCTCAAAAAAGATTGTGAATTAAACGATAATTTTTTTAAACTCTATAAAGAATTTTGTCCAGGACCAATTACATTTGTACTAAATTTAAAGAGGAACTCAAATATTTCAAAATTAGTTACCAATAATAAAAAAACTTTAGCTGTAAGATTTCCAAAACATCCTTTAACTAGATACTTATTAAAAAAATTATATTACCCTTTAGCAGCACCAAGTGCAAATTTGTCCTCAAAGGTAAGTGCAGTTTGTTCTACTGACATAAAAGAGGATTTTGGTAAAAAAATTAAATATATCCTTGAGGGTGGAAAAACCCAGATTGGGATAGAGTCAACAATTATTGATCTGAGACAAAAACCAAAAATATTAAGGTTAGGAGGATTGGAAATTTCTAAAATTAAAAAAATACTTAAAAAAAAAATTCAAATGAATATTAATTCAAATAAAATTAAATCACCGGGTCAATTAAGACTACATTATTCTCCTGGAATACCGATTAGACTTAATGCCAAAAATGTAAAAGATACAGAGGCTTTTTTACTTTTAAAAAAGAAAAAAAAAATGAAAAAAAATTTTTTTTACTTATCGGTTGATGGTAATTTAAAAAAAGCAGCGAAAAATTTATACTCTACATTGAGAAAAATAAAAAAAAATAACTATAAATCTATTGCTGTGGCTAAGGTGCCAAATTTGGGCTTAGGTAAAACAATAAATGACAGATTAATAAGAGCATCGAAATTCTAATGACACACCCTCTCGAAATATTAGATTTAGGAAAAAATTATAATAACAAAATTGCAGTAAATAAAATATCTTTTAAAGTAAATAAAAATGAAGTTATTGGTATATTAGGTCCAAATGGTTGTGGAAAAACTACAACAATTGGTATGATATTGGGATTATTAAAACCTTCTTATGGAAAAGTTTTAATAAATGGAAATGAAATTGAGAATAATAGGGTTAAACTATTAAATCGACTAAATTTTATTTCTCCCTACATTGAACTTCCTAAGAAATTAACCGTTAAACAAAATCTTGAAGTATATGCAAGACTTTATGATGTAAAAAATCTTAATGAGAAAATTGATTACTTAAGTGAAAAATTAAAATTAAAAAATATGTTAAATAAAATTACAGGAGAACTCTCCTCAGGACAAAAAAATAGAGTAAGTTTAGCAAAATCAATTATTAATGATCCTAGTGTTTTACTATTAGACGAACCAACAGCTTCGCTTGATCCTGAAACTGGAGATTATATAAGAGGATTTTTAGAAGAATATCAAAATGAGAAAAAAGCATCTATTGTTATAGCTTCTCATAACATGCTGGAAGTCGAAAGATTGTGCTCTTCGGTACTAATGATGAATAATGGTGTGATAATAGATAGTGGAAAACCTAAAGATTTAATAAAAAAACATGGGCGGAGAAATATGGAGGAGGTCTTCTTAAAACTTAATAGGGAGATTAAATGAATTTAAATAGAATGTATGGATTATTTTTAAGACATTTTTATCTTATTAAGGGGTCACTGCCAAGAGTCTTGGATTTGATTTATTGGCCAACTATTCAAATTATTCTTTGGGGTTTTATCTCAAAATTTTTTTCATTATATAGCAACTATTATAATGATACTCTTGGTATCATTTTAACTTGTGCAATACTCTATGATATCCTTTTTAGGTCAAGTATTAGCTTTAACATGCTTTTTTTAGAAGAAATCTGGAGTAGAAATTTTACAAACTTATTTATAGCACCTTTAAAAATAAGTGAGATAATAGTTTCATTAATTTTTACAGCTTTGATAAGAACTTTAATAGGTTTAGTTCCAGCAATCATTCTAACCTCACCCTTGTTTGGAGTGTCTATTCTTCATTTAGGACTACCACTTTTATTATTATTTATAAGCTTGTATCTATTTGGAATTACACTGGGACTATTTGTTAGTGCTGGACTATTAAGATTTGGACCATCCTTTGAAAATATAGCATGGTCCTCACTTTTTTTACTAGCACCTTTAGGGTGTATATATTATCCAATCGATATTCTTCCAAATTTTTTTCAAATTATTGCGAAAGGACTTCCATTAGTTTACATTTTTGATGAGGCGAGGAATATCTTAATTAATAATTTTGTAGATTATAAAAATTTAAACAAAGCTTTTATTCTAAATTTAATATATTTAAGTATTGGGATAGGCTTATTTTATTTGTCTTTTTTAAAAGCAAGGATAAAAGGGACTTTAATAAACATGGGAGAATAATTGTTAACAATATTAAATTATTAATCTTCTTTTGAAAAAATTGATATATTCAATCAACAATAAAATCATCACAGGTAAAAACATAAAAACCAATCTATCTATACCAGTTTTAAGCATATATTCTAATCTCTCATCAGTCATTAGATATATAACCCCTACAAATGAAAAATTTAAAAACAATATTATGTAAAGATAGCTTAATTTTTTTTTTAATTTTTTATTAAATAAACTGAAGAAAATTAAAATAAAACCTACTATAAAAAGAAAATTGTTTGCTATGGAGAAAATTAAATATTCTATAATTAAGATTATCCTTTCAAATGAAATTTTAGCTAAAATTCCCTGTGCAGAAAAGTCATTATAACAGCAGCTTTTCAAATCTAGACTTAAATTATAAAATTTATAAATAAAAATTTTGAAAAAATAAAAAAAGGAAACACAAAAAAGAATTAAAAGCTTTTTATTAATTTTAATATTTAAGAAAAAAAATAATGGTACTAAAATTGAAATCAAATAAACAAATCCCTCTGACTTAGTCCAAATTAAAAGATTTGATGTCATTATTAAAAAAAATATATAATAGTTCTCATTTTTTAAATTTTGATTTGAAATTTGATATAAACAATTCATCATTAGACATAAAAAAGAAAAAATTAACACTTCTTTGTTCCCACTAAATAAAATATTATAGTCGTAAGTAGCTAATATAACTAAAAAAGTTAGGGTAAACTTATATAATTTTGGTAATTTAAGGTTTTGGACTAAAGTAGATATTGAAATAATATAAACAAATGCAAAAAACAATCTTCCAGCATATTCATTTGATATAAAACTTAGTTTCCAAAAAAAAGCCCAAATTAAACTTCCAAAAAAAGGAGAGCGAAGATCGAGAAAGTTTGTAAAACTATCTATAGTATTGTTGTGATAAAGATTTAATGCCTTCAAAAACCAAAATTTCTCAGCATCCCAAGTTAAAGTTAATTCATGAGAAATATCTAAAAAGATTAATAATGATATAAAAAATAAAAACACAAATTTGATATCTAAAAATTTTTCCTTAAAAAATGTTATTTTCAAATGATAAATATTTAATATTAATATTATTAAATTAATCATAAGAAAGATTTTTATAATTTTTTCTAAATCAATATTTAAAAATGACAAAAAAAGAATTATATTTAACTGCAATACAATACTGATTGAAAAACTTTCAAAATAATTAAATTTATAACTATCTAAAAAATTCTTATTAATTGCTTGGTAATTTAAAGAAAATAAGAAAAAAAATATTAACAGTTGAGATATTATGTATGATATTTCAATCATTTCGTTCTAAAAAAAAACATCTATTTTTATAATTATCTAAAATTTTATATTTTAAAAAATCTATTTCATTTTTAAAACTGTCATCAAAATTTAATAAAATTATTTTTCTATCATCCGTTTTGTCAAGAGTGGGTATATCTATATTCTGAAATAACCAATAGGGGACCCTTTTTTCTTTTTCAAAATTTATAACTTTTGGTAAAAATGTATGTTCAAATTTTGTGATTATATGGATTAAATATCCATGAGATTGTTTTTCACAAAATCCAGAATAAAAAATTTTTTCATAGTTTTTTGCAAGCCTCTCATAATAACTTAATTTTACAATATAATAAATTTTATAAGGTAAATTTGTCGTCTGAATAAATATTACAAATAGAAAAAAAAAAATTAATAGTATTTTAATATTCTTATTTACAAAGTTTACTATATTTTTAATTTTAATCATATCAATTGTGCTTAAAAGTTTGTATTCACTAAAAATTACTTTAAAGTAAATATTGTATATTTAAAAATAAAACATACAACTTATTTTGGTGCGCCCGGAAGGAGTTGAACCCTCAACCTCCTGATCCGAAGTCAGGCGCTCTATCCAATTGAGCTACAAGCGCATATAATATTAATATATCATTTTATGAAAAAAAAAATAAATTTGGTCGTCAAAAAAGAGGAAAATAACATCAGAGTTGATGTTTTTATTAATAAAAGAGAAAAAGATTTTAGTAGAACAAGAATTAAAAATTTAATTTTAGATAAAAAATTAAAGATAAATAATAAGATTATAACTGATCCGTCAAAAAAAATATTTTTTGAAGATTATATTGATTTAGCTATACCAGAACCAAAAAAGACTTCATTAAAGCCTTTCAAATATAAATTAGATATAATTTATGAAGATGATGATTTAATAATTATAAATAAACCATCCGGAATGGTTATGCATCCAGGTGCTGGTAATTATGATAACACAATAGTTAATGCTTTAATATATTATGACAAAAATTCTCTATCTAATATTGGAGATGAACTAAGACCTGGCATTGTCCATAGAATTGATAAAAATACGTCTGGTTTAATTGTTATTGCTAAAAATAATCAAGCCCATGAAAATTTATCAAATCAATTTAGTAAACATACCATTACTAGAATTTACCGTTTACTAGTTTGGGGTAAATTAAGACCATCACAAGGAAAGATTGAAACTTTTATTACACGAAGTTCAAAAAATAGACAAATGATGGAAGTAAGTCGAACAAAAGGAAAAAAAGCAATAACAAATTATAAAACTTTAAAAATTTTTGAAAATAAAAATATTCCAACTCTAAGTTTGCTAGATTGTAAATTAGAGACTGGTAGAACACATCAAATTAGAGTGCACATGAATTATCTTGGCCACAGCATTGTGGGAGATGATAAATATAAAAAAAAAATAAGAAAAATAAAAAATATCAATCCTATTCTTGAAGAAAAACTTATGAACCTTAATAGACAGTTTCTTCATGCTCGAACTATTGGTTTTTTTCATCCAAAGAAAAAAAAAGAAATGATTTTTAACTCAATTTTGCCAAATGAGCTTGAAACAGTTTTAAAAATCCTAAGAAATGCGTGTAAATAAAATATTGAAAAAAAATAAAAATTAATTAGATAAAGCTTTATGAATATGAGTTATAATAATAATCTTCCTACTCTAAGTAACGAGGGCGGACTTTCTGCATATTTGGAACAAATTAAAAAATTTCCAATGCTAGATGCAGAGGAAGAATATATGCTTGCTAAAAATTGGAAAACAACTGGAAATTTAAAATCAGCTGAAAAACTTGTGACTAGTCATTTAAGATTGGTTGCTAAAATTGCAATGGGATACAAAGGATATGGCTTACCTGTGAATGAAATGATTTCTGAAGGTAATATAGGTTTAATGCAAGCTGTAAAAAAATTTGAACCTGAAAAAGGCTTTAGACTAGCAACCTATGCTATGTGGTGGATAAAAGCATCAATACAGGAATATATTTTAAGATCATGGAGCCTTGTAAAAATTGGAACAACAACAGCACAAAAAAAATTATTTTTTAATTTAAAGAAATTAAAAAATCAAATTGCTCCACAATCTGAAGGAGATTTAAAAAATGAACATGTTAATGAGATTGCAAATAAGCTTGATGTAAGCAAAGATGAAGTCGTCTCAATGAATCGAAGATTATCTGGTAAAGAATTCTCACTAAATACACAGGTTGGTGAAGATGGAGATGAGTGGCAAGATTGGCTTGTAGATAAAGAACTAGATCATGATCTCAAGTTTGCGCATCAAGAAGAAATGAAACAAAGAAAAGATTTATTAAAGGACTCAATAAAAGTTTTAAATGATAGAGAAAGAGAAATTTTATATTCAAGAAGACTAAATGATGACCCAACAACACTGGAGGATCTTAGTAAAAAATATAAAATTAGTAGAGAAAGAGTAAGACAAATTGAAAATAAAGCTTTTGAAAAGCTACAAAAACACATGTTGCTTCTAGCTAAATCAAAAAATTTATTACCAGCTAACTAAATCTCGAAGGGATTTTCAATTAAAATTGTATCTTCTCTTTCTGGACTCGTAGAAACACTAGATATTTTAGTTCCAATAAAATCTTCAACAGCGTAAATATAATTTTTAGCATTGTCAGGAAGATCATCCATATTTTTAACCCCATTAGTCGAAACTTTCCAGCCAGGAAATGTTTTATAAATAGGTTTTATTTTTAACTGATCTTCGACAGATGCAGGTAAATAATCAATCTTTTTGCCATCTAATTCATATTGTATACACATTTTAATTTCATCAAATTCATCTAGCACATCTAACTTAGTAAGAGCTATGCCATTTATACCTGAAATTTTTATTGTCTGTCTTACTAGCACTCCGTCAAACCAACCACATCTTCTTTTACGACTTGTCACTGTGCCAAATTCTTTACCTCTTACTCCTAACATTTCTCCAATATCATCTTTAAGTTCTGTGGGAAAAGGACCTTCACCTACTCTTGTTGTATAGGCTTTGGTTATACCTAACACATAATTTATAGAGTTTGGTCCACATCCTGTACCAGTTGCTGCGCTTGATGCTACTGTGTTAGAAGAAGTAACAAACGGATAGGTGCCATGATCTACATCTAATAAAATTCCTTGCGCCCCCTCAAATAATATTTTTTTTTTCTGTCTTTTAAACTCATCAATTTTGAGCCAAACAGGTTGTGAAAATTTTAAAATCTCAGGAGCTATTTTTAAAAGATTTTTTTTCAATTTTTGTTTTTCAAAAATTTTTTTTCCCAAACCTTTTCGAATTGCATTATGATGAGATAAAACTAATTCTAATCTTTGATCTAAATTTTTTTCAGATCTCAAATCCATAACTCTAATCGACCTTCTTCCTACTTTATCTTCATAGGCTGGTCCAATTCCTCTTCTGGTCGTTCCAATTTTTTCATTTCCTGCTGCATCTTCTCTTATTTCATCCATCTCTTTATGAAAAGGAAGTATCAAATTCGCAGACTCTGAAATAATAAAATTATTCTCATTTACTACGACATTTTTTAATTGTATTTCGTTTATTTCATCAAGCAAAGCCCAAGGATCAACAACTACCCCATTTCCAATTATAGAAATTTTGTTTTTTCTTACTATTCCAGATGGTAATAAACGAAGTTTATAAGTAGTTCCATCTATTACTAAAGTATGTCCAGCGTTATGGCCTCCTTGAAATCTGATAACAACATCCGCCTGTTCAGAAAGCCAGTCTACAATCTTTCCTTTACCTTCATCTCCCCATTGAGAACCAACAACTGCTATATTTTTCATTATCTAAATTTTTTTTTAATTTCTATTGAGTTAAGATGATTTATTGGACCATGACCTTTTCCATATTTTGGATTAGTTAATATTGCAAAATTTACATATTTAATCCCTAATTCACAAGCTTTCTTAATACTTTTTCCACATGAAAGAAAAGTTGTAATTGCACTTGATAATGTACATCCAGTGCCATGAGTATTAATTGATTTATATCTTGGATTAATAAAAACTTTCAAATCTGATTTATTTAAAAGAATATCCTCCACATTTTTCGTTTTAAGGTGACCACCTTTTATTAATACATTTTTAGCACCAAAGGTTAGTATTTTATTGGCAGCAAATATCATGTCTTCTTTATTTTTAATTTTTATACCTGTTAAAATTTCAGCCTCTGGAATATTTGGAGTAATTAAAAGAACTTTTTTTATAAGATTTTTTTTTAAAAACGCTATAGCTTCTTTATTAATCAACTTAGCACCTCCTTTAGCAACCATTACTGGATCTAAAATTATTTTTCTTACATTTATTTTTTTTAACGACTCTAAAACTTTTTCTATGACAGGTTTGGAATGCAACATACCAATTTTAATTGCATCAGGTTTTATATCGTTGCTAGAAAAAATTATTTGATCTTTAATTTCAGAAGGTTTTATAGGTATCACTGATCTGACTCCTGTCGTATTTTGAATTGTAACAGCGGTAACAGCACTTAACGCATAAGAACCAAGAGCTGTAACAGTTTTAATATCTGCTTGAATTCCTGCTCCTCCAGAAGAGTCTGAGCCAGCAATTATTAATATTTTAGAATTTGGTTTCAATTTAATTTATTGATTTCTTAACTATATTAATACATTTTTTTAATAAAGGAATATTACTAGATTCTCCCATTATTCTTATCTTGGGTTCTGTTCCTGATTTTCTTACGAGCATTCTACCTTGATCTTTAATTAATTTTTCAGATTTTTTGATTGCAATTCTACATCTTTTTGAATTTATAATTGATTTATCTTTTACTAAAATATTTTCTAAAATTTGCGGTGTAGACTCAAAAGTATTAAATAGCTCACTAGCTTTTTTCCCCTTTCTCATTGAAAATAAAACTTCTAAAGCAACTAATAAGCCATCTCCAGTTGTGGCGAACTTTCCAAGTATTATATGACCAGACTGTTCTCCTCCTAGATTGAAATTATATTTTTTCATTTTTTCTTTAACATACCTATCACCAACATTTGCTCTTATAAATTTTATTTTTTGTTTTTTAAAATAATTTTGCAATCCATAGTTTGACATTAAAGTGCCAATAACACCGCCTTTAAGAATTCTTTTTTTTTTCCATCTTTTGGCTAACATTGATATAATTTGATCTCCATCAATTATGTTGCCTTTTTCATCAGATATAATAATTCTATCGGCATCTCCATCCAAAGATATACCTAAATGAGCTTTATATTTTTTAACTAAGTATTTTATTTTATTTGGAAAAGTCGAACCACATTTATCATTTATATTAAAACCATTTGGGGTAGTCCCAAATTCGTAAACTCTTGCCCCTAAATTTTTAAGAAGTTTTGGTCCAGATTTATATGCTGCTCCGTTTGCACAATCTATTACAATTTTCATTCCTTTTAGGCTAAAGTTTTTTGGAAAATTATTTACCAAAATTTTAATATATCTCTCATTTGCATCTTCCAATCTTTTAACTCTTCCTAAAATTTTTGGTTCAGAAAGATTTTTAACAATTCTGCAATCAATTAATTTTTCAATTTTTTTCTCGATTTTATCTGATAATTTTAATCCATCTGGTCCAAATAATTTTAAACCATTATCATAAAACGGATTATGGGAGGCCGTAATCATTATGCCCATATTTGCTCGTAATTTTTTTGTTAACATCGCAAGACCATTTGTCGGGAGTGGTCCAAGTGTATAAACATGCATACCTGCTGAAGTTAGTCCGGAAACTAGCGCAGGCTCTAAAGTATAACCTGATAACCTAGTATCTTTGGCAATTATTGCTGTTTGTTTAATTTTTTTTTGATTTTTAAAATAAGTTCCAGCTGCAAGACCAAATTTAAAAAACATTTCTCCATTAATTTTAGTTTGATTGACTCTACCCCTTATTCCATCTGTGCCGAAATATTTTTTTGACATTTTAAAATTTTAACGAATTAAAGACTTTAATACTTTGATTAACTTCATTAACATCATGTACTCTTAAAATTTGAACTCCCTGCATCATTGCAAACAAATTTGAGGATATCGTCCCTCCTAATCTTTCTTTACTATCATTTGTTCCAGACAAATATTTTATAAATCTTTTTCTTGAAGTTCCTAACATTACAGGAAAACCCAGAGAGTGAAAAATAGAAATATTTCTTAACAAGGTAATATTATGTTTCAAGTTTTTACCAAAACCGATTCCTGGATCTAAAATTATGTTATTATGACTTATGCCTTTAGACCTAATGTATTTAATTTTTTTTTCAAAAAAATCGTAAATATCTAGTACAACATTCTTGTATTTGGGATTGTCTTGCATGGTTTTTGGATTACCTTGTATATGATGTATGACAAATGGAATTTTTGTTTTTAATAAAATGTTTATAGTATTTACATCGTGATCAAGACCAGAAATATCGTTGATCAAATTTACTCTATTTTTTATACCTCTTTCCATAATTTCACTTTTTCTAGTATCAAGTGAGATAAATTTTTTTATTTTTTTTAATTTCAATAATGTCGGAAAAATTCTTTTCCATTCCTCCTCTAAATTTATTTCTTTTGATCCAGGGTTTGTCGCCTCTCCTCCAATATCTAAAATATCACTTCCATCTTTAATCAATTTTTGTGCATGAAGTTCACCTAAATTTTTTTTAGTATATTTACCACCATCTGAAAAACTATCTGGTGTTAGATTTAGAACACCCATTAGGATAGGTAGATTTGTAAGTTCAAGACCTTTAAATATTTTTTTTTTTGAAACCTGTTTAATGTCGTATTGTGCTTTTTTTTTTATTTTAGGTTGAAGTTTATTCAATTTTTTTACATTTATTCTTTTGATGTTCTTTCTTGATATTATCTCAATGGTATCAAATGAAATTAATTCATTTCCATGCAAAGGTATGGATAGTTTTTTTTTAATTTTTTCTTTTGAAATTGAACCATAATAAAAATTACACGCTCTAGTGTAATATTTTATCATTAAAGATTAATGAACAATTTTTGGTTTTAGTCCTAAAGCGCCCATCGCAGAACCTTTATCATCTTCAACTTTTAAGTCTTGTTTGTCTGAAGGATATATATTCTTATTGATAATATTTTCGATTTCTTCCCCAGTTAAAGTTTCGTAAGTCATAAGAGCCTTTGCAATTTTATGTAAATCATCAATTTTTTCTGTCAAAATCTCTTTAGCTTTATTGTAGCCTTCATCAACTAATTTTCTAATTTCTTTATCAATCTTTTGAGCAACTTCTTCAGATACAGACTGAGTTTGAGTTACTGATCTTCCTAAAAAGACCTCTTCTTGATTTTCACCATATTCAACTGGTCCCATCTCTTCGCTCATTCCATATTTTGTAACCATAGCTCTTGCTAATTGAGTAGCCTGATTAATATCTGATCCACTTCCACCACCTGCACCTGTAGAAATATTATCTTTTCCAAAAATAACTTCTTCTGCAACTCTTCCCCCAAAACATACTGCTAATCTTGCCTTCAGGTATTTAATTGAATGACCATGTTTATCTCTTTCTGGTAAATTCATTACCATACCTAATGCTCTACCTCTTGGTATAATTGTAGCTTTATGTATAGGGTCATAAACAGGCATATTGAATGACACTAAAGCATGTCCACCCTCATGATAGGCTGTTAATTTTTTTTCATCTTCTGTCATAACCATTGAACGTCTCTCAGCACCCATCATCACTTTATCTTTAGCTTCTTCAAATTCAGTAAGAGTTACAATTCTCTTATTTTTTCTTGCAGCCAATAAAGCTGACTCATTTACTAGATTTGCAAGATCAGCACCTGAAAACCCTGGAGTTCCTCTAGCAATTGTTCTTAAATTTACATCTGGTCCCATTTTTATTTTTTTTACATGAACTTTTAAAATTTTTTCTCTTCCTATAATATCAGGATTTGAAACCACTACCTGTCTATCGAATCGTCCAGGTCTCAATAATGCTGGATCTAAAACATCTGGTCTATTCGTTGCAGCAATTATTATTACACCTTCGTTAGTGTCAAAACCATCCATCTCAACAAGCAATTGATTAAGAGTTTGTTCTCTTTCATCATTTCCTCCACCTAAACCTGCGCCCCTACTTCTTCCAACTGCATCGATTTCATCAATAAAAATTATACAGGGAGAATTTTTCTTTCCTTGTTCAAACATATCTCTAACTCTTGATGCTCCAACACCAACAAACATCTCAACAAAATCTGAGCCTGAAATTGTAAAAAAAGGAACTCCAGCTTCACCTGCAATAGCTCTAGCTAGTAAAGTTTTACCAGTTCCTGGTGGTCCCACTAATAATGCTCCTCTTGGAATTTTTCCTCCAAGTCTACTAAATTTTTTTGGATCTTTTAAAAATTCAACAATCTCCTCTACTTCTTCTTTTGCTTCTTCTACGCCCGCAACATCATTAAAGGTAACTTTTCCCTTAAGCTCATTCATCATTTTGGCTTTTGATCTTCCAAATCCCATTGCTCCACCTTTACCGCCTTGCATTTGTCTCATAAAGAAAATCCAAACTGCAATTAAAAGCAACATTGGAAACCAAGAGAGCAAGACACCAAAAAGTGATGGCATTTTTTCATCTAATGGTGCAGCTGAAATACTAACGCCCTTATCTGAGAGTTTTTCAATTAAATTTGGATCATTTGGAGAATAAGTTGTAAAAGCATTCCCATTAGAAAATACTCCTTTGATATTATTTCCTTGAATTTCTACTTTAACAACTTCGCCGTTATCGACTGAAGTTAAAAAATCTGAAAATATAATTTGATTTGCTCCTCTTATATTTGATTGAGGATTTTTAAACATATTATACAGGCCGATAGTTAAAAAAACTATTATTGCCCACATAGCTATATTTTTCATATTCATATCTTTAAAATAAGAGTTATTATAAATTAAACAAGTGGCATTTTAGACAATCTAAGATTTTTTAGTGCTCTTTTGATATAATTACCGTTTGATTGACCCTTTTTATCTTACAACCTCCTAAAGTGCCTCTATAAAATTTGTCTTTTCTAACTTCATGAATCACATGGTCTAGTTTTCTTCCTCTAACAAAATTAAATTTTTTTCCTATAATTTTTATGATATCTGACAAGCCTCTAAAGATAATTTCGTGAGGTTGATCAAAGAATTGATCATTTAACAGATAAAATTTTTTTTTTGGTGAAAAGAAAGTGTTTTTTTCTAAATTTGAATTATAGTAAAAACTTATTGCATCATTTGAATATTTCAAATTTTGGATAGTCATCATCATTTTTTTTTTATCAAATCCTTCTTTCTTAATCTGGCTAATCATTTTTCTAACTCTAATTCTTTTAAATTTCTTATCCTCATTTGACGGATCAGAGACGTAAAAATTAAAAACGTAATTAGCAACGAACTGTAAATCCTCTTTTTTTTGATCTAGTAAAGGTCTGTGGATATTTTTATCTAAAATTCTAGTTCTCTTACTTAGTGAAATAAGACCTTTCAATCCACTTCCTCTTAATATTCTTATAAAAAAATTTTCGATTAAATCATCTTGGTGGTGCCCTAATAAAATATCATTAATATTAAATTTATCTGACTTTGTGAACAATAATTGAAATCTTTTTTTTCTAGCTGCTGATTGAATGTTTGAAAATGATTTTTTTCCTTCCCATGTTAAAATTTCAGCCTTAATAGAAAACCTTTTTAAAATTTTTTTTACATTTTCAGCTTCTTTTGTAGATTCTGGTCTTAACTTATGGTCAACAATATAAAATTTGCAATTTAACCCTTTTTTTATTGAATAAATTCTCGAAAGAAAACACAATGCAAGACTATCTGCGCCTCCTGAAACAGCTACAACAAAGTTTTGATTAATATTAAGTGATTTTTCAAATTTTTTATAAATTCTATTAATCTTTTTATTTCTTAATTTTTCTAATAAAATTTTAGGAATTTTTATTTTTACACTCAAATTTTTGAGACTCATATTTTGCTTTTTGGATAACAGATTGATTTGCTTTTGGATATTGTTTTTCTACACCATTAATCATTTTACACCCTTGATCTTTTTCTCCAATCTGAACCATTGAAACTCCAAGTTTTAATAAATTTATAGGAGCTTTTTCACCTTTAGGATATTTTTGATAACCTTCTAAATATGCAGATGCAGCATCTGTATAAAGTTGTCTTATTCTAAACGTCTCTGCATACCAATATTGAGCATTTCCCGCCAAATCATGTTCTGGATGTGATACTACAAACTCTCTTAGAGCTTTTTCAGCTGTTGAATAATCTCCAACCTTTAAAAAACTCGTAGCAAATTCATATTGTTTTTCTGGAGTTTCATTTGGAAGAATTTTTTCATCAGTTACAAAAGTTTCTGTGACTATTGTAGAAGTAGTATCAATTGATTGAGTTTGTTGTTTCTCATTACTTGTTTCTGTGTCTTTGTAGGATATCGAACCTAAATCTTGAGGCTGCGAGCTTCCAGGTAAAATATCTTCATTTTTTTTATCTTTTTTAGTTAATTTTTTTTTTGTTTCATCACCAGCTGCTAAATTTTCTAAATCTTGAAATCTTATTTGGTTATCTGCTTGCACCTTAGACATTCTATTAGACAATTTATCTAATTTGAAATTAATTTCCTCAAATTTGTTTGTAAGTTGTTGAAATTGATTTTCAATCTCTGTAAGTTTTAATAAATGTCTAGTCAATACATCCTCAGAATTATTATTTGATGAATTAATTAAATTTTCTTGATTATTCTCACTTAATGTAACAGCGCTAGAGTACACTGCTTTTTCTAATGTTTTAATATCTTTTTGTATTTGTTCAATCACTTCATAAATATTGTGATTATCAGCTAATGAGTGAGTATTATTTATTATAAAAAAAATTATTATAAATTTTAAGAAAAAGTTTTTAAATATTAACTTCATATTTAAAGTTATTATTAAAATAATGGCAAAAAAAAGACCCTCGAACATACATAGTCCAAGGGTCTTAGATAATTAAATAATTAATTTGCTTTTACGGTTACAGATCTTCTGTTTTTTGACCAAGCAAGTGGATTAGAACCTGAGTCCACTGGTCTTTCTTTACCGTAACTTAAAACAGAAATTCTGTCTGAAGAAATTCCATAAGTCATTAGGTAATCTTTAGCTGCATTAGCTCTTCTTTCACCTAAAGCTAAATTGTACTCTCTAGTTCCTCTCTCATCTGCATGTCCTTCTAAAACAACTGTAATTTTTGAATTTTTTCTTAACCACGCAGCTTGTTTTCTAAGTGTTTCCCTAGATGCTGTTGTTAAAACGGATTCGTTCGTTGCAAAAAAAACTCTATCAGGCACTCCTGAAGCTAAATATTCAACTGTTTCTTTGCCTGTATAAACATCACCTTGCATCTGTCCTGTTTTTTTCGACGTTGCACACGCTGATAAAACTAAACAAGCAAGAGATATTAAAAAAGCGTTTTTTAAAATCTTATATAATTTCATTATTGCTCCTTGGTCAATATTTCTATAACTGAACTTTTTCACAACTAATTAGATGTTTCAAGTTAAAAAATCAAGAGAATATTGTTTAATTACTTAATAAAGATGACCATGATGGGTCTGAGGCGTCAGTTGGAGTGCTTACTAACCTTTCATTATAGCCAGTCAAATCAATAGACCATAATTTTGCAGAAAAACCCTCTCCTTTATCGTTAGTTTCAGTCTCTCTGTAAAAAATTAAAACTCTACCGTTAGGAGACCACGATGGTGCTTCTTGATAAAAATTTTCGGTTAATAATCTTTCTCCACTGCCATCAGTTCTCATTACTCCAATATAAAACTTTCCTTTATGTAATTTAGTAAAAGCTATCAAATCTCCTCGTGGAGACCAAACGGGTGTTCCGTATAATCCTTTGCCAAAAGAAATTCTTTTAACTTTTGTACCATCACTTTTCATAATGTAGATTTGTTGATACCCGCTTCTATCAGAATTAAAACAAATATATTTACCATCAGGAGAATATGATGGAGATGTATCAATTGATGGATGGTTTGTAATTTTTTCTACAATTCTATTTTCTAAATCCATTGTGTAAATATCAGAATTTCCGTCTTTAGCAAAACTCATAATTATTTTTTTTCCGTCTGGAGAAAATCTAGGAGCAAATGTCATTCCTGGAAAATCACCAACTACCTCTTGCATTCCAGTTTCAATATCTAAAAGATATACTCTAGGTAGGTTTCTAAAATAAGATAAATATGTAACCATTTGGCTTGTTGGATTAAATCTTGGTGTTAAAACAAGTTCATTTCCAAGTGTCAAAAATTTGTTGTTTGCACCATCTTGGTCCATAATAGCTAATTTTTTTACTCGTCTGGTTTTAGGTCCTTCCTCAGCAACATATATTATTCTAGTATCAAAATATCCTTTTTCACCTGTAAGCCTCTCATAAACTTTATCTGTTATAATGTGGCCAACTCTTCTCCAATTAGATGGAACAGTAGTAAAAGCAAGTGCCATCATTTCTCTTCCTGCTAAAACATCCCACAACCTAAATTCTACTCTCAATTTTTCATCAACTAAATTTACTTTACCAGTTATCAAAGCTTGAGCTTTAATTAAACTCCAATCCTCAAATCTTGGTTTTAAATTCGCTATATCAGGTGCTTGAAGAAATGCATCCTTATTTAATGGATTAAAAAGTCCAGAAGTTTTTAAATTATTTTCGACAACTTTTGAAATTTCAGATCCTATATTTTTTTTATTAAGGATTTTTTCAAAACCTTTTTTTGATGTCTCATCTATCGACAAAGGTGAAACTGCAATTGGAAGTGGATCTAAATTACCCCTTGTTATATCAACTTCTATCAAAGCTAGAGCTTTAATTGGAGATAAAATCAAAAAAAACAAAATAATACTTTTCTTCATAATTTTAATCATATTAACCCTCTAACATCTCTCTTGCATCAAAATTTAGTTGCAATTCTTTCCAGCGCTCATAACCAGTAGTAGGAACTCTTAGTGGTTGGCATAACTTCACAGCCCTCAATGCACTTTCGGCTAAAACTTTATAAAATCCTTGACCTGGTTTATTCATCCTTGCATGATCTAATATTTCTGATTGCAAAACTGTACCATCAGAATTTAATCTTAATTTAATTCTTACTAATAAATTTTCATTATATGGTAATCCTAAAGGAATACTCCAGCAACCAAATATTTGTGCCTTCAAAGCATCCTCTTCACTCAATGTCAAACCAGCATTTTCAATATTTTTCTGTTGATCTTGAGTTATCTTATCTGTTTTATTAGTTGTATCACCACTTTCCTCTTTAGATTTATCTATTAATGCAGCAATATTGTTAGGGTCAAATAATTCATCTTTTTCAAACTCTGATACTTGCTTTACCTCATTATCAATTTTTTCAGGATTTTGTTTATCTTCTTTAATTTTTTCTATTTTTTTTACTTTATCATCTGGCATTGGAACAGAGTCGGGTTTAATTTTTTTTACTTTCTTTGGTGGAGCCTGTTCGGAAACTAATTTTTTTTCTTCTTCTTTTATTTTTTCAATTGTTTTTTTTGCTTTAGGAGCAAAAGGAATATTTGTCTTATCAGTTATTTGTATCAATTCTATAGATACTATAGGAGGGAGTTCTATGGGTTTTTTTGCCAAAAATGGCAAACTTAAAGCTGTTATTACTATAAATAATAAATGCAAAAATGAAGAGATGACTAAACTTCTACTCATTCTCTAATCATCTCTCTTTATAAGGCTCAGAAATCAATGCTACTTTTGTAAACCCAGATCCTGACAATAATCCCATAATTTCAAGAACTCTTCCATAGTTAATAGTTTTATCACCTCTTACATATATTCTCGTATCAGTTCTATTTTTTGAAACTGCCAAAACTTTTGCTATGATTTTTTCGTATTCAACTTTTGACTCCTGAATAAATATTTCTCCTTTAGAATTTATACTTAAAGTCAAAGGTTCTGCCTCCTCCGGGAGCGAGTCTGCTGAACTTTCTGGCAAATCAACTTGAACTCCTACAGTAAGTAGAGGTGCTGTTACCATAAATATAATTAAAAGAACTAACATTACATCTACAAAAGGGGTAACATTTATTTCACTCATAGGTTCCTTTGATGAACGATTAAGTTTGAAAGTCATTTTAAATTATAGTTAAAAATCTTCTTGAAAAATTTTCTAATTTTTGGGA